>JAFLBV010000001.1:1200000-1532500 GCA_017302895.1 Ignavibacteria bacterium | reverse complement strand
CGAGTAACTCGTAGGCTCATTATGCAAAAGGCACGCTGTCATCCCGACGAATCGGGACTCCAACCGTTTGTAAGCACATGGTTTCAGGTACTATTTCACTCCCTTAATAAGGGTTCTTTTCACCTTTCCCTCACGGTACTGGTTCACTATCGGTCACGAGTGAGTATTTAGTCTTAGGAGATGGTTCTCCCGGATTCCCACAAACTTCCACTTATTTCGTGGTACTTGGGAATATATTTGGAAGAGTCATAATATTTTCGCTTACGAGGCTGTCACTCTCTGTGGCCGGTCTTCCCAAACCGTTCAACTAATATTATGATTTTTTACTCTCCGAGTCAATGGCAATAGACTCAAAATATATCCCTCAACCCCGTCAATCCTACGGTTGCCACCATTAACAGATTGATCGGTTTAGACTCTTTCCCTTCCGCTCGTCACTACTCAGGAAATCACTATTGTTTTATTTTCCACCGGGTACTTAGATATTTCAGTTCCCCGGGTTAGCCTCAACTACCCTATGTGTTCAGGTAGAGATAAGTGCGTATTACCGCACTTGGGTTGCCCCATTCGGAAATCTACGGGTCGGAGACTGCTTCCGTCTCACCGTAGCTTATCGCAGGTAGCCGCGTCCTTCTTCGCCTACTCGTGCCAAGGCATCCACCATGTGCCCTTAGTAACTTAACCAAAAAATTTATTCTAATGTTATGCTTTTGTTCGCATTTATATGAAATTGTTAAATTTCTATGGACATGATATTTGTATCCTAGTAAACTGATTTATAAAAATCAGTCTTACTCTTTCAATATTTCAAAGAACAACCTTGTGGAGCTAAACGGGATCGAACCGTTAACCTCCGCCTTGCAAGGGCGGCGCTCTCCCAATTGAGCTATAGCCCCTTAATAATCATTCATTAAGGGATTTTCGGTTTTGAGCTTTAGAGAACATCCCAATTTGTGGGCCTGAGAGGAGTTGAACCACTGACCTCACGCTTATCAGGCGTGCGCTCTAACCATCTGAGCTACAGGCCCAAATCTAAAGACCTTGCGGTCCTGAACTCATACAGTATTTAAAGAACATAAAAAAATGGATACATCCGGGAAGGGATGATAAAATGACGCTGTTCTCTTAGAAAGGAGGTGATCCAGCCGCACCTTCCGGTACGGCTACCTTGTTACGACTTAGCCCCAGTCACCAGTTTTACCTTAAACAGCTCTCTCCTTGCGGTTGAGTCACTGTCTTTGGGTACCCCCGGCTTCCATGGCTTGACGGGCGGTGTGTACAAGGCCCGGGAACGTATTCACCGCGCCATGCTGATGCGCGATTACTAGCAATTCCAACTTCATGGAGTCGAGTTGCAGACTCCAATCCGAACTGAGGCCGCTTTTTAGGGATTGGCTCCATCTTGCGATTTTGCAGCCCGTTGTGGCGGCCATTGTAGCACGTGTGTAGCCCTAGGCGTAAGGGCCATGCGGACTTGACGTCATCCTCACCTTCCTCACTACTTGCGTAGGCAGTTCCATTAGAGTGCTCGGATTGCTCCGGTGGCAACTAATGGTAAGGGTTGCGCTCGTTGCGGGACTTAACCCAACACCTCACGGCACGAGCTGACGACAGCCATGCAGCACCTGTACTTATGCCCTTGCGGGAAAGCTGCTTTCACAGCCGGTCATAAGCCTTTCAAGCCTAGGTAAGGTTCTTCGCGTTGCATCGAATTAAACCACATGCTCCACTGCTTGTGCGGGCCCCCGTCAATTCCTTTGAGTTTCAACCTTGCGATCGTACTTCCCAGGTGGAGTGCTTAATGCGTTAGCTGCGACACCGAAAAAATCCGGCATCTAGCACTCATCGTTTACAGCGTGGACTACCAGGGTATCTAATCCTGTTTGCTCCCCACGCTTTCGCGCCTCAGCGTCAGTTATGGACCAAGAAGCAGCCTTCGCAATTGGTGTTCTTCCAGATATCTACGTATTTCACCACTACACCTGGAATTCCGCCTCTCTCTTCCACACTCAAGTACAGCAGTATCAATGGCAGTTTTGCAGTTGAGCTGCAAGATTTCACCACTGACTTGCTATACCGCCTACGCGCCCTTTACACCCAGTGAATCCGGACAACGCTTGCCCCCTACGTATTACCGCGGCTGCTGGCACGTAGTTAGCCGGGGCTTCCTCTGAGCATACAGTCATCCAAATTAATAATCTGTCTTTCGTCTGCTCTCACAGGAGTTTACGATATAGAATACCTTCATCCTCCACGCGGCGTTGCTGGGTCACACTTTCGTGCATTGCCCAATATTCCTCACTGCTGCCTCCCGTAGGAGTCTGGACCGTGTCTCAGTTCCAGTGTGACTGATCATCCTCTCAGACCAGCTACTGATCGTAGCCTTGGTGAGCCATTACCTCACCAACTAGCTAATCAGACGCAAGCCTATCCCAAGGCGGTAAACCTTTAACAACATATCCATGCGGATCCGCTGCATTATGAGGTATTAGCGCCGATTTCTCGACGTTATTCCTTACCTTGGGGCAAGTTACTTACGCGTTACGCACCCTTGCGCCACCATCAGGTCAGATTGCTCCTTCCCTCAAGTTGACTTGCATGTGTTAGGCACGCCGCCAGCGTTCGTCCTGAGCCAGGATCAAACTCTCCGTTGTAAATTGATTGTAAGCCTTTATAACAGTTTTTGTCATTCTATCATCTGACTTCCGCCAGATGCATCCATTATGTAAAAGAACATTTTTTCGTTTGCTGAATTTTTCAGAAACGGGCTTCCAACTTACGAAAAACTTCCTATTCAAGTCAAGCAAATTAAAAATTAATTTTACTTTTTTTTATAAAAACTTTTTCGTGTCAGTACCGCCCGGTTAAGCGTCATTCAGTATGTTTAAGAACTAAAAATAAACAGTCTTCAAACTTACGACTTTTTCAAATTCTGTGCAAGAGCAAAATCAAATATTTTTTATTTTTTTTGCTTTTTCCTTGGCAGTTGCCTCGTTTGCGCACATTCATTAAGAAAAGAACTTAAATAATTCTAAAAATTTGAGCCACTAATAAAAGGGTTTTCCTCGTAATTTCCAAATTATTTCTTCATTATTTTTTATTTTTTTTGGATCAGTTCTGCTTTTTATCCGGATTTTGTGCACCAGTTCAGTCCTGTTTCTGAGGATTTGGTTCCCGTAAATTTATGTTTTTACAACAGGTTAGCACTGATTTATTTGCCGGTATTATACACTGTATTTTATTGAAATATTTTCCGTGGTAGTGCCTTGTAGAACTGGCTTCTACTATACAGATTAGGTTCGATTACAGTGAATTTGGAGGAAATGGAGAACGGTTGTCTTTTGAATTAGAACTCTGAATTTGAAAATCGACGAACTTTACCGACTGGTAAGCGACAGAAATACATTCATTTCTTCGTCGCAATCCCCCCACTTGTGGTTAAAGCCAACAGGCTATTTTTTTCAGCCTTCAGCAATTCAGCCCTCAGCCTTCAAATTTTCAGCCTCCTGCCCTCAACCCTCAAACTTCAAAGAGTGTATTCTTTTTCTAAGTTCCAGATAGTTGGGGAGGATTTTTCTGAGTTCGGCGTGGAATCTGGCGGAGTGGTTCATTTCCTTGAGGTGGCAGAGTTCGTGGATGATTACATAGTCAATGAGTTCGGGTTCGAGCGCCATTAGCATGGGAGAGAGGAAAATTTCCTTTTTCATCGTGCAGAAGCCCCACTTCCCCCGCATTTTTTTCACTCTGATGAGATTTGGCTTAAAGCCATGTTTCGCTGCAAGATGCTCTGCACGGGGTATGAGATATTTGGCGGCCGTTCCGCTTAGGAATCCCTTGTAGAGCTCTGAAGTGGTCTCCCCGGCACCCTGCGGGCTCTCAATGGTGAGTTCCGAAGTGTCGCGATTGAAATTTACGATATGCTTCCTGAGGAAAAGATTGTAGTAGTGGTTTACTCTAATCTCTTCCCCAAAAAGTTTGTAAGGCGATTCCTCTTTTTTAACGAGGAGGTGGAGGTGTTTTTCGAGAAATTTCTTCTTTGAATCGAGAAACTTTCTTGCCTCTTCAAATGAACCCCTCTCGGGAATAACCAGCTCAAAGAGACCATACTGATTAATCCTTATCGCAACACTCTTCGCCCTTTTGCTCCTTCTTACAGAGCAACGGATTTTGTGCCCCGCGATCTCAATTTCGAGCAAATCGGCGTGTGGTTTCATCTGTTCTTTTTATAGGTTGAACCCTCTTTGGTATCCTGAAGAGTTATTCCCAACGCATTCAGCTCATTTCTGATCTTGTCTGAAAGGGGATAATTCTTTTCTTTTTTTGCATCAATACGGAGTCTGATCAGCAGTTCAATCAGTTCGTGTTCCAAACCTGCATCAGCAGCTTCAACTTTCTCCGTGCGAAGAATTCCAAGGACACCCTCGGCAGTCTTTTTCAGGAATTCAAGAGCGCCCTCATAAAACTCGCGGGTTAAACCCTGTCCCGATGCAATTATTGTATTTACTTCCTTTATAAAGTCATAAACAACCGCAATTGCCTTGGGCGAGTTGAAATCGTCATCCATTGCATCTTTAAAAGCCTCATAACTTTTGCTGAAATCGTATTGGGTCGCACTCGAAGCGGGTCCCGATGCAAGTCCTTGTTTAAGGTTCTCAAACAGATTATTGAGTTTTTCAAGTCCTCTGTCAGCACTTTCCAAGGCTTCGGCAGTAAAGTTAAGGGGCGACGCATAATGAGTCTGAGCATAAAAAAAGCGAAGTGTCTCAGGTTTGTATTTTTTAACCATATCTCTAAGATTAAAAACATTACCGAGCGATTTCGACATCTTTTCATTGTCAATATTCAGAAAACCATAGTGCATCCAGAACCGTGCGAAAGGCTTTCCTGTGGCTCCCTCACTTTGGGCAATCTCATTTTCATGGTGAGGAAAGATCAAATCACTTCCGCCGGCATGAATATCAAAGGTTTCACCGAGATGTTTGCACGACATCGCCGAGCATTCGATGTGCCAGCCGGGTCTCCCTTTACCCCATGGACTTTCCCACCACGGTTCTCCCGGTTTCGCCGATTTCCAAAGTGCAAAATCAAGCGGACTTCTCTTAATCTCATTGACTTCCACACGGGAACCCGACTCAAGATCATCGATATTCTTTCCCGAAAGTTTTCCGTAACCGGGAAACTGACTGATTTCGTAAAAAACATCGCCGTTTACTTCATATGCTTTTCCGTTTTTTATCAAAGCCTCAATCATGGCTATGATTTCAGGTATGTGCTCCGTTGCTCTTGGATTAACATCCGCACGCAATAACCCGAGCTTGTCTATATCTTCGAAAAAAGCATCCGAAAACTTTTTCGCCACTTCCGTGGAATCAATTCCGAGAGCATTCGCCTTGTTTATGATCTTGTCATCAATATCCGTCAGGTTCATAGCAAATTTCACCTTGTACCCTGAATAGATCAGGTATCTCCTGACAATATCCGACATCACAAACGAGCGGGCATTTCCTATATGAAAATAGTCATATACCGTTGGTCCGCAGGAATAAACCGTAACATGCGGAGGATTCAAAGGAATAAATTCTTCTTTTTTTCGAGTAAGCGTATTGTAAATTTTTAACATAACTGTCTGCTATTATTTAAATAATGTAAAACCTGTATTAATTCCAAAACCAACCAGCTCATAGATCATAGCTAATACCTAATACCTAATACCTGATCCTCAGTTTTTCGATAAGCTGTTTGATGTCATTCGGCAATTCCGAATCGAAACGCATAAATTCTTTGGTGTGGGGATGAATGAACCCGAGAGTTTTAGCGTGAAGTGCCTGCCTTGGCATCAGATCGAGGAGGTTATCGACTCTTGCCCTTATTCCGGGAAGCTGATCGCCGTATCTTATTACTCTTCCGCCATAAAACTCATCACCGAATATAGGATGTCCCGTTCCGCTGAGATGAACCCTGATCTGGTGGGTTCTTCCTGTTTTTAATTTCAAACTTAAAAGTGTGGCGAAGTCGAACTCCTCAATCACTTCATAAAAAGTGTGGGCAAACTTTCCTTCGTTTTCAGTCATCGTGAAAAGTTTTCTGTCCCTTTTGCTTCGGGCAATATATGACTGCACTTCCCCTTTTTTCTCCTTGAAAATTCCCCATGCGACCGCCTGATATTCCCTTTCGATGGAATGCGCGGAAAACTGTGCTGCGAGCCTGTGATGGGTTACATTATCTTTTGCGATAAGGAGCAGACCGCTCGTGTCTTTGTCAATTCTGTGAACGATTCCCGGTCTTGTTGCCGGATCGTTAATATCACTTAGTTTCTGATTGTGGAAAAGGAGCGCGTTTACCAGAGTCCCTGTGTAATGTCCGATTGATGGATGAACAACAAGTCCCGGAGGCTTGTTTATTATCAGCAGATACTGGTCTTCAAAAACTACATTTATGGGGATATCTTCAGGTTCAGCAACTTCGGGTCGGGGGGCAATTGGAAGGGTAAGAATAATTTCATCCCCCGGATTCACCTTGTAATTGGATTTTATTATCTTCCCGTTCGCGGTTACGAGGCCTGCTTCAATAAGTTTTTGGATTCTGGTGCGGGTTGCGTTCTCAACAGAATTGGCGAGAAAAGTATCTACCCTTTCCTTCTTTTTCCCGTCAGGAATGTCATATCTAAAGATCTTTTCGGTTATTATCTTCGACATCTGCAGGTTTCTCAGCCTTTACTTCAACCGTTTCTTCTGAAATACTGATCTGTCTGGCAGTCGTTACCGGTTTTTCTTCCGACTCTTCAGAAGTGTTTCCTGTCTCTTCGGAGGTGCTTCCTGCCTCTTCGGAAGTGTCGCCGGCTTCAGGTTCTGTTGCCTTTTCTTTATGCTCTTTTCCGTAGAAGATAAAAAGAACGGCCACACCGAGAGAAACTGCCACATCTGCTATATTAAAGATAGGGAAACTGTCTATGTAGTAACCAAAAATCTTTACATCGAACACTACATGGAAGAAATCAACTACATGCCCGTAGAAAAGAGGAGCATAGCCGTAAAGCACACCATAAAACACCCTGTCGATCATGTTGCCGATGGCTCCACCCAATATCAGGGCAAGACCAACAGCAGCACCCTTGTTTTCGGATGCTATCTTGTTGATGTAATAAATGATGAATCCGCCCGCAAAAAACGAAACGAGCGAAACCAGCACTTTAACAATGGGGTTAAGTTCTATTCCAAAAGCGATCCCTTTGTTTTCCACGAAAGTTAAACGGAAAAAATTTCCAAGCACTGGCATGGTCTGCCCAAGATACATCCCGTCATATTCGATTCCGAGAAAAGGTATGGAAAACCCCTTCACCGCCAGTTTGGTTATCTGGTCGATTACAACGAGTATAAATGCAAAATAAATTAACTTTCGTGCGAACTTGTCGCTGATAAAATTCTTAATACGGTTTCTTCTTCTTTTCTTGTTTGATCTTGATTGGGAGACAATGCTGACTGTGAGGCACCGCAAGGAGTCTCTCTTTTGGAATCAGAGGACAAGTCTCGCATAAATTCTGAGGCTCATCAATACATTCAACACACAAACCGTATGTGCCTGCATCAATTCTCTTCAGCGCTTCATCAAGATAGCCAAGAAATTTCCCTTCGCGCTGTGCATAAAGAAAGGTTTTTTCACGCTCCATGGCATCAGTTCCCTGTTCTGCCATGTGGAGAGAGTAAGGTGAATTCTCGTTGATATACTCTCCTGTAGTCGGGTCCATCATTCTGTCGCGTAAATTTTGTAATTGAACGATGATCTCGTCTCTTTTTTCAAGTATTACAGCGCGGAATTCTTCCAACTCCTCTTTACTATATCTTGTTTTTTTGGGAGAAGTATTTTCTCCGCCCGGAACTTTGGTTTCTTCCATTGGAATCTCCTGTTCGTATCCTTATGATTTGTTAATTTCGATTAAGCAAGTAAGCTCGCCGATTTTCCATTCCTGTTTATAACCTGAGTTGAGCTCACCTGTGGTCAATTCCTCGGCTAATGTTTCACCCTGTATATATGACTGAAAATTGCCAACAGCGGTCTTTAGTTCCATATCACCGGAATAATTAATTCTGATTTTATCAGTAACCTCAAATCCGGCATCTTTTCTCATGTTTTGCACACGGTTCACAAACTCTCTCGCGATACCCTCTTCCTTCAGTTCACTTGTTATCTCTGTGTCGAGAGCAACGGTGAATGAACCTTCGGACTCCACGAGCCAGCCTTCAATCTCTGTACTTATAATTTCTACATCAGACGGTGCCACTTCAATTTCGCCACCGGCAACCGAAATATACACATTCTCTCCTTTGGAAAGGATGGATATCTCGTTATTGCCAAATTCCCTTATCGCTGCAGCTACGGGTTGTACACCCTTGCCGTGCTTAGGTCCGAGTGTTTTGAAGTTCGGTTTTGCTGTTTTTTTCACAATTCCCGAATCATCGGTCAGAATTACAAGTTCTTTGATGTTAACTTCCTCAAGCACCACATCTTTCATTGTCTCCAATGGTTCCTTCAAATCACCCGAGACTGCAACCATAATTTTCTTTAACGGTTGTCTTACTTTAAGATTGTGTTTTGCCCTCATGGAACGCGTGATGTAAACCACTTTCTGAACGGCTTCCATCTTGGCTTCAAGGTCAGTATCTATATAAGTCACCTGCGGGAAGTAACAAAGATGTACCGATTCGGGTTGCCCTTGCTCTGCAGCAGTCAACCTCTGATACAAATCTTCTGCCATAAAGGGGGCAAAAGGTGCGATCAACTTTGAAACTGTCATTAAACACTCGTGTAGTGTCTGATAAGCTGAAAGTTTGGCGTCAGTAAGCTCCGATTTCCAGAATCTTCTTCTGCTTCTTCTAACATACCAATTAGAAAGTTCATCTATTGTATAACTCATCACAGCCCTTGCAGCTCTGGTTACATCATAGGCATCCATCGAGGTTTCATACTCTTTTACGAGCGTATTCAACTTGGATATGATCCAGCGGTCGATCTCGGGTCTCTTTGTGTAATCAACGAGCGGCCTGTCATTCGCAAACTTGTCGATATTGGCATACAGTGAAAAGAAAGAATATGTATTGGCAAGTGTACCAAAAAACTTTCTCTGTATGTCGCCAAGGTCTTCTTCATTAAAAAGAGTCGGTTTCCATGGCGGATTGTTTGCCACGAGATACCAGCGGGTTGCATCAGCTCCATATTTATCAAACAGCATGAACGGATCAACTGAATTGCCGCGGCTCTTCGACATCTTCTTCCCCTCTTTGTCGAGGATCAGATCGTTCACCAGAATGTTTTTGTAAGCAGGTGAATCGAAAAGCATTGTCGAAATAGCGTGCAGTGTATAAAACCAGCCTCTTGTCTGATCAATTCCCTCGGAAATGAAGTCAGCGGGGAAATTTGCTTCGAACCACTCCTTGTTTTCAAACGGATAGTGATACTGTGCAAATGGCATCGCACCTGAATCGTACCATACATCTATCAGTTCGGGTGTTCTTCTGAAAACTTTTCCGTCCTTTTCAAAAACTATTCTGTCCACAAAAGGTTTGTGAAGATCGACAGAATCAAGTTCTGAAACCGGTGTCCGTTTTCCCTCATACTCGTAAATACCCTGTTTCAGCTCTTCAATGCTGCCAACTGCGAACATATCCTTTCCGTCATCAGTCACCCAGATCGGAAGTGGAGTCGCCCAGTATCTGTCTCTCGAGAGAGCCCAGTCCTTGTTATCCTCGAGCCAGTTGCCAAATCTTCCGGAACCTATCTCTGGTGGTGCCCAGTTGATGGTTTTGTTTAGTTCCACCATACGGTCAGCAACAGATGTGGTTTTTATAAACCACGATTCTCTTGCGTAATATATAATGGGCACATCGTCGAAACGCCAGCTAAAGGGATACGAGTGCTCGATGGTCTCTTTTTTATAGAGTTTTCCTTCGGCTCTCAATTTTTGTATAATTCCGTTGTCGGCATCCTTAACAAACTGATCTGCAAAGTCTGTTACCTCTGCGGTGAATCTTCCTCCACGGGTAACAGGTTGGAGCATCGGAAGTCCGTAAACTTTTGAAATTTCATAGTCATCCTGACCGAATGCAGGAGCGATATGCACAATACCGGAACCGTCTTCCGTACTTACAAATCCGGCATTAATGGTGTAAAAGGCTTTTTTGTCAGGGGTTACATAATCCATCAACTGTTCGTAATCAGTACCTGCCAAATCCTTGCCCAGGTAACTTTCAAGTATTTCATAATCTTCACCAAGAACAGAAAGTCTCTCTTTTGCAAGAACGATTTTTTTCTCTTTGTGCAATACTTTAACATATTCAACTTCGGGACCAAGCGCAAGCGCAACATTTGAAATGAGTGTCCATGGAGTTGTTGTCCAAACGAGAAAATGGAAATCCTGATCTTTCGCTTTGAAAAGAACATAAACCGATGGATCTTTAGTCATCCTGTAACCAAGTGCAAGTTCGTGGCTCGAAAGCACAGTCTCTGCTTTTGGATCCTGTGGAACTATCTTGTAATCTTTAAAGATAAGTCCCTTGTCGAAAAGTGTTTTAAGCGACCACCATACCGATTCGATGTATTCATTTGTACAGGTTACATAAGCCGACTCCAGGTCGATCCAATAGCCCATCCTGTCGGTCATCTTTTCCCACAAATCTTTATATGTAAAGACAGAGTGACGGCAGGCATCATTGTATTTTTCGACACCGAATGCAGGAATATCCGATTTGCTCTTTATCCCAAGCTGTTTCTCCACCTCAATCTCAACGGGCAAACCATGTGTATCCCAGCCGGCTTTCCTGTGCACCTGATATCCCTGAAGAGTTTTGTAGCGGCAAATCAAATCCTTCAGCGTTCTCGCCATTACATGGTGAATGCCCGGCTTGCCGTTTGCTGTTGGAGGACCTTCGTAAAAAGTAAAACTTTTATCCGCAGGTCTCGTTTCAACTGACTTCTCAAAAATCTTCCGGTCTTTCCAGAATTCAAGAACTTCACTCTCTATTTCAGGATACTTAAAATTCTCAGGATATGGCTTATACATCTTTTCTGTTATCTCTTTTCTTTATTACGACTGCTTTTTATACTGCTCAAGTAAATTCTTCTCGGTATAAATCAGCATTTTTATTTCGTTTTCAAGTTTTTCTTTTTCCTGCTGTTTCTTCAGCACTTCCTGTTCGGCATTAAACCTGATTTTCTCTGCCTCAAGCTTCGCCGATTCTATAATAAGGTCTGCATTTTTTTCAAAAAATGTAGCTCCAAATATAGGGTCTTTTTCTGAATCTTCATGCGAAATTTCTTGTGACCCTGATTCAAGGGGCCGGTATTCTTCTCCCGGAGATTCTCCCTCATATTCAGAAGTTTCCAAGGTTTCTTCCTCAACCGGCTCCTCAGCAACCTCCTCTTTAACACTAAACTTAAGAGTTGGCACAGTTCCACCTGCAGGTTCTTCACCTGCTTCCGGTTCAGAACCGGCGAGACGGAGTGCACTGCTGTTTCTTCCGAAAAGCACAAACGACGAGACAATCACCCCGTTTATTGCTGCGTTTACAAGATATCTGAAGGTTTCAGTATCTGTGGTTTTTCTGACTACAAAGAACATTTCGTGGCTTATTGCCCCGAGTATCCCCAACAACATCCCGGTCAAAGCGAAAAGAAATGAAGTTCTTCTGTCGAACCCCTCCCCGATCAACCATCCCGCGACAAATGAGGCTATCAGCAAAATGAAGATCCTTGAGTAATATACAGAATCAACTTTGAATACCCCGTCAAGGAAGTATGCCGAACTTGCAGCAACCGCAACCGAGAGAATAAAGCCGACTGTTCCGACAAATTTTCGTGTTGTCATTTTATTCTTTTTATTACCTCTGTAAATATTTTGGTCATTCTCGGCTCTGCAACTGCTGCCGCATCAAGCATCTCCTGAAGTGTAACCGGTCTAAGTGATTCGGGGAAACACTCATCTGTCACGATACTCATTCCCAATACTCTCATTCCCATGTGGTTTGCAACTATATTTTCGGGAACAGTTGACATTCCAACCACATCAGCACCGATAGCCCGCAAAAATCTGTACTCGGCTCTCGTCTCAAGATTTGATCCCGATACAGCCACATAAACTCCCTTATGGACTTTAATTTTGTTATCAAGAGCAACATCTTCCGCTAAAGCTATCAGTTCGCGGGAATACGGTTCGCTCATGTCAGGAAATCTTGGTCCAAACTCTGTGTAGTTTTTCCCTATCAACGGATTGTCTCCCAGAAGATTTATGTGGTCAACCATGATCATCAGGTCGCCTCTCCTGTAATTGGGATGCATGCCACCACAGGCATTCGAAACAAATAGTGTGTGCACTCCCAAAAACTTCATTACTCTCACAGGCAGAGTGATCTGCTGCATGGTGTACCCTTCGTAGTAATGAACCCTCCCCTGCATCGCAACCACTTTCTTGCCAAATATGGTACCAAAGATAAGTCTTCCTTTGTGCGAATCGACAGTCGGAAGCGGGAAATTGGGTATCTCTTCATAATCAAGTGTGAATTCTATGTCAATTTCTCTCGCCACACCTCCCAGACCGGTTCCCATGATTATGCCAAATTCGTAGTTCCCGGTTGTCTTTGTTCTGATAAATTCAACAGCTTCTTTTACTTTTTCCAACAGATTTGTCATTTTAGTCTTCCACAATATTATTTATGTCAATTTTATCTGAACTTCCCGTAAAGAAAAGCTCCGACAATTTTTTTCGTTTTTCTTCTTCAGAAGCGGCAGTATCATTTCCTTTTATCTCTGACTGAGCAACCTCTTCCCTGACCGGAAGGTGATCAATAAAGCCGGCTTCTTCAACTGATTCGACTTTTACGGGAGATTCCGGAACCGCAGTAACGGCCGGTGTCTCTCCGATTACAGATTCCTGTGTCTCTATAATAGCAGATAGTCTTGCGAGTATATAAGCCCTTCTTTCTTCCAGTCCGGCTATATGCTGTTGCAGCTCGATCGCTTTTTGCTGAGAATCCGCCAGAAGCTTTTCAGCCTCCAATTCAGCGCGTCTTACAATCTCCGCAGCTTCTTCATGTGCTTTTTGAAGTGCCGTTCCCGAAGATTCCTGGGCAGCAATCAAAGCCTTCTGCAAACTGTCCTCAATGGTTTTATATCTCTCCACATCAAGATTAAGATGATCTATTGTTCTTCGGAGAGTCTCATTCTCTTTGATGGCAGATTCCACCTCATCGGCTACTTTCTCAAGAAAATCTGTGACTTCCTTTGTGTTGTAGCCTCTGATTTCTTTCGAAAACTCCTGCCGTTTGATGTTTACGGGTGATAATTTCATTCTAATTTCTTTCACCAAAAATGGCTGTGCCAATTCTTAAAAAAGTCGTTCCTTCTTCAATTGCAACATTGTAGTCCCCTGTCATCCCCATCGACAGCTCTTTCACAGATGTGTAACCCGATCTGATCAGTTCATCACGAAGCACCCTTGTTCTCACGAAGGCATCCCTTATTATTGTAATGTCATCAACAAAAGGAGCCATCGTCATCAGTCCTGTAACCGAAATATTATCCATCTGCGATGCTGCTTCAGCCAGGGAAAAAATTCCTTCAGCCTCACTTCCCGATTTGGTCGCTTCAAACGACGACTTAAATTCAAGGAATATCTTCTGTATCACTCCTTTTTTCTCTGCCTGCTTTTGAATCTCGGAAAGAAGTTTCAATGAATCAACTGAATGGATGTATTCAGCATTCCCGGCAACATACTTCACTTTGTTGGTCTGAAGTGAACCAATGTAATGCCAGACAATATTTTCTGACGAAAGTTCAGCAAATTTGTCCCTGAATTCCTGGGCGTAGTTCTCCCCGAAATGGGTCTGACCGGCGGATATCGCTTCGCGAATCCGGTCTGTTCCAAATAATTTGCTTACAGCAACCAGAGTAACTGAATCAGCTGCCCTGCCTGTGGCAAGACATTTGTTGGCAATCAGTTCTTTTAAATATTCTAAGTTTTTTCTAATCATAATAAATAAGTCCGCTAAATTAGAATTTTCCCGGCAATTAATCAATTGTTTTTTGGATTTTGGAAAAGTTGAGAGAGTGAGAAGGGATTAAAACAGTTTAAAATGATAAAAGCGGGATGAACCCGCTTTTATCAGACTTATAATCATCAAAAAGATTACAAGAAATATTCTCCGGAGAGATTATTTTTTCTTTGTTTCTTCTTTTTTGGTAGTGTCAGCTTTTACAGTGGTGTCAGCTTTAGCAGTTGTGTCAACTGTTGGTGCTGGAGCTTCAACTTTTACTGAATCAGTAGCTGGTGCAGCTTCTTTCTTTTTTCCACAGCCTGTAAGAACGAACATTACTGGTAACAAGAGAACGAGACCGAATTTCACGATTTTCATTTATTTACTCCAATGAGTTTGGTTAAGAATTAAGTGTTTGATTTTTTTGTAAAATTTTGCTTTTTGAAGAATGTCAAAAAACTACAGTGGAAAAATACGATGCATAAAATCGTTGCGCAATAGCTGTGACATCTTTTTACAATTCCTTGACTTTAAGCGACAATTGCAACACTTTACCCCCCGTTTTAGTCACATATTTTGAATTTTTACAGCTTTAAATTTGCGGAAAAATTCATTAATAACAAAAAATAATTTGATACCGGTGAATTATCCCGGATTTTTGGTAAACTGTCTCGATGTGATAATGAATGATTCTTCACATTTCGTTAATTTTAAGTTGTCTTTAAATTATTTTATTTGGAATGAAAAATGAGTGAACTCGAATTATTAGTAAAAATCAGGGAAAACGCTGCCCGTAAAAAGCGTACAATCGTCCTCCCGGAATCGCATGACGAAAGAGTCCTTAAGGCTGCAGAAATTATCACCCGTGAGGGTATTGGAAACGTAATTACACTCGGCAACGAGGAAAAGATAAGAACCTCTGCCGCTGCACTTGGCGTCAATCTGACAGGTGTCAGAATAATCGATCAGGAAAAATCGGAAAAACTCAGCGACTTCACAAACATCTTCTACAATCTCCGCAAACACAAAGGTATGACCATTGAAGAAGCGCGTGAGACGATGAAGAGAGATATATTCTTCGGTGCCATGATGACAAGAGAAGGTATGGCTCAGGCAAGCGTTGCCGGTTCAACAGCTTCCACGGGTGATGTAATGCGTGCGGGAATTCTTTGCATCGGTACAAAGGAAGGAATTTCTATTGTCTCGAGTTTCTTCCTGATGGTTTACCCTGAGATAACATACTCTTTTGGTGACTGTGCAGTAGTTCCCGATCCTGATGCTGCCCAACTCGCTGATATAGCCATCTCAACTGCCGACAACCATAAAATCCTGACTGGTGAAGAACCTTATATTGCGATGCTCTCCTTTTCAACCAAAGGTAGTGCAAAACATAAACTTATTGATAAAGTTCTGGAAGCCACAGCAATTGTAAAAGCAAAAAGACCCGATCTTAAAGTTGATGGTGAGCTCCAGTTCGATGCCGCTATTGTTGAAGGTATAGGGAAGAAAAAAGCTCCGGGAAGCGAAGTGGCAGGAAGAGCAAATGTTCTGATCTTCCCCGATTTGCAGGCAGGTAATATAGGTTACAAAATAGCCCAAAGACTCGGAAAAGCAGAAGCCGTTGGCCCGGTAGTTCAGGGTCTCAAGCTCCCCTTCTTCGATCTCAGCCGCGGTTGCAGTGTAGAAGATATCGTAAATACATCGGCTATTGCTCTCCTGATGGCGGGCAACTAACCAAATATCATTTTTCAGGAAGAAGAGACCCGGATGGTACCTCCATTCAACTCTCTCTTCTTCCTGATAAAATCAACTTCACTATTTCCCTATCTTGTCCAGCTCTTTTTGTACTTCATCCATTTTTTCATCGAGCTGCTTCTTTTTCTGATCAAACTGCTTTTTCAGTTTCTCTTTTTCTTCTTTCACTTTATTTGAATCGAGCAGATCGTTCAGTGTAAGGGTATCTCTTCCTTTAACCGAGTCTTCTGTTTTTGTGCTGTCCTTTAAGGGGGGCCCCTCTTCTTTTTTTGCTTTGCACCCGGTAATTACAACCGCTGCCAAAAGCAATATCACGACAAGTGAATATTTCATTATCTTTCTCCGAATCTTTTATTGTTTGACCGTTCTTTTTCTTTGACTTCTTAAAGTCTGAAATTGTTGCTGTCAAAATTATGAATGTTTAAAATAAAAAAACCCGCCTTTTTTACGAGACGGGTTTTTATTAGCTTGTTTGCTAAATCGTAGATAATACCGGAGTGTTGAATCCATTTACCTTCACTGTTTCTATAGTCACATTGGCTACGCCTGCATCTATCATGTCCAATGCCCTGGCTGCTCCTTTTGAGAGATCAAGCTCGAGACTGTAATGTCCGGGACCTCTGTCTGTAACTGTAATTATAACGGACTTGCCGTTTGCTTTGTTTGTTACCCTCAATATGGTACCAAATGGGAGCGTTCTGTGTGCTGCAGTAAATTTCTCCTGATCAAATACTGCACCGCTTGCGGTCATCCTTCCATGGAAGCCGGGCCCGTACCAGGTAACTTTCGCGTCTTTAGGATTCGAGAATTCAAGAATTGAAGAATATTTCCTGACAAGCTCTGCAGATTTTGCAGGGATTTTCGAAAGGGAAGATTCTTCAGCTTTTGCTTTCGGATTTTCAACACTAAAACCGGTTAATATCAAGAGCAACACAAACAAGAATGATTTAAGCACTTTGCTCAAGTATAACCTCATTATTTTTAAGAACATTTTATTTTTATGATGCAAATGTATCTGAAGCCGTTTCCCCTCTTCAATGAAAAATCACATTTTTTGGCTCATTTATGAGGTTCCCGAATAATCGAACAATTTGGTCTTAAAGTCGGTTTCGTTGTCCCCAAACTTAATCAGACACTTAAACCTTTTTATTATAACAGGTTAGAGTCTTCATCATAATTTTTTCTCTCCTGATTCTTTTATTACCTTATTCTGACAATCTCAAATTTTTTAGCTATTTTTCGGGCACAAATCTGTCAGTTAATGAGTATAAAAAAATAAAAACGAGAGAATAAAATGTCCGGAAAAAGATTTTTTTCAATTTTTGCTGCTCTTTTGATGGCAGCCGCTGCATTTGCGGGTTTCAAAATACAGGACTCGAAGGAACAGCCTGCCATGTTCAGACTCGCTGCAAATGGGCAATTCAAGCCCGGTGACACAGTCAATTTTCAGATTGTGAACAACACCGAGGATGAGAATTTTCAATTCACTGTCTACACAGTCTCAAAGGAATATGAATTCATCAGTGAATATCTCGCAACGAGAGCTTACGGCAGATTTGACATCTGGACGAAAGATGGCACCTACCTCAAGTTCATGGACAAAGTGAGGGAATTCAGCAAGATAGTGACTCCGAGCGGAAGTTATTATTACGATGCCACCACGGTTTCGGCAGGTGTGTTCGATAAACCCGGCATATATATTATTAAAGCATTCAATTCAGGCAAAGTTGCCTACCTTCCGGTCTATGTCTCGGCAAAAATGATGATTGTAAAAAAAGGAGAGAACAACCTTCTTGCATTTACAACGAACGCTGAAACAGGTGAAATCCTTATTCCCGAAGCCACTACTCTTTATGCAGGCGGCAGCAAGATTGCATCTGTTACCCCCGGTAAAGACGGTCTTTCAATGATGGATCTGAAAGGAGTTTCAGCGAAAGAGAACGCCAGCAGCCTCATAATTTCTAAAGTTGAAGGTGAACTCGTTTATTCCGATCCCTACATCTTTTTCGGACAGGGTGAGGGCAAAAGATATTTCTCATCAATTTACACCAATCAACCCGTCTATCGCCCCGGTGCAGTGATTAATTATAAAGGCATCATCCGTTACCGTGAAGACGGAGAGATGGGTGTACCTTCAAAAGAAAAAGTTTCTGTTAAAATATCCGATCCGGCAGGCACTGAAGTATTGAAAGAGGAACTTCTTCTCGACGATTTCGGATCCTTCTATTCGTCGTTTAAAACCAATACATCGTTCAAACCGGGTACATATTACATTAATGCCCAATATGGTGAGAACTACTTCTACTCTTCCTTTTCAATTGAGGAATACAAAAAACCTGAATTCCGTGTAGCCGTTAATACTGAGAAATCGTCCTTCTTTAATGGTGAAGAAATAAAGGGGAAAGTTCAGGCTGACTACTACTTCGGGCAACCTGTTGCAGGTGCAACTGTAAAAATAAGAGTTATGAGAAAACCTTACCGTGTGCCATGGTGGCTTGGAAGTGAGTATGCCTGGTACTATAAGGCATGGTATCCTTATGATTATGGGAATTACGAATATCTGAAGGAAATTACCGGTACTTTAAACAGCGACGGATCATTCGCCTTCTCCTTCAATTCCATAAATGATTCAGTGGCAAGTTATACTTACTCATTTGAAGCCAATGTTACCGACCAGTCACTACGCGAAATCAAAGGATCTTCTTCGGTCACTGCCTCGGTTACTGATTTTATTGTGACTGCAGGTTCGAGCCGGTATTTTGTAAAACCGGGATCAGAAGTGACGATAACCGCCAATTCTTATAACTTTGACCTCACTCCTGTTTCAAAGGAATTGTCAGTCGTCATAAACAAAACCACTTACATCGAAAATAAGCCACTGACAGAGACAGTCTACAAAACAGAAGTGAAAACCAACGACAAAGGTCTTTCTTTCATCAATTACACTCCGCAATCGGAGGGTTACTATACCGTAATGGTATATGGCAGAGGCTCAAACGGAAGATCCACACTCGATGAAACCTCTTTCTATTGCTTCTCGGGAAGTGGCTGGTACTGGTATGGCGAAAGACAGGAAGCCAAAATCGTCACCGACAAGGAAACCTATATTGCAGGTGATACCGTTAAAGCAATGGTCTTCCTTCCGGGGAAACCACAGGCTGGAGTTATCACAATAGAGCAAAATTCAATTATTAAAGCCGAAGCGATAAAAATCGTCAATGGTTATGGTGAATATTCATTCATCGCCGACAAAAAATACTATCCGAGCTTTAATATCTCATTCTCCGGAGCTTTCAACTCCTCCTTCGTTTACGCTTTTAAAAAGGTCGGTGTCATAAACGAAGAGGCTAAACTTGATGTGAAGATCAACCCCTCAAAATCGAAGTACAAACCGGGTGAAGAGGCTGAATACCTGGTGAAGGTTACCGACAACAACGGCAGACCCGTTAAAAACGCACAATTGTCTTTTGGTTCGGTGGATGAAGCCATTTATGCGATCAAAGCAGACAACACACCTTCTCTTTATGAGTCTTTTTATAAAGACGAATACTACTACACTCAGACCACAAACTCACTTGAAGGAAAATACGGTCAGTCTGTCAGCAGACCGGTCTCTCTACTTGACACTAAATATTCAGCCGAAGATCCTGCAAAACCAGGTTCAGGAACTTCTTCACTTGAAGTTAAATTCAAAACGGCAGATAAGGAAAGTCTGGAAGATAAAACAATCGAGATACTCATTACCAATGGTTCGATTATACGGAAAGGGGGAGTGGATGGTATAAACTTCACCCGTTTTACGAATCTGCCCGAAGGAGAATACGATATTTGTCTCTCTTTGGTCAATGTCGTATATCCGATTAAAAAAGTGGTGCTTGCCAAAGGTAAAAGCACCTCTGAAGAGATTTATCTTGATCCCTACAAAGAAGAGATGGAGTTTTATTTTTCAGGTTACCTCGGAGGCGGAATGGTAAATAAAACCATGTCTGCCGATGGTGCCGCAATCGAAGAAAAATCGTCTCCCTCTCCTCCATCCACAAGAGACGGTGAAAAGGAAGTGGTGGTCAGGGAAAACTTCAGTGATGCACCTTACTGGAATCCCGCGGTAATTACCGACGGAAGTGGTGAAGCCGAAATTTCCTTCAAACTTCCCGACAATCTTACTTCGTGGAGATCCACAGTAAAGGTTATCACCAAAAACACCTTCACGGGCGACGCCATCAACAATATCTTTGCAGCCAAAGACCTCATGATCCGTCTTGAAACTCCCCGGTTCTTTAAGGAAGGGGATACGACAACCATAATCGCCAATATTCACAATTATCAAAGTTCTGAAGCAAAAACAAAATTTAAATTCAATTTTACAAATCTTACTCCCCTCTCGTTTGAGGTAAAAGGGGTGGTTGCGTCGAAGAAAACTGCCAATTCGTTTGAAGCACCAATTCCAACAAAGGGACTTGCAACTGTCGAAATAAAAACAGTAATACCTTTTGTTAATTACACCAGCGAAATATATTTCGAAGCAATCTCAGACCAGGAATCTGATGCCGTGAAAATCACGGTACCTGTCATCCCCATTGGAATCAAGGCAGTCAATTACCTCAATTCCATTTTGCAGACCAGCGACAATGAAAAAACCGTCGAGTTTAATATCCCTCAGGGTGTGAACCTCAAAACGGTGAATCTGTCTCTTGCCCTCAGTCCCACTCTGGCTACTTCACTTCTCCATTCTCTTGATGGACTGGTGGACTACCCCTATGGCTGTGTGGAGCAAACGATGAGCAGATTTCTCCCTGCTCTCATAACCGCAGGCACTCTGAAGCAATTGAATGTCCCGATCAGCTCTTCGACTCTGGAAAAACTTCCCGATGTCATAGATAAAGGACTCGCAAGGCTCTACGATTTCCAGAATCCACAGGGCGGCTGGGGATGGTGGAAAAATGACCCGGTTAATCCTTATATGACTGCTTATGTTATGTATGGATTCAACATGGCTCAGAAACTTGGTTACAAGGTTGATCAAAACAGCTACAAATCAGGTTTCAATGCGTTGACAGGTTTGTTGCAGGAGAAAAATGTGGACAGGGTTACCGCAGCCTACATTGCATGGGTCTATTCTGAATGCGAACCTACTGCCAAAAAGAATCCAGTCTTCAACAAATTGATCGACGAGCTTCTTGCTGATTCCCTGAACCCATATGCTACCGCAATTCTCGGACTGACTTACAACACCACAGGTGATAAAAAAACAGCAGCAGCAGTCCTTCAGAGATTGATGAAATCCGCTCAGGAAGATCAGAACTTCATCTCCTGGGGAAGGGATAAATATTACTCATGGCAGCAGGATAAGGTGCAGTCAACTGCTTTTGCCCTGAAACTTATGCTCGCAGTTGATCCGAACTCACCCGCAATCATCAAAGCGGTAAGAACACTGATCAGGGAGCAAAAAGGAAAGGGATGGCATTCAACCCAGCAAACTGCAACTGTTATTTTTGCTCTGACTGACTATCTGAAAATGACAAATGAACTTGAACCCGACTATTCCGCCGAGGTATTTATTAATGGAAAACAGGTGAGAAAAACCTTCTTCGAGAAGGACAGACTCGCTCCCGATGATGCCAACATCAAACTGAGTTATGCCGCATTTCCGTTTGTACACGGTAAAAATACCATAAGGATAGTGAAAAAAGGGAAAGGGACTCTGTATGCGGGTGCCGAAGTGGAGCTCTACTATCCCGACATCTCCTTTACCAAGGATCAAAATTTCACCATCACAAAAGAAGTTTTCAAACTGACCGAAACAAGATCGGGAAACAGCATCATCTATAAAAAGTCGAACCTCGACAAAGTCAAATCAGGCGATCTTCTTCTTGTGAAAGTGAAAGTGAAAACCAACAGAAGTGACGATCAGTACATGATGGTTGAGGATATGTTCCCCGCCGGCTTCGAAGTGGTGAATGATGACAACCTCTACAATATCGAAGGTGAGTCATCGTACACAGGTTACTGGCCCGGCTACTGGAACTGGTTCTATGCTGACAAGGAAATTCGTGACTCGAAAATAACCTGGTTTGTCACTTACGCACCGCAGGATATGGAATTTACATATATCATCAGGGCCCAGGTTCCCGGATACTACTCATCAGCTCCTGTGTATGCCGGTCTGATGTACTACCCTGAAATAAGAGGCTACGGCCCGAGAACGCTCTTCCGAGTGCTCCCAAACTAAAAGGTCTTAAATAAACGAAGGGCACACATAATAAATCATTGATCCTTATGTGTGCCCTTTAATATTTTACATTCAAGGGAAATATAGTGCCGGTTAAAGCGAAAGCATCTCTTTAAATTTAATCGACTGCCTTCTCGAAACTTCAACCTTCTTGCCATCTTTCATCTTCACAAGCAGACCACCGTTGAGCCAGGGCTCTATGTTCTCGATATATTTAAGATTGATGATATGCTTCCTGTTTGCCCGGAAAAAAGTGCGGCTGTCTAGTCTCTCATCGAGATAATTTAGAGTCTTCAGTATTAATGGCTTTTGATCCCTGAAAAACAGTCTTACATAATTGCCTTCCGACTCGAAAAGCCTGACTTCTTCAAGTTTCACAAACCAGCATCTGTCACCGTCTTTTACAAAAACCTGATCTTCAGCTTTCAACTGCTTGCTTGCATATCGGAGCTCAAGTTCTTCATCCTCTTTTTTCTCGAGCTTTATCTTCTTCAATGCCTCGGTCAGTCTTGCCGGATCTATCGGTTTAAGAAGATAATCGAGAGCGTTAAACTCAAATGCCTTAATTGCATATTCATCATAGGCAGTAGTGAAAATCACCCGGGGCGACCTGTCAAGCTCTTCCAAAAGGTCAAATCCGGTCTTCCCCGGCATCTGAATGTCAAGAAAAATGACATCAGGGTCGTGAGTCTTTATCTTTTCAACTGCTTCATCCACATTCGCGGCTTCATCGAGAATCTCCACTTCTGGATGCTCTGAAAGAAGTCGCCTTAACTCATTTCTCGCTAAACGCTCATCATCAACGATAATAGCTTTCATTTTCTATTCCTCCGGTTGGGATTTTTATTTCTGCTCTTACTTTTCCGTCACTTTCCGAAATGGTGAACGATGCCTTCTCTCCATAGAGGATAGAAAGGCGGTTCTTTGTGTTTGCCAAACCGAAACCTTTCGAGTCTGCCATCAATTTATCGTCAAGTGAACCGGAATTTAATATTATTAAAACAAGATCATCTTTTTCTTTGTAAGCCCTGATTTGTACTTCCCCGCCTTTGGGAAGTTTTGATACCCCGTGCTTAATGCCGTTCTCCACCAGCGTTTGTACCATCATCGGTGGTATCTCAACAAAATTGACAGAGGGATCAACTTCTATCAAGAATCTCAATCTCTCTTCATATCTTACCTGCTCAAGCGAAAGGTAGTCGTTAACGGTACGGATTTCATCTTCGAGGGGAACGGTCTCGCTCCTCTCTATATTAAGAGAATATCGAAAAATATTCGAAAGCTGTGTAATCGATTTTTTGGCTTTTTCAGGGTCTTCCTCTATCAAAGCCCTAATTCCGTTCATCGCATTGAACATGAAGTGGGGGTTCAACTGCGATTTCAAAGCCTTCAACTCAAAATCCTTCACGGCTGCTTCCCATATCAATCGCTCGATTTCAACTTTCTGGAAATTCTCGAAAAAATGAATCGCAAAATAGAGAATCGACCAGAGCAGCACTATTATCGAGAGATTGATCCAGTTTATCAAAATGTTGGGAAGTGTAAATAATTCCCGCACCGATTCCCCTGCGAGCAGGAAAAAAGCCATAACCAAAAGGAAAATGAGTATCGCCACCGTAATGGAGCCAAGGAAAACTCTGGGCGCCAGGGCTCTTGGTTCAAGTTCCGCCCAGCCATATATCCTGATTATCTCTCTGTAGATATGCGTAAACAGAATTCCCGATATAGTAAGAGTCGGAATTATGAGATAAAGAAACCGGTCGGTGGATTCGGAAATATTTCCGTCAGCGCGGGCTGAAAGTACAATCAGCAGATTCAGGAGGGAGTAACCGCCCCATCCCGATAATTGGGAGACCCAATAAACTTTCTGTCGACTGTCCTGCAGGAAGTTTCTCATTTTCAGCCGTTTATTGATATGTAAAATGCTTAATCTGCTCCCCTTTTATTCCAAGATCCGTCATCGCTTCTATCCCGAGTTCCAAATGCAATGCTGCAAACTTTCTCGTAACTTCCTTGTCCGACTCTTCGGTCTTAATTCCCTCAGGTAACATCGGTGTATCAGAGACCAAAAGCAGGGCACCTCTTGGAATCTGATTTACAAAACCAACCGTAAAAAGGGTGGCAGTCTCCATATCAATTGCAATGGCATTTATCTCCTGAAGATAATCCTTAAACTCTTCATCCCACTCCCACAGTCTTCTGTTGGTGGTGTAGATAACGCCGGTTCTGTATTCCAGATCCCGTTCTACAATTTTCTGAGAAACAAATTTGTGAAGCTTAAAGGAAGGAAGTGCCGGCACCTCAGGAAGTGCATAATCGTTGCTCGTTCCCTCTCCCCGGATGGCAGCTATCGGAAGAATAAAATGCCCAAGTTCTGTCGATCTTTTTAGTCCTCCACACTTCCCCAAAAAGAGAACTCCGGAAGGTTCAACAGCGCTTAGCAAATCCATCACAGTGGCTGCATTCGCCGAGCCGATACCAAAATTTATGATCGTCAACCCGTCGCTGTTTGTGGCGGTTTGCATCGGCTTTCCGATTCCCTCAATTTCACAATTAAACTTTTGTGCAAACGCCTCCACATAATTGTGAAAATTGGTCAGCAAAAAATATTTCCCAAACTTCTCAATCGGTGTGCCTGTGTATCTGGGAAGCCAGTTTTTCGCTATCTCTTTTTTAGTGATCATCAATCTGAAAGCCGGATAAATTTAAAAAATTTAATCTGATAAGTTAATATTTTTTTCATTGTCCACCATCTGCGTTCATTGATTCAGTCTGAATAAAAAAAGGCTGCCATTTTACAGACAGCCTCTTTCATCTACAACTTTCAGCTACCGGAAGAACTACATCTTTGCAGAGATCATTTCTTCGGGTCTTACAATTTTATCAAATTGCTCCTCTGTGAGGAGACCGAGCTCCAAAGCGGTTTCCTTGAGAGTTTTGTGTTCTTTATGAGCCTTTTTCGCAATTTTTGCAGCATTATCGTAGCCGATATGAGGATTTAACGAAGTGACAAGCATAAGAGAATTGTCTACATGCTTCTTTATGTTCACGCGGTTTGCTTCAATACCAACAACACAATGGTCGGTGAAGCTTTCGCAGGCATCGGCAATCAGCCTGACTGACTGAAGAACATTGTAAATTATCACAGGCTTGAATACATTGAGTTCAAAATTACCCGATGCACCGCCAAAATTGACCGCCACATCATTCCCGAAAACCTGTGCACACACCATTGTCATTGCCTCGGACTGTGTCGGATTAACTTTTCCCGGCATTATGGAACTACCGGGTTCATTCTCCGGAAGGTTCAACTCTCCGATACCCGATCTGGGGCCGCTTCCCAGCCATCTTACATCATTTGCTATCTTCATCAGCGATGCAGCGAGGGTTTTCAATACACCGTGAAGCTCGACCATGGCGTCATGTGCTGCGAGCGATTCAAATTTATTGGGTGCAGTTACAAAAGGAAGCCCTGTCAGTTCGGCAATCTTCGCAGCTCCTTTTACTGCAAATTCGGGGTGAGTATTTAACCCGGTACCAACAGCGGTGCCACCGAGAGCAAGTTCATAAACGAACGGAAGTGAATTATTGATCCTCTTTAGTCCGTTGGTCAACTGTTGAGCGTATCCGCTGAATTCCTGTCCGAGTGTCAGAGGTGTGGCATCCATCAGATGGGTTCTGCCAATTTTTATAACATCCTTGAATTCTTCAGATTTTGCTGCGAGTGCATCACGCAATTTGGTAATCATGGGAATGAGTTTTTCATTCACAGCCATTGCTGCTGCAATATGCATCGCAGTCGGAAATGTATCATTTGAGGATTGTGCTTTATTCACATCATCATTCGGATGGATCGGCTTTTTGCTTCCGATAACACCACCCGCAAGCTCAATTGCGCGGTTGGCGATAACTTCATTTACATTCATATTCGACTGTGTTCCGCTTCCCGTCTGCCAGACTACAAGGGGAAAATTCCCTTCGAGCTTGCCGTCGATTACTTCCTGAGCCGCTTCTGCGATAAGTGCAGTCTTCTCTTCACTCAAAAGACCAAGTTCTTTGTTTGTCAAAGCAGCAGCTTTTTTCAGAATGCCAAATGCTTTGATCAATTCAGCGGGCATTTTCTCTCCGCCGATCTTAAAATTCATTAAGGATCTTCCCGTTTGTGCTCCGTAATATTTGTCTGCGGGCACCTGAACCTCACCCATGGTGTCGGTTTCAATTCTATATTCCATTTCACCTCCGAAAAAAAAATATTTGTTTCAACTAAAATATAAGATGATAATCATGTGTCGAACAATTACCTCATTTTTTTCATTTTTTTTCAGAACTTTCTTCATTTTATCTAAATAATGTCTTATATTAAGACACTTAATTAATTGCCACTTTGCTTATTTCCATTATGCCAGCTAACGCGGAGAACTCCAAGATCAGCACTTCCCCAAAACCGGCTCTTACTCTTTTACTCGAGGTAAACGAGGATAAAGGTGCCAAGATTGTTTACAGCGAAGGAAAAGTCTCCCAAAGAGCAGAGGAGATAATCAACTCGCAGGCTGCATCCGTTAAAGACTTTAAATCCTTCTCGGCTCTGATTCAAAAACTGGAGAAAGAATTAAAATTCGCATCCTCACGAATCAATTCAGTCGACGATCTTAAAACTCCCGGTGCTGCTTTCTATGAAGTGGAATTCTCTGCGGTCACAGGACAATATTCCGGATCACAGTCCGGCACAAAAACTGCCGTACCTGGTGATTTACAACAGATGAATGTGGCACCCCGTCTCACCGGATTTTCGCGGACTCTCTCTTTCCATGTGGATACTCCAAATTCGCGAATAACGGAATTGACCGGTGATATCGACTGGTTCTTCTCTCCCGGTTTCAAACCTGAAAATATTTCCATAACCGCACTGATGAGAAAAGTGCACCCTGCTGACTTCCGACAATTCAAACTTAAATTAAGAGGTGCTCTACAGGGCGACACTTCTGCAATTAATTACCGGATTTACTCCGACGACCAGCAACTCAAGTATGTAAGGCATTTCGTTCATACCGTCTCTTCAGGAGGCAGGATTACCGGAATCTCAAACCTGATCGTTGATGTCACAGATGACAAGGAACTGATAGGTAAACTCCGAAGCTCCGAAGAAAAATTAAGAATACTCTTCGAAACCGCTGATGACCTTATTTTTGTCCTCGACCAGACGGGGGGTTTCTCCTCCGTAAATGCACTCGGGGCGCTCTCTCTTGAGTTTCTCCCCGAAGAAATGATCGGGAAGCATTTCATCTCTTTCATCGATGAACCGGAACGGAAAGTGATCGCGATTTCCTTCAAGGAACTGCTCAAAGCTTCCAAACTTGTCACCTTCGAGGCTGCATTCATCACTAAGTTCGGGAAAAGGCTCACTTTTGAAATTAATGCCCGCCCTGTTTACTCACAAAAAAACCGGTTCGACGGAATTGTAGGTATAGGTCGAAATGTAACATCCCGAATCCATGATCATGAGATGATGAATGACCTTAACAATAAGCTCATCGAAGCCAACCGGATTATCTCCATCGAGCGGGATCGTGTAAAACAAAGAATCTCCGTACTCGAAGAGCTGAATCATCTTAAAAGCGAGTTCGTCGCCAATATCTCACACGAGCTTAGAACACCGCTCGCTTCTATCATCGGTTTTTCTGAAACAATTGACTCTGATACCGATATGCCCGAATCAGTAAGAATTGACTTCAACAAAATCATTCTCACTGAATCGAAACGGCTTGCTGATCTGATAAACGATGTACTCGATATCTCAAAACTTGAGGGCGGGAAGGTCGTGCTCGATAAATCTGATTTTGATCCAATCGATCTCATTGCCGAGGCAGTGTCAGAGTTCAGAAAAAATGCCGATGAAAAATCCATCACCATTCTTGAGGAATATCCCGATGTTCCGGTGATAATAAATGCTGACAAAGAAAGATTGACACAGGTCTTCGAAAACATTATCAGTAATGCTGTAAAGTTTACTAATCCCGGCGGCAGAATCACAATCTTTGTCCGGTTAAGAAAAAATGAATTGGAAGCCATAATCAGTGATACAGGAATCGGGATTCCTAAAAAAGATTTACCTTATATCTTCCAAAAATTCTATAAGGTCTCGAGAACAGACAACTCTCTTCCTGGTTCAGGACTCGGACTTGCTCTCGTGAAGCAGATAATCGACCTGCACAAAGGATATATTAATCTTAAAAGTGAAGAAAACAACGGAACCACGGTAATCATCAAATTACAACTCAATCCTAAGAGGTATTCCAACAATGGATAAATTGATATTTGTTGTCGACGACCAGGCACCAATTCTAAGGTTGCTTACCTATTGGGTTAGCGAAAAATGGAATTACAAAGTAAAAACTTTTGATAATGCCGAAGAGATGCTCGCTTCACTTTCAATGAAACCTGATCTCATTCTCCTCGATATTATGCTCCCGGGAATCAGCGGAATTGAAGCCCTCGCTGAAGTGAAAAAATTTGATCCAAAACTTCCGGTTATTATACTTTCCGCACAAGGAAGAGTGGATGTGGCGCTCGAAGCCCTGAGGATTGGTGCATATGACTATTTCCCGAAGCCAATTGATACCCAAAGACTTGAACCTGCGATCAGAAATGCCCTCAAAAATTATGACCTCGAAAAAGAACTCGAGAAAGTCCGCGAAAATGTAACCCAGACCTACAGCTTCAGCAATATTATCTCTGCCGACGGCAAGATGCAGGATGTCTTCAAAATGGTCACTAAAGTCCTCGATAACGACATCACCGTGCTTATTCATGGTGAAAGCGGTACGGGAAAAGAGCTTATCGCCAAAGCCATTCATTACAACGGTATCAGAAAATCCTACCCTTTTGTGGTCGTAAACTGCGCTTCCATACCCCGTGATTTGATGGAAAGCGAACTCTTTGGTCACGAAAAAGGCTCGTTCACAGGCGCTCACCAAAGAAAAATGGGAAAATTTGAACTCGCAAACAAGGGTACCATTTTCCTCGATGAAGTTGGTGAAATGGACATCTCCCTCCAGTCAAAACTTCTTCGTGTTATTCAGCAGAAGGAATTCGAAAGAGTCGGCGGCACCGAAACCATCAAATGTGATGTCAGAATCATTTCCGCTACCAACCGTGATCTGAAACATGCAGTCGAAAACAAGGAATTCCGTGAAGACCTTTTCTACAGATTGAATTCATTCCCGATCAATCTTCCTCCGCTCAGAGCCAGAAAAGGGGATATTATCGTGCTTGCTGAGCATTTTCTGCAGCACTTCAATCGTAAGCTCGATAAAAAATGCCTCGGCTTTACCCCGAAGGCATTAAAACTACTTTTTGATTACGACTGGCCCGGCAATGTGAGGGAAATGGAAAACACCATCGAACGATGCCTCATCCTCACTGAAAATGATACTATTGATGTCGAAGACCTGCCTATGCATATCAGATCGGCTACACCCTCTGTCGAGGAGTCGAGCGTTGAGAAATTCCTGAATTCCCCTGTTGTGCTTCCCTTTGAAAAAATAAAGGAGGAAGCAATCAGACATGCCCTCAAAGTGACAAAAGGGAATATATTAGAAGCAGCAAAAAAATTGAAATTGGGAAGAGCTACTATCTACCGCCTCATGAGCAGATACAGAATCAATCCCGAACAACCCTGAAACAATTAAATAAAGGAGTTATAAATGAACTTTAAAGTCGAAAAAAATGGTGATGTGGTCGTTGTTGCTGTTGCACTTCAGAGAGCAACATTGAACGAAGCTGAAGAATTTAAAAAAATACTACTCGGTCAGATCGACCTTGGAAGCAAAAAATTAATCGTCGACCTCTCGGTTTGTGAATTTATCGATTCAACATTCCTTGGCGCCCTCGTGGTTACACTTAAAAAAATCACTCAGCATCACGGCGACCTTAAACTCGTTGGATTTCAACCCGCAGTCCAGTCGATGTTTGAATTAACCAGAATGTATAGAATTTTTGAAGCTTTCAATAACACACCGGATGCCATAAAGAGCTTCAACTGATATAATGCCTGAACCTGAGAAAACCTTTAAAGCCAGAATTCTCCTGGTCGATGACGATGCTTCCCTCTCCAGACTGTTTCAGTACAGCCTGAACAAGGAAGGATTCGACTGCCAGACCGCCTCCAATGGCCTTGAAGGTTTCCACAAAGCCAGGCAGATTTTGCCTGATCTCATCATCTCAGATATCATGATGCCGAACCTGAACGGGTTTGAGTTCAGAAAACTGGTGCTCGAAGATCCGCTGGTGCAGAAAATTCCGTTCATTTTTCTGACCGCAAAGTCAGGGGAAGATGATATCCTTGAAGGATATGATCTCGGAATTTCCGACTATGTCGTGAAAACCTCCGGTCCCAAGGTTCTGGTGGCAAAAGTTAATGCTCTTTTGAAAGACCTGGAAAAAGAGAGAGAAAAAGCCGTCTCTGAAATTCACAAGGCAGCCGACAATATAAGTCTGAAAGTGGTGCCTGACTCCCCTCCCGAAATTGAGGGCTACTCTCTCGCACACTGGCATCAACCCTTTGGTGGTGTTCCCGGAGGTGATTTCATAGACTACTTCGATGTGGACAGCGAAAAAACCGTCCTCATACTCGGCGATGTCATGGGTAAGAAGTGGGGTGCCTGGTATTTTGCCGTCGCCTATGCAGGCTACATCAGAAGTGCAGTCCGTGTCATTTTACAGAATTCCAAGGAGCTTTCTGCCAGTTCAATTCTGCGGGAAGTAAATCTTTCAATTTATCATGATAACAAGATATCAGATGTATTTGCCACTCTGTCAATAGTTCTGCTTAATAAAAAAACCGGCATCGTAAACTACTCAGGTGCCGGTGATCTTCCTTTGGTCTGGTACAATTCCACTAAAAGAGAGGCTAAGTTTCTTCAGTGTAACGGCCTGCTACTCGGATTTGCAGAAAATGGGGAGTATGATGAAACCTCTGTTACCCTTTCTCCCGGCGATTCTGTTTTCCTATATACCGACGGCATAACAGAGGCGAGCGATCCTACGGGAATCCAGTTTGGCAAGGAGAACCTCATCAAACTTATTGAACTTATGCCTGCCCATCTTGATCCGGTTACATTTATTAAAAACAGAATGAATGAATATACCAACATGAAATTCGATGATGATGTCAGTGTCATCGCCTTGAAAAAGATTTAAGGGTTTCACCATTTTGCAGTTTTTCTATCACTCCTGTCCATATTTTTAATTACACATTTTACTAATTTTTTTGGTTTACGGCCCAATGAAAAAAATTTTCACCCTCTGTATCTTTCTTCTTACCCTGACCTCCCTCAACCACTCCCAGGAAATATACAAGAAAGTTAAAATATTCCCAAACGATCTTAAACAGGATATCGAACTTCTGAGAAGTCATCATGTAATCATTGATGAAGCTTTTATGGGAAAAGACAACTCAATTTCTGTTTTTCTCTCTGCAAAAGATGTGGAAAATCTCCAAAAATCAGGTGTCCGCTACGAGATACTTATAGATGACTGGAATGAATATTATAAAAATCTTCCCGTGCTTACTGAAGAGGAAAAACTCCAGGTAAGGCAGTCGAGTAAAGAAACCTGGGGAGTCGAAGGACTCGGATATGGTTCGATGGGTGGATATTACACCTATGCTGAAATAAATGCCCAGCTTGATACGATGAGAGCAAGATTCCCAAATCTCATCACTGTAAAGTCAAGCATCGGTACCACAGGACAGGGAAGACAGATATATGCGGTAAAAATTTCAGATAATCCTGATGCGACAGAAAATGAACCAAGAGCTCTCTATACCGCTCTGACTCACGCAAGAGAGCCTGCCGGTATGATGAGTGTTATTTACTATATGTATTATCTCCTCGAAAACTACAACACCAACCCTTCGGTAAAATATCTTGTTGATAACCGTGAAATCTGGTTTATCCCGTGTATTAACCCCGACGGATATGAGTATAACAGATCAACCAACCCTTCAGGCGGTGGTCAGTGGCGGAAAAACAGAAGTCTGAACAGCGGCTCCTATGGTGTTGATCTCAACAGAAATTTTGGTCCTTACACCTACTGGAATTCACCAAACGGCGGGTCGAGCACAACCCCCTCCGATATCGACTACAGGGGTCCCTCAGAGTTTTCAGAACTTGAGACACAGGGATACAGAAACTTCGTTATCGGTAAAAACTTCAGGACAGCCCTGAATTATCATACCTACAGCAATCTGCTCATATATCCCTACGGCTGCTGGACTTATCTTGCTCCCGACTCCGCAATTTTCAAAGAGTTCGCCGCAGACATCGTTGCAATGAATGGCTATTCACCCGGAACCGCATGGCAGCTTCTTTATCCTGTTAGGGGAAGTTCCGACGATTTTCTTTACGATGGTGACATCGAAAACAACGGCAAAATCTTCGCAATGACCCCCGAAGTTGGCGGTGACGCTGATGGATTCTGGCCCCCTCAGTCAAGAATTTTCCCTCTCGCCATCGAGAACCTTAAGCCAAATCTTTATTATACCTGGGTTGCAGGTGACTTCGTTAGCCTCTCAAATTACCAGATGAACAAACAGTATGTTTCACCCGGCGACCAGGTTGAGATGACCGTTACAATGAAAAACAAGGGACTCTCAGGGGCTGATAATCTCACCGTCACTCTTGAACCTGTATCCGGATTTGTTTCTGTCGGTAACGGTACAATAAATATTCCCACCATCCCCTCACGAGGCACATTCACAACTTCAACTCCTCTTTCGTTTGCGGTTTCACCCTTTGCGCCCGTTGATACCCTTTGTAAACTGAGACTTGTCACTTCGAAAAATGGTGTGACCATGGGAATTGATACAATTGGTTTTGTTACGGGTGTACCTCAATTCGTATTTAATGATACTACGAATAACCCGTTAACTCTCTGGACGATAACAGCTACACCATCCACCCCAAAATGGGAAGCCACTACAACAGCTTTTAATTCCGCTCCTGTTTCATATACAGATTCAAAAACCGGGAATTATGCAAGTAATGCTACCGTGACGATTGCAACAACAAATCAAATCAATCTGACCGGTTATGCCAATCCCAAACTCTCCTTCTTTACGAAGTGGGATATTGAAACTCAATGGGACTGTGGTGTTGTGATGATTTCGACTGATAACGGCACCACCTGGTCTGCTCTTGCAGGATCATTGTCAAAACCGGCATCGGGAAGCGGTAAGCAGGTTCCTGTCGGCATGCCAATCTATGACGGAACTACATCCAACTGGAAAAGGGAAGAAATAAATCTTTCAGCCTATGCCAACAAGTCAGTTAAAATAAAATTTGAGCTCAGGACAGATGGTTCTCTGGTGAAAGATGGCTGGTATATCGATGATATCGGTATCTATGTGTTCTCTGCTCTTCCGGTGGAACTTGCCGCTTTCACGGCTGTAAAGGAGGGTGAATTCGTCAACCTGAAGTGGACAACCGCTTCCGAACTCAATAACAAGGGTTTTGAAGTGCAACGGTCTGTCGATGGCTCAGTCTGGATCAACGCAGGTTTTGTCACCGGAGCAGGTACCAAAGAATCGCCTTCGGAATATTCCTTCTCTGACAGAATTACGGCTTCAGGCTTAATCTCCTACAGATTGAAACAGACTGATTTCGACGGAACATACAAATTTTTCGGTCCTGTCGAAGTGGAGTCGGATGTGGCTCGATCATTCTCTTTGCAGCAAAATTTCCCCAACCCGTTCAATCCTGAAACAGTGATTTCCTACAGTACAGCGGTTGAGGGGATGGTTACCATTAGTGTATATGATATTCTCGGGAAAAAGGTTGCAACTTTGGTGAATGAATCACAGAAGGCAGGAAATCATCAGGTTAGTTTTAAACCTGTGGATCTCGTATCGGGAATCTATTTCTACGAAATGGTTACTCCGGGATTTTCAAAAAAGCTTAAAATGCTCTATTTGAAATAACCGCAGCATCTTTTGAAGAGAAGAAGTGATTTATCTGTGAATTGAATTACTTCTTCTCTTCCTTTCTGGACATATACTTCCACGAATCTTCCAAAACCTTAAATCCGTATTTCGCATACAATCCGTGTGCATCCCTGGTGGCAAGCATAAATCTGCACCCTTTTATCCCCGGGTATGCCAGAATAAACTCCATCAGTAATTTTGACAGTCCCTTCCCCCGATGCTCCTCAAGAACGAATACATCCGCCAGATATGCGAATCTTGCAAAATCAGTTACTACCCGCGAAAAACCAACCATCTCATCATGGAAAAATATACTGAAGCAAAGAGAATTTTTAATGGCTCTTATGGAAGTCTCCGGTGGTATGTCACTTGCCCAGTAACTCCTCTTTAAATACTGGATAACTGTCGCGTAATCCACCTTCTCACTGTCGGTGGTAAAAGTATATTCTCCGAAAGATTTTTCCCGTACCATAAAGCTAACCTTCCTTTATTCTTGCCACGGTCTTTGGATCATTCAATTCTCTTTTTGCATCCAGTGCAATCCAGTTCAGTTTTTCGCCGTCAGAAAGTATCCTCTCACATGTGATGAGAGCGTGTTGCCTGAGTGTTTTGTTCTTCTTTCCAATCTGCCTGATCGCCCAGTTTACAGCCTTTTTTACAAAATTTCTTTTATCACTTGCTCCTTCATAGAGGTCGTCAAGCCAGTCGATAAAAAGTGAGTTTGGCAGCTTTTTACCATGGACTGCCAGCACTGCCATAAGAACAAAACCCTGCCGGCGTCTGAATTCCTCGTCACTTCCGATCCACTCATTTACTTTCTGAATTACCCAGTCACACTTTCGAAAAAGGTAGATGGCTGCCCCGTCGGTCAAATCCCAGGAAAGCATCTCGGGCATCCACTCCTCGGCGTCATCGACAGTGAATTTTTTAGGATCTGCAATCATAAATGAAAGAATTCTCGCATCATGGTTTCCGGTTCTCCAAAGGGCGAGTGACAATTCATGATCTTTTTTTATCTTTTTTGCAATCGACTTTATTCTGGGAAGCGGGACACCGAAGGAAGAGACCGCCCTGATGCCAAACCTTGCTCTTCCTTCTCTAACATCTTCCCTGCCAAAAGCCTCCAGCTCAGAAAGTACTTCTTCTGTTGTCATTTTCTTCTGTGATTGTCAAATTTATCGAAAAGACCCCCATAGAGGAGATCGGTTGCCTGTGCCCCGGTAAGCAAATCATGCGGGAAACCCGGCTCTATCGCGGTAAGATTGTCAAGTTCCTTCATAAATTCCGCAGGGATCTCAAAATCAAGACAGCCAAGACTGTCAACAATCTGCTCTTCTTTTCTGGCTCCGATGACCGGAATAATTCTGTAGCGGTTTTGCCTGTGCCAGTTCATCGCCACCTGGGTCGCTGATACCCCAAGTTTACCGGCTATTTCCACGACTTTTCTTGTGATCTCATTACTTTTATCACTTCTCCTTACGCTTCCGGATTTTATTCTCCCCTCCGCACCCGGGTCCTGAAGATATTTGCCTGAAAGTACTCCACCGGCAATGGGAGCCCATGAAGTGCAGGTGATGTCATATTGCTCACACATCGGTAAAAGGTCTCTTTCGGCATCCCTCTTCAGCAGATTATACTCGGCTTGAAGTGCAACAAACTGTGACCATCCCTTCAACTCAGCCATCACCTGTGCGGCTGATACCACCCAGGCAGGTGTATCTGAAATTGCGATATAAGTCACTTTCCCCATCCTCACCAGATCATCCAAACCCCGTAACACTTCATCCATTGGAGTGGTGAAATCCCACATGTGGACATATAAAATGTCGATATAGTCAGTTGCGAGCCTCTTCAGACTTCCTTCAACAGACCGGAACATGTTTTTCCTGCTGTTGCCGGCATCATTCAAATCCCCTCTTTTGGTATACAGGCTGTATTTGGTGGCAACCACGAATTTGTCCCGTTCACTTCCCATGAATTCAGCAAGATATTTCTCACTCGTCCCCTCGGTATATCTGTTCGCAGTATCGATAAAATTGCCTCCTGCCTCTGCAAATCTGTCAAAAACCTTCCTGCTTTCCGCCTCATCGGCTCCCGATCCCCACTCTGTGCCAAATGACATGGCACCCAGACATAACTCTGAAACCTTTACACCGGATCTTCCCAGCAATTTGTATCTCATCTTCTTTTTCTCTCAAATATTTATTAAAAAATCTGTGAAATATACAAAAGTTTACGAACAGGTTTGTAACGGGGGAGAAAAATCTCCATTCTCCTGCTTTCACAACTTAAAAGGTTATATTTGGTTTCAGTTTTATTTATTCTATACAGGTTTTTCCATGAAGCAGACATTTGCTTTAGTTTTGTTATTTATTGCTGTTTCCACTAATTTGATGGCTCAGAACCCCGTCCGCGTTAAGATAAACGAGGTTATGGCCTCCAACACAAATACAATACGCGACCCCCAGTTTAATGAATTCGGCGACTGGGTCGAACTCTACAACCCTGACTCGATCGCTGTTGACATCTCGGGATATTTCCTGACCGACATTTTCAGCGAACCACAGAAGTGGCAGTTACCCGCTTCAGGTGTTATAATCCCCGCAAACGGATTTCTAATTATCTGGTGCGATGATCATAATACCGGACTGCATGCCAATTTTAAACTGACCGCGAGCGGCGAAATGGTGGGGCTCTTCGGACCCAATTCTTTAATAATCGATACGATGCGTTTTGGAACTCAAACGAGTGATATCTCTTATGGCAGATTTCCCGATGGTGAAAACAACTGGTACACTTTTTATCCCGCAACCCCCGGCACTATAAATTTTGAATCAAACATAACAGCGCGCTGCCCCGATCCGGAATTTACTCTTACAGGTGGTTTTTTCCCCTCACCGGTAGATGTCTCATTATCAACCTCAATGGCCGGAAGTGAAATCAGGTACACAACTGATGGCTCCGAACCAAAAGCAAATTCGCGGCTTTACTCTTCTCCGGTTCATCTCGACTCAACGACCGTTATTAGAGCAAAGACTTTCAAACTGCAAAGCCTCCCTTCAAAGACGATAACCAATACATATTTTATTAATGTAACCACAGATCTCCCTGTTTTTTCCCTCTCAACCGACCCGGCAAATTTCTTCAGCGATACGGCCGGTATCTATGTACAGGGAACCAACGGCATTACCGGTTACTGCTCCTCAGGACCCAGAAACTGGAATCAGGATTGGGAACGCCCTGTCTCCCTTGAGTTTTACGAGACTGATAAATCACGAGCTTTCAAAGTGAATGCCGGTGTTAAAATTTACGGCGGCTGTACACGGCTTTATCCCGAAAAATCGCTTGCAGTCTACATGAGAGATAAATACGGCGATTCAAAAATTCGTTATAAAGTGTTCAAAGATTCATATCTCTATGAATTTAATAATCTGGTTCTTAGAAATGCGGGACAGGACTGGTACCGGACAATGGTAAGAGAGGGGATGATCTCCTCGCTCATCAAAGGTAAGATGAATATCGATCAGCAGGAATACCGGCCATCCATTCTCTTTATTAATGGCAGATATTGGGGAATCCATAATATCCGGGAAAAACTAAACGAACATTATATAGAATATCACTATAATGTGCAGGAAGCCGATCTCGATCTGATTGAGTATTCTAAAGTGGCGGATGTAAGCACGGGTGATTCCGTTGCATATTATGAAATGTACAACTTCCTGAAAAACAACGATCTTGCTCTCCCTGCGAACTATGATCATGCAAAATCGATCATCGATATCGACTCTTTTATCGATTATAATGTGGCAGAGATATTTGGTGCAAACGGTGACTGGCCTGCAAACAATGTGAAATTGTGGCGTGAACGAAAACCCGGTGCGAAGTGGAGATGGCTCCTCTATGACCTCGATTATTGCTACAACGGCAATTCTCAGGGGATGTATAACACCAATACTTTGAGATATGCACTCGATACAACAAATACCATTTCCACAAATCCTCCATGGGCTACGCTCATCTTCAGACGCCTGATGATGAACCCGGAATTCAAAAATGAGTTCATTCAGCGGATGGCTGCTCACATAAGTACAACTTTTGAAACTTCCCGTTCATTGTCGGTTCTCGACAGCATTCGTGGTTTGCTGGTGAACGAAATGCCAAAACACAAGGTTCGCTGGCCCAATTCCATCTCTTTCGGCGCAACCTGGGATGTTCAGATTGACCTGATACGGGAATTTATAACTCTCAGACCGGGATCGATGCGGCAGTTCTTTTATGACAGATTTGGACTCCCCGGCTCTTTTTCAGTTCATCTTACTTCGAATGATTCAACAGCCGGAAGTGTAATTGCCCATACCGTACCGATGAAGTGGAATGCCAAACCTGTCTTCTTTAAAGGGGTTCCACTCAAATTGAGAGCCTTGCCAAATGCAGGCTACCGCTTTGTAAGATGGGAAGGATTTGTAAGCGGAACCGGTGAAAAGATTGAGATACTTCCGACAGCGAATATAACTCTTAAAGCAATTTTTGAGCCCTGGACACCTGCCGATTCACAACTGGTGATAAATGAGATAAATTATAAAAGTAACTCACTTTACGATACAGGTGACTGGATTGAGATATTCAACCCCTCAAGGCAGGCTGTTAATCTTTCCGGCTACAAGGTAAAAGACTCGGGTGAGGGAAATGAATTCATCCTTCCGGAGGGTTCAATAGTCCCGCCGGCTGGTTATCTCACCGTTTGTGAGGATTCTGTAAAATTTAAGTTTTTCCACCCTTCGGCAGCGAATTATAAAGGAAATTTCCCTTTCGGCCTTTCGAGTGATGGTGAGACTGTCTTCCTTTTGGATCCGTTCGACAATCTGGTCGACAGCGTTAAGTACGGAATTTCAGACCCGTGGGACCCCAAAGCGAACGGCGACGGTTATTCTCTCGCACTGGTAAATCCGACTCTCGACAACACCCTCGCCTCATCGTGGAGAACGGGTAAAAGACTCGGGACCCCTTCTGCTCAGAATGATGTATACACAGGTATATTGAAAACTTCTGATATCCCCTCCGATTTTAGCCTTAGTCAGAATTTCCCCAATCCATTCAACCCGGAAACCAAAATTCTTGTTACACTTCCCGGGAAAAGTGAATTGAAGTTGAAAATTTTTGATGTGCTTGGAAACGAGGTAAGTATTCTGGCGAACGGTGAATTTGATGCAGGAAGTTATGAATTTATTTTCGATGCCACCGGGTTGCCCAGTGGCATCTACTTCTATCAAATGTCTGCAGGAAGGTTTAACTCTGTAAAGAAAATGGTTGTCCTCAAATAAGAGGGCAACCTGCTCAGAGAGTCAGGTTTCCCGTCGCCTTGTCGCATGCGGCAATCAGTGTCTGACGGGTGAATGGCTTTGAAATGTAGTCGTCACACCCTGCCTTCAGGAATATCTCCCTGTCGCCCACCATTGCATATGCTGTAACTGCAATTACCGGGACATCCTTGTATTCAGGCATCTTTTTTAGTTCATCGAGAACCTGAAATCCCGTGACTCCTTTCCCGAGATTAATATCCAAAAGAACCAATGAATACCTGTTCTTTTTTATCATCTCCAGGGCTTCCTGGATTGTGCCCGCTGAATCCACATTATAATTATCTTTCAGGAAAGCTCTTGAAACATCAATTGTAACTTCGTCATCATCAATGATAATGACATTCTCTTTTTCCCTCATGGCAGCAACACTCGCTCCTTTTTTTGGTGAACTTACTGTGTTATCTTTATCTGTTATTATCGTCTCCCCGATCGCTCTGTCGATCGGAAGTTTGAAAGTAAATATGGAACCGAAGCCCAACCTGCTTGAGACAGAGACGGTTCCGCCCATAATGTTTATAAATTTCTTTGTAAGCGACAAACCAAGCCCTGAGCCCTCATAACCGCGTCCCCAGCCCTCACTCGCCTGCCTGAACTCATCCCATATCAGAGTCTGATCCTTCTCTGAAATACCAATGCCGGTGTCCGTGACCTGTACTGTCAGCCATTTTCGACCCTCCGACTCCTCTTCGCCTGCAAATATTTCCACCTCACCCTTGTGAGTAAATTTAATGGCATTATCCACCAGATTACTCAAAATCTGGTCGAACAACCTGGCATCCACCTGACACATCAACTCTGATTGATCCGTTTTCATCCCTATTCTCAAGCCTTTGTTCCTTGCAGCGGCTTCGTAACGGTGAACAACCTCCTGAACCAACCCGTTTATATTTAAAACAGTATAATTCAGCTCTGTTTTCCCCGACTCAATTCTTGAAAGATCAAGGATAAGATTCAGGGTTTGCATTAATCTGGTGGCTGAATGAAAAATTATCGAACCTATGTGCCTCGACTCCTCGCTGAATTCGGGCTCCATCATCATTTCGGAATATCCGATTATCCCGATCATCGGGGTTCTGAGCTCATGACTCATGTTGGCAAGGAAGCTGGATTTCAGCCTGTTGGCTTCCTCTGCCTTTTCCTTTGCCTCTATCAACTCCGTCTCTGTCTTTTTCCTTTCTGTAAGGTCCTGTGCCAGCCCGATGACTGCATCCTGATCATAGAAGGTTCCTTTATAAAATTTGAGAAGCTTCGGAAAAACATCCCCATTGCTTCGGATACCCCAAAACTCCAGTTCCTGGGGTTCTCCTGCAAATGTTTTGTTCAATTTCTCTTTGAGCAATGCAAGGTCATTCTGTCCCGGTGCCGAAAGGAAATCGAGTTTTTTTCCGATCAACTCTTCCCGCGGGTAACCATACATTTTTGAGGCACCTCTGTTCACATCGAGAAAATCTCCATCGATCTTTTGCACAAAAATTGCTTCATCTACTGTATCAAAAAGTCCCCTGAAACTCTTCTCCCTTTCCGCAAGCGCTTTTAAAGTAAGATTGTGTTTCTCTCCCGCAATCAACATCCAACCGAGAAGCATTTCGCCAACAGGATAAATGAGAAGTACCGGAATTCCTATTTTTGCAATGGTCGACATTCTGGTGGCATCAGGCAACAATATCGTGCATGCCATCATACCGATGTGAACGAGAAGCCCGAACAGATACAACTCGCTCAGAGAAAGCCTGATGAGACTGTCTTTTCTTACCTGCCTCCATATTAATCCGATGGTTCCTGTCACGATTACGACTGCCACCCCCATGTTTGCACCATCGCCACCCATACTTATTCTATACAGGGCAAGCATTACCATTCCGATTATGGTGGGAATCGTGCCAAAAAACAATCCTGCAATCGAAATCAACACTGAACGGGTATCAAAAACAACTCCTTCAGACAGTACCCAGGGCGTTCCCATAAGTGCAATCCCAATAGCACCCGTGAATATTCCTACAAGTATTTGTTTGAAATACCTGTTCGAAATAAAACTCAACCCCCGGATTAAATTATAAATTAAACCGAGAGCTACGAGCAGGGCTGTATTTTGAACCAATCCAAGGAAAATGGAATTTCCCATTAATTATGTTCCGGCTGCATGAAAGGGTGCTTTCCTGACAAAATTGTTCGCAAAAAACTTATCGTCCCTTGCGGAATATACTAAATTATTTAAATATTATTCCAGGTTAACAGGATTTACAATGATATTTTAGAGTTGAGAATATCTGCCAGAATTGGTTTTAAGCCTGAAAAGAAAAATTCCACTGCAATAACCATGACAATAAGTCCCATCAATCTCATCAAAACATTGTTACCGGTCTCACCGAGTAGATTTATGATTTTCGAAGAACTCAATAAAATAATCCAGGTAAGAAGGAGTACAAGGACAATCACCAGCACGAGTACTGCTTTCATCTCTATCGTAACCGCCTGTTCCATTAGAACGATAGAGGTTGTAATAGCTCCGGGACCTGTAATCATGGGTATGGCAAGCGGTGTAATTGAAATGTCGTTAACATAGCTTCGAATTTCAGATTCTTTTATTTTCACCGTAACCAGGCGGGCTTGAAGCATGTCCATCCCCATCATAAAGAATATGACACCTCCCACCACTCTGAAACTGTTTACCGATATTCCGAAAAATTTAAACAACAACTGCCCTGAAAATGCAAAAAGCAACAATGTTATCAATGCTGCTATCGACGCCTTCTTTGCCGTCCTCGCCCTGTTTTTCTCATCAAGCGAGGCTGTCATTGTCATAAAGACAGGCATCGTAGCCACCGGATTTATCAGAGTAAAAAATGCCACAAAACTAAGTATTCCAAATTGAATCAGTTCGTTCATGCTTATGTAAATTTGTTATAAAACAAGCCAAATATAAGCATAAAACAATTAGAAGAGACAGTCAACTGCCCTTACTACCGCCTCTGTTGAAAACAGGAAATTATTATTCATTTTGAGTATAAAAAAATGCCCTCTGCGGAATTGATTATTTTCAGTTTTTTGTGTAAATTGAAATCGTATTTAATAGTAATATGCCATTCCCCATTAATTATTGAACTTATGAAACTTTTCTATTTTCCGGCATTAGCGCTAACACTGATTATGTTGTCAGGATGCGATTTTCCCTTCCCGAAAGAGGAGAAAACCACTCTCCCCAAGGGGCTTGATGCACATACTGAAAAACTGGGAACGGCCTTTCACAAACCGGGCTTCAAAGACCCGTTCTCACCCGTTTCAGGATGCAGCAGCGGCTCGTGCCATCAATCCAATCTTAAGGGAGGAGCCGCTTTTATCGAAGGAAAAGACAGAATTGCACCATCATGTTACCAATGCCATGGAGAAGAATGGAATGAAGATTAAGCTTTTTTATTTTATTTTTCTCATTGTGATGTTGCTGGTTATGGCAGGATGTACCACCGTGAAGCCTTGGGAAAAAGGACTTTTGGGTGACCCGATTATGATGATTGATTCAAATCCCCTCGAGAAGGGAATTTTTGAACATCATCTCGACTATCGCGAAGGATCTGTCGGTGGCACGGGAGCACAGAGTGGAGGATGCGGTTGTGGTTAGATCTTTAATTATCTTTCTGATTCTGGTAACTCTCTCATTTGGTCAGAATCTGCCCGAAAACGAGTTGCAAGTCAATCTGAACGGTTATTTCGACAACTTTGGAGTAGTCGTCGCCTATCCCGTTATTTCTGTTACAAAACAAATTGGAGCCACCACTTCAATTAATGGACGGTATCTCGTCGACATGATCTCGGCCGCATCAATGAAAAGTCTTTTCAGAGTGGATGGTGTCACCTCTGCTTCCAAAAGAACCGAGGGTGAAGGCAAATTCCCCGACGAAATAAGACACGAATTTACGGGTGGAGTCACTCAGCTTTTTGGCGAGGTAAAAGCCTCGTTGAATGCAATCTATTCCACCGAGCATGATTACTATTCCAGAACCATTGCGGCCGACATTTCACTCCCTTTTGCATTAAAAAACACTATAATATCTTTGGGTGTTGTAAAGAGTTGGGATATTGTCGCTCCTGACAACAGAGACTGGCAAAAGGATAAAAATGTTATTTCCCTCAGTGCAGGACTTACTCAAAATATTTCACCCGCATGGGTAATGCAAATGAACCTGTGGTATTCAAACAATACCGGTTTCCTGAATGATGCCTATCAGGTGGTTGCCATTAATGAACTGGGCAGGGTGCGATTTTACTCCCCTGCTTATCCCGATTCAAGAGACCGACGGGCTGCAAGTCTGCGAACAGTCTTTTCTCTCGATGAACTCTCGTCACTGCAACTGGGTTACAGATATTACTGGGACACATGGGATATTTCTTCGAATACTGCGAATGTCCTTTATCAAAGACACCTGAGTAAAAATATAAGAGCGGCTCTTGGATGGCGAATCTACAATCAGACCAAGGCATATTTTTTCCTGCCTGAATATTCGGGACCCGTTGAACTTATGGCTGTCGATTCAAAACTGAATGAATCAGTGAGTAATGAGTTTGAGTTGAGCTTTAAATTTGCAAGTGATGTCTTTAAGAACACACCTTTGCTCAACTCGATTATGAAAGAAACAGCAGAACTTTCGGTCGGACTCAATTTTTATATGAGGAATACTCTAACGCCCGACTGGCACAGCCGCTACAGAATGCTCTATGCATATATTTTCACACTCGGTTATAAATACAATTTTTAATTTCGGAGCATCATATTCATGAAAAGAAGAGATTTTATCAAAACGGGAGCATTAATGGCGGGAGCATTATCCCTCCCTTCGATTGCAAAAAGCTTCACACCGGCGGAGCTTGTGACAGGATCATCCCTCGCCATTATTACAAATGACGCCGATGCTGCAGCAGCTCTTGCTCAGTCATTCTTCGCAAAAACCGGAGCATCTGAAAGACTGAAGTACGAGGAATTCGACCTCGCAGGAGAGTTTCTTGGTGATATCGTTTTCATCGACAAGGGAAAACTTGTCAACTTCCGTTCGGAGCATGATCAGAAATCGGGACTCCTGGCGGAAATATCATCCAAACTCGGCTTGCCTGCAAAATTGACAAATCCAAAATTTGTAAGATTTCTCTCTGTTGCCGATACTTCAGACGAAAATAAATCGATCCGGATTTTTAGCAACAATTCCCTCGTTAAAGAAATTAAACTAAACAACGAACTTGTCACATTCAGCGTGGAAGGTGCACAAGGGACTTCAGAGTTTCAACTCTCCAAAGCCGGTATTAAAGTTGTCGGTGCCCCCTGTGGTCACAAAACATGTATGAAACTGGGATCCGCCTCAATCGCCGGAGAATCCCTGATCTGCATTCCCAACCGGGTAAGAGCCGTTGTTTACGGAGCACAGAGCAGTCTGTTTGATGCCATTTCGCATTAGTTTTTTATTGTGGCTGGGAGCATGCTCCCTGCTGGCTCAGGACACGACCCTTCTTTACGAGGTGAATGCCTCAAAGAATCTTATCGGAACTGTCGTGGATGTTAAGGTGTTCGCGGGTGACATCCAGAAGGCTAAAAAAACTTTGTATCTCGCTTTCCGCGAAATCGAAAGAATCGATTCACTTCTTGCCTGGCAGATTCCCGCATCTGAAATATCCAAAATTAACGAAGCTGCCGGGAAAGCTCCCGCCAAAATATCGTTTGAAACCTTCTCCATTTTGAAACGCTCAGCTCAATATTCTGAACTTTCCTCAGGCATTTTTGATGTCACAATAGGACCTCTCACACAACTCTGGGGTTTTAACGGAGACGATGAACCTTCAGATGTTCCACCGGCAAACAAGATTGACTCCTGCAAACAGCTTGTCAATTTCAGGAACCTTTCACTCAATGAAAAAGATACCACAGCATTTTTGCAGTTCAAAGGTATGTCGATTGACCTTGGTGGTATCGGGAAAGGGTACGCCATCGACAGAGCATCCGACATATTAAAAAAGTACGGCTTTACCTCTTTCCTTTTTAATGCCGGCGGTGATATCCTGGTATCGGGGATGAAAAATGAAAATCAGAAGTGGGTTATCGGAATCAAGCATCCGCGCGATGAGGGGAAACTAATTGGCAGTGTAGAGCTTGCTGACCTTGCCATCGCGACAAGTGGCGACTATGAAAGATATTTTGAGAAAAACGGTGTCAGGTATCATCATATCATTGACCCTCGAACCGGATATCCCGCTACCGGGAGCACCAGTGTTTCTGTAGTGGCAGAGTCTTCAGAAAAATCCGATGCCCTGGCTACAATTCTTTTCATCACCCAGGGGGACACATCATCTTCTGCACCCGATTATCTCATCATCGATTCTAATCTGGTCAGACACTTCTCTCCAAAATTCAAATCTAAATACTCCTTCGTACAGAATTGACATAAAAAAAAGCCCTGACTTTCGTCAGAGCTTTTCTTTTGCTGCCCCGCCAGGGGTCGAACCTGGGCTCTCCTGATCCAGAGTCAGGCGTGTTGCCAATTACACCACAGGGCAATAATTTCAAATTGAGACTGTAAATATACGGATATCAGATTTAATTTACAAAATCAAAAAAAAAGAGGTTGCTCAAATGAACAACCTCTTTAATCTTTTTAGTCAGGAATTTTAATCAAATCTCCATCTTGCACCAAGTGATACCGACACTCTTTTTGCTTTTGAAGGGCTGAAGAGGTACTGGAAATCGTAGGTTGCACCATCAAAGTATATTTTCCATATTTTGAATCCTCCACCGAACGACCAGCTTGCAATCGTACCACCGCCTACCGAGAATCCTGTCCTGAACCATGGTAGCCAGCTTGCTTTTGGATTCCACTCCATTCCCATCGACCATCTCATTGCAGTACTGTTTCCGGGTTGATCATTGAATCCAAAATTAAAATCTGAAGCGAATAACCAGTCACCACTGCTGCCACCAGTTTTGAAGGCGGTTCCAAACCTCAATGCTCCGGGTAACGCGGTCGAAAATTCACCGGTCGATCTTGCTTTACCTTTAAGAACATTAACTAGTGAATCTCTCTGTTTTTGATCGAGAAGATCATTCAGGAAGACTCCACCTTCGGCTTTAAACTCGGCAGTCTTCTGTGTCCAGTTTATCGAACCAATATCAGTAATCGCCAAACCGATTGACCATTTATCATTGATCTGAGCTGCAAACCCAAGATCGATTCCAAATCCGGTTCCTCCCGGTGAGGGGAACGGGAAGAAATTCTTCCCTTTTTGTATATCAGTTGAATCAAAGTCATACTTGATACCAAAATCAGGCGAGAATGCAGAGATTGCTCTGTAGTCACCGGTTCCGGTTAGCTGATTATTCGCATCGAAACTGAAACTGGTCCTGATGTAATCAATAGCGGCATAGCCGTATCCGTGTACCAGATTCATTGTAATGCCTGCAGAGACCTGTTTCCAGTTGAATAGCTTAAAGTCTCTGGCATATGTCAAACCATACTTTCTCATCCAGTTGGCACCGAACTTCGTACCACCAAAATCATATGACTGATTTTGAAGATTACCTTCCAGAGCAAGTTTGGCAAATGTTTCCGGAATTACGGCTTTGGAATAGAATTGATCGGTAATGTTGAATCCGAAAGCACCTATCGAAGGACCCGCATTGTATGTAGCAGAAAACATGGTGAATGAAGCACCCACAATCATACTGCTCTCATCTTTGAACAATTCTCTGAACCTGAGTTCATCGTCATTAGTAAGATATCTGCCGGTTGTTTTTCCGGAGGCGTCAGTAGTTCCACCAAAGAAATAATTGTAGTCGTCGAGGGTCATGAAATCGAACCCCGCTCTTATATTGATGGGTCCAATTACGGAGAACTCAAATGTTTTTGGCTCACTCCATGTTATTAGTGCAGGGTTGGCACCCAATGCATATACACCACGGGAAGTTACAGTCATGGTTTTTCCCATTGCGGTGGCAACAGGATCAGAACTGCTGGCTATGCCCCCTCCGTTCTGCGCAGAAATTAAAGAAGAGAAAATCACCAATGCCAATACTGAATATTTAAAAGTTTTCATAGTGTTACCTCTACTTTCCTGCATCTACTTTATAAGAGAATTTACCGAAGGCTCGTAACTTGAACAGATCAAGTGCATAGAACTTGACCGGCAGTCCATTCGCTCGAGAGGTATTTATCCGCATTTCGAGAATAAGATGCTTGACTTTTGTAAAGTTTCTGAAGTCGGCATTTAGGAGAGTCATTTTGATACTGTCTTTAGCTGCCGCAATTACACGGTCATCAGAGCCAACGGTTGCTCCTTTTATTGTAAGTACTGAATCATTTCCGGTATTTTTGGGAATGATATTCATTACTGTCTTATAATCTTTGTCAACAAATCTGCCACTAACCCTCAAACCTGCTGCAAATCCGTTTTCAAATACCATGGTCACATCTGCAGAATTGGAATTGTTGAGCTTGGCAGTATCTCCGGTTGCAATGTCTACAGCTACAGTGTCAGAAATCGTACCGTTGGTAATACCAACATGGAATGGGAAATCCAGTTTGCCGATACCATAAACCGAGTCTATCATCTGAGCAGTACCCTCTTTAAAGTTGGGATTCAGAGTGGTAACACCAACAACCGTCATACGGTTTGGAAGTGTATTCTGGAAAGCCAGAATAAACTGCTCCACTTTCACAGGGTCAAGTTTGATGGTGGTTTGTCCGGTACCGAGTGTCGTGACAGGAAGATCCAGTTCAGCGGTATTTACTCCGTTTGTTCCTTTAAGTTTACCGGTAAACCTCACTTCGAAACTCGTTGCTTTCTGAACTATTAATTTTATATCAGAATCCTGAAGATCGAGTTTTCCGAATCTGAATTTACCTTGCAAGTCGTTTAGATTAATTCCGATATCTGTCTCTACAATTCTGAGCTGTACCGGTTTCACTTTTCCTGTGATACTCGAAATTACGAGATTTGTCATGGAAACAGTGGAAACCAGACTGTCTGTACTAAGAAGTGTATTTACAACTCCCGGCTGAACAGTATTTGTTGCAGACGCCGAATAGGTGATTGTGTTCTTAAGTACGCCTCCGGAATTTACAGTGTAATCTTTCAGACTTGGAATCGAGAAAGTCCCTGTTCCTTTTGCAGGAACATTTATCACCTGACTGAATGCTGATCCGTCCGGTTTTTTCAACTCGTTAACACTCATCGTGACCTGAAGAGGCATGTCTATGGAGTTCTTAACAGAGATATCCAATTTTCCCGAATCAAATTTCATCAGGGAATACTGAGTGGAGTCATCTATCGCCACCACATCACTTTTCACAATTGGATTTTGCTGAGGAATTACAGTCTTGACACCGCTCACACTGAGATTTGCGAAATCGGCTGTAATCTTTGTAACCGGATTAGCCGGAAGGAGAACCGACTGCCCACTGCTGCCCGTTGATGATAAGAGCACCTCAATCCTTAAGGAGTCCACCAATTTCTGTCCCGTAAGTGGGAACGATATGGTTCTTTCCTGATTCTGAGTCAGTGTGAATGCTGTATTATCGGTAAGCAGACGGGAGTTTTCAGCTATTGAAGCCCCTCTGTATGTGTAGTTCTTTCCTGCTCTCACGATAATCCTGCTGATGCTCAAGGGAATGGGGCCATTTTCGTTTCTTAATTTCAGGGACATGGTGCCACCATCAAATTCAGCCACTTCGAAAGAACTGATCTTCTTGATATCCTGAACCACCAATGTGTTGGTAATCGGGGGAACAATCTGATTCTGACCCGGCGTAACATTAAGCCACTGGGTCATTTTTATCTCTTCACTAATGGACGCAACAGCGTTCACCTTGATGGCACCAATGGTTGTCTTTATGCTCTTCACAGGAGCATCAAGTGTCATTCTGTTTTCAATCTTGACAGAGTTGAGATCCTGAAGCTGTTCATAAATTATTATGGCGGTGTCGCTTCTCACTTTCAGGTTTGCTGTATCTCTCTCTACAATCTCCTTTAAAGTGTAGGACCTGTTCACGAACGGTAGATTAAGTTCGACATCCCACACAGGGGCAATCGGCTCCTTGATCTCACACCCGGATAAGAGCAATAGTGACAATACGGCGATTATACCGGTAATTCCGGTAAAACTCTTCTTAAAATGCTTCATTGCGATCTCGGTTCTATAATTATTAACGATAACTATTAAAATTAGTTATAATTTGAATTGTTTGCAAATGATTTATTTATAATCGGGGCTTTTTATGAAAAAAAAGAGCACTAAAAGGCAAATACAGGTTATATCCTGCATTTTCCTTCAAATGCTCTCTAAATTTATGCGTCCACTCGACTCTTTGCGATTTACTTGAGCAGCAGCATTTTTTTACTGATTACGACACTCCCGGCTCTCAGTTCATACATATACATTCCTGAGGGCAAACCTGCAGCATCGAATGATGCCTCATAGACTCCGGCTTCCTTCGATTCATTCACCAGTCTGGCCACTTCCGTTCCCATTATGTCAAATACTCTGATCAGCACATCCGACCTTTCGGGTACTGAATAGCGAATCTTTGTGGAAGGGTTAAACGGGTTTGGATAATTTTGATCGAGAGCGAATGCAGACGGTATCTCTGTTATCGTTTCATTCGTCGAGGTCAGACTTCCCTGAGTACTTCCAACGAGATCTGAAAAATGGGATACTCTTACTCTTATGGAATCAGGAAACAGCTCTGTGGTAATTCCCGTCAGATCAAATGTATTTGTTGCAGTCAGGTAAGCAAATGCCAGCACAGCAACAGGATTGATACCTGCCATTGTGAGGAATTGATTGAACTGTTGCGACCGCATCAGGACCAGCCTGAATTTGTTTGGTGATGCGAAATTGAAAGGTGAACCCAATGGATCAAGTCCGTTAAATGAGTAAACCTCTATCCTCCAGTTGATAAACAGGTTTGCCAGATTTGCGGGATTGAATAATCCATTGGAACAATTTACTCCGTTCAGCGTAATTCGTACCTGAATATCCTGGTTTATACACCCGTCTTCAAACATGATGTATGAGCCAACCATTGCGTTGTAGAGTGATTGTGCAACATTATAAGGTGCAGGAAGATTCTTTGCTTGAAAAGCATATTTCTGCCCCTCACGAATGGTGTCATTCCAAATGGAAAACTGCGGTGCGTTTGTGCATTTGATGGAGATGACCACATTAATCTTGTTCTGTTGAGCAAACAATATGCCCGAGAACAGAATAACAACCATGAAAAGTGTAAATCTTTTCATATGGACTCCTTGTGATGATGATGTTGTTGTGTTATTAAAACCTATTAGGCGGCAACCCGAAGGGTTACCTTAGTTGCATATATTGGGAACGAAATTTAACAAATAAACAGACAAATGCAACACTTTTTAATCGAAAAATATTACTATTGCCTATAGAAGTGATGCAGATCAAAAAAAAAGCTGCCTTTTAAGGGGCAGCTTCAAAAATAATCGATCAGTTAAACTTTTCCGTCTTGGGAGGCGGAAACCCAAAAGCAGGCTCCTGTTGAAAATCGACATTTATTTCACCGAATCTGGATTCATATTTATCGATGTTATCAGCCAGGGCTCTTAGCAGCATCTTGGCATGCTGTGGTGTCGTTATTATCCTCGACATCACTTTTGCCTTCTGAATACCCGGGAGTATCCTTGTAAAATCGATCACAAATTCCGCAGGGGAATGTGTGATGAAAGCGAGGTTGGAATAAATTCCTTCCGCCTCTTTCTCTCCAAGCTCCACATTGAGTTGTTGCTGTTGAGGTATTGCTGTATCTTTTGGATTCTGATTCATTGTTATTTCATTTCTGATAAAATTTTCTGAATTTCTTCAGCTTCTTTTGTTTTGCTCAATCTCGAGTAAGCTTTGAAAAGAAGGTCATAGCCTCTTCTCTCTTTTGGTGCTTTCTCGGTAAATTTCTTGGCGTTTTCTACACAAAGTTCGAATTTAGGATTAGCCTGTGGTCTTCCGTCCTCTTTCATCTGATCTGCTTTCTTAAGGATGGTAAGTCCCCAGTTGTAGTAAGCAAATGCTTCGTAGTAGTAGGCTTCATAGAAAGTAGGGTCAATCTTCAGAATCTCAGCGAACTCAACAACTGATGCTGTATAGTTCTGAATATTTGTGAGGAAAATACCGTAGTAGAGTCTGCTAAGTTTGTTTGTCGGGTTTTTCTTTACTTCACCCTCAAAAAGTGCGGCACCTTCTTCTGCCTGATTCAGATAGCCATAAACCATTGCAAGAGTTGCTAACAGGGTTTCATCACCGGGGTGTTTGTTCAAGCCTGTGATTGCTGTCTTTTTAGCAGTTGTAAAATTATCCTGAGCAGCTACGCTGTCTGCGCTGTTTTTATTTGCTTTGTAGGCAGTATTTTTAGCTTCACCTCTTTTTATGTAAATTTCGGCGAGCTGAGCATATGCATAGCTTGGTCCCTGTTTGTCAATAATGGTCTGAAGTACGGGGATGGCTTTGTCTGTTTCGCCTTTGTTCAAATAGATCATGGAAACTATTTTGTAGGCTTCAATTGAATCGGGCTCAAGTGAAATCGCTGTATTGAATTTCTCAATTGCTTTATCGAGAAACATTGCTGTCGTATCTTTCGATTTCGACTGTGCAGCTTTGTTATAGTTGTTTACACCGGCATTGAACGATTCTGCCCAGGTAGCCTGTGTAAGAGCATCAATCTCTTTTTTGAATTTCGAGCTGATCTCAAGTGATTTGTTGAAATTGTAAACCATTCCTTTGATATCTTCTTTTTCTTTTTTCACGATTCCAAGAAGATAGTAACCTTCGTCACTTTTCGGGTTTTTTGCAATTTCCTTGTCCAATGATTCAGCGGCTTTTTCCCAATTCTTCTGCTGAATGTAAAGTTTTGCGCTTGACATTTCTGCGGAAGAACACTGATATCCCGAGAACATCAATCCCAGAAGGATCATTCCTGACAAGAGGATGTTAATTCTTTTCATTTTTTCTCCAAAGTTTCACAAATTATGGTACCCTAAATTACTCAAAATTCATTGTTTAAACAAGATTTATAACCGGCATTCTATTATTTTATCAAACTATCCTCAAACAAAATTGATTTTCTTCTCTAATAATGATAAATTTAGTATTTAAAAAGAGGTTTTTATTGACAACTGAAGAAATTATTAAAACTGTACCCAAGGTGCTCCTGCATGAACACCTTGACGGGACTTTGAGACCCGAGACCATTATTGAACTCGCCCGTGAAACGGGATACGATAAACTGCCAACTCAGGACCCAGTGGAACTGAGGAACTGGTTCCACCGTGGAGCCAACAAGGGTAACCTCGTTGAATACCTGCAGGGTTTCGAACACACATGTGCTGTAATGCAAACGAGAGAGGCTCTCACAAGAGTTGCTTTCGAGATGATTGAAGACATGTACAATGACGGTGTTTGTTATGTGGAAATAAGGTTTGCTCCCATTTTCCATACTCTCAAAGGGCTTTACATGGATGATGTGGTTTCTGCCGTCCTTGAAGGTCTTGAAGAGGGAAAGGCTAAGTATAAAGTCGAATTCGGCCTGATCCTCTGCGGAATGAGGAACATGAAAGATACACTTGAAATTGCTGAACTTGCAGTAAATTTCAGGGAAAAAGGTGTCGTTGGTTTCGATCTCGCAGGTGAAGAAGGCGGTTATCCCCCAAAAAAGCATATCGAAGCGTTTCAGTATATCCAAAGAGAGAATTTCAATATTACCATCCATGCCGGTGAGGCCTTTGGCAAGGAATCAATCTGGCAGGCAATTCAATGGTGTGGAGCCCACAGAATCGGTCACGGTACAAGACTCGTGGAAGACATGATTATAGCTGAAGATGGTCAAACAGTTACAGGAATGGGTGACCTTGCCCAGTATGTGCTCGACAAAAGAATTCCGATTGAGTGCTGCCTCCTGAGCAATGTACACACAGGAGCTGTTGAATCCCTTGAAAAGCACCCCTTCAAGATTCTCTACAAAAACAAATTCAGAGTCACGATCAACACCGACAACTGTCTGATGAGTGATACCACGATGACCAAGGAATTTGTAACAGCAGTTCAGATTTTTGACCTCCACCTCGACGATGTGGAAAAAATAACAATTAATGCAATGAAATCCGCTTTTATCCATCATAATGAGAGGATCCGCCTCATTTACGATGTGATTAAACCGGGATATCTGAAAATGAGAGAAAAACTCACTTCACTTCAATTATAGGATAACATGAAGATCGCGCTTAGAAATTATACACTCGATATCGAAAAAAGTGATAAAAAAGTACTGACACAGTTTGTGAAACAGGCTGTAAAACAGACGAGTGGAAGTCAGGAAGTCGGAATGGTTAAACAGAACAGAATCTTCTCCACCATTCTCGACAAAATCAATGAATCCGATTCCGTAAAGTTTACCAAAGATGAGTATTTTACTCTGAAAAACATGGTCGTGGCGAACCACAACCACTTGAAAAAACAGATAAGCAAAGCAGGTTTTTTCAAAAAGTTTTTTTTCTCCTCGCTTGAAAAACAGTACGGAAAACTCTTGACCAAATATTTTCAGGAAAAATAGTGATGGTAAAGGAAGAAAGAATTATCAGAGCTCCTCACGGTTCCACCCTCTCCTGCAAGGGATGGGTGCAGGAAGCTGCGATGAGAATGTTGATGAATAATCTCGACCCCGAAGTTGCAGAAAATCCTGCAGAACTTATTGTCTATGGCGGTAAAGGGAAAGCAGCCCGCAACTGGGAATCGTTCGATGCAATTGTTGAATCACTGAAACAACTCGAAAACGATGAAACCCTTCTTGTTCAATCGGGTAAACCTGTTGCAATTTTCAGAAGTCATCCGGATGCTCCCAGGGTTCTTATTTCGAATTCGATGCTGGTGCCCCGCTGGGCAAACTGGGACGAATTCCGCCGTCTTGAAGCCCTCGGACTCACCATGTACGGTCAAATGACAGCCGGCAGTTGGATATACATCGGCACTCAAGGCATTCTGCAGGGGACCTACGAGACATTCGCTGAGTGTGCCCGCCAGAAATTCGGCGGATCACTTAAAGGGAAACTCCTTCTCACCTCCGGTCTCGGAGGAATGGGAGGAGCACAGCCTCTTGCTGCCACCATGAACGGTGCCACATTCCTCGGAATTGATGTCGACAAATCCAGAATTCAGAAAAGAATTGAGACAGGTTACATCGATATTCTTAGTGAAGACCTCGACGAAGCTCTGAAAATCGTTCTCGATGCCAAAGAATCTGGTGCCAACATCTCAGTTGGTCTTGTTGGAAATGCTGCCGATATTCTTCCCGAACTCCTGAAGAGAAATGTAATCCCCGATATCGTTACTGATCAGACATCTGCTCACGATACATTGAATGGTTATGTGCCAATGGGGATGTCGTTCGAACAGGCTCTTGCACTTCGGAAATCAGACCCAGACAAGTATATTACCCTTGCGAAGGAAACTATTGTTGTTCATCTGAAAGCGATGCTCGAATTCCAAAAACGGGGTTCGGTCACTTTCGATTATGGAAACAATATCCGTGGCGAGGCACAGGCAAATGGCGTGGAAAATGCTTTCGATATACCCGGATTTGTTCCGGAGTACATTCGTCCGCTTTTCTGCGACGGAAGCGGTCCTTTCCGTTGGGCAGCCCTTTCGGGTGACCCGGAAGATATCTATGTAACCGACGAGGCCGTTAAAGCTGCATTTCCTGAAAACACTTCTCTTATCAACTGGCTTGAGCTTGCAAGAAAAAAAGTCCATTTCCAGGGACTTCCTGCGAGAATATGCTGGCTAAGCTATGGTGACAGGGCTAAAATGGGATTGATTTTCAATCAGCTCGTAGCGGATAAAAAAGTGAAAGCTCCAATTGTAATTGGCAGAGATCATCTTGACTGCGGTTCTGTAGCATCCCCTTACAGGGAAACAGAAGCAATGAAAGACGGCAGCGATGCCATTGCCGACTGGCCCATCCTTAACGCTCTCATTAACGCTGTTAACGGTGCCTCATGGATATCAGTCCATCACGGTGGTGGTGTTGGAATTGGTAATTCCATTCATGCCGGGATGGTTATTGTAGCTGATGGCACGCCCGAGGCTGCAAAAAGAATAGAAAGAGTCCTTACTTCAGACCCCGGTATGGGAATAGTAAGACACGCAGACGCCGGCTACGACCGGGCAAAAGAAAACGCCCGCAACAAGTCGGTTAAAATACCCATGTTGAAATAATCATACGGAGAAAAATATGTCACTTAAAGTATTGATCGCTGATCAGTTTCCTGAAAAATATATTAATATACTGAGATCAAAAGATATTGAAGTACTCTATCAACCAAAACTCGGCGAAAACGATCTTCCTGAAGCTGCAAAAGATGTTGATATTATCGTTGTCCGTTCCACTAAAGTCAACGAACAGACTATTAATGCAGCCGAAAGGTTGAATCTCATTGTTCGTGCAGGCGCCGGTGTGAATAACATCAATATCCCCGCTGCCAACAAAAAAGGTGTATATGTAACCAACTGCCCCGGCAAAAACTCGATTGCAGTAGCAGAGCTTGCAATAGGTTTGATGGTTGCCATCGACCGTAAAATCCCCGACAATGTGATCGACTTCAGAAATGGTGTCTGGAACAAAGGTCTCTACTCGAAAGCCCAGGGAATTTACGGGAAAAACCTCGGAATCATCGGTTTTGGTAACATCGGCAAAGAAGTTGCCGCAAGAGCTACCGCTTTTGGTATGAATGTTTACGCTAAAGATATCTCCCGCGTTGAAGGTTACGGTGTAAAAGAATTTTCTGAAATGGATAAAATTCTTCCAATTCTCGACATAATCACCATCCATCTTCCTCTGACTGACGGTACAAGAAAACTTTTCAACAAAGACATGTTTAAGTTGATGAAACCAAACAGTATCCTTATCAACACTTCCCGCGCCGAAGTAATTGATGAAGATGCCCTCCTCGAAGCTATCGAAGAGAAAAACATCTTCTGTGGATTCGATGTGTTCACCGGCGAACCGGAAGGTAAGGCAGGTGAGGTATCATCAAAACTGATGAACAACAAAAACATCTACATCACCCATCACATCGGTGCATCCACCGAACAGGCTCAGGATGCTGTAGCAGAAGAAACTGTGAATATCATCAGAGGCTACATTAACAGTGGTGTTATTGCTCACTGGGTAAACAAAGCCCGTTGGGAAGAATCTCATTACCAGCTCATCGTAAAACACTACGACAAACCGGGTGTTATCGCTTCAATCCTTAATGTAATGAAAAAAGATGAAGTGAATATCGAAGAGGTTGAAAATGAAGTGTTTGCCGGTGGTTTGGTTGCCAAATGTACCGTCAAATTAAAACAACCTCTCACTGACGGTGTCCTTGAAGAAATCAGGAACATCCCTGAAATCATCAATTTGGCGCATGTGGCACTTTAGAGCTATTAGCTATGAACTATGATCTATGAGCTGATCTTGCGATTTTGTTTGTAGCCATACGAAGTTGTTTATTACCGGAATGTGAAGTCTGACTTTGTATTCCGGTTTTTTATTTTAAATCGGGGTTTTGTGAAGTTCCGGACTGAGGTGTAACTGCTTAGGGGATTAGACGAGAGTATATTCGGGAATGTCTTCTGTCAGATTGTAGTAGTACGGTACAGAAATCAGGTTCTTGAGTGATTCGACAATTTCATCACTGAATTCAAACGAAAGATGATGAAGGTTTTCCTGAAGGTATTCCAGCGTTCTTTCAGATACACCGGTTGTTGAAAGCCAGTCGCCCCCGAACTCGAAAAGGGCATCGTTCATTTCCTTCACTTTCCGGTGAACCGATTCAAGTGCCTCTTCCCTGGATGCAACGAGTATGTATGAAATGGCGGGATACTGGAGGCATTCGGTTGCTTCCTCCGCAATGTTCATTCCCAGTTCATATCTGCCGGAAAGATAGTTGTCATCCCCAGCTACCAAAAGATTTTCCACCTGACCGATATCACCACTGTAGGAGGTCATTTTGGGGTCGATTCCGTACAATTCCCTGAAGATCACTCTCACCAGAGTAATATCATGAAATGAAATATCGCCTTTCATGGTGATTTCATTTACATCCTTTTCACCCGGTTTGAAGTAGAGAAAGTTTGTGGAGAATACCGAATCAGCCACAATTCCGTAGAGACTGGAAACGACGAAATCGCCTCCTTTGTGCAGATCAAGAGGTGGTACAAGGGCAAGGTCTATTTCTCTGTTTTTTACTGCATCGAGAAGTTTGGAAACGGGGAGGAACAATATTTCACACTCAAGCTTGCTCTTTAAAAATGTGGCAAACATGCTCGTGACAATATTCGGGGAGATACCTAATTTCATTTCGTAATAAAAAAAAGAGGCTGCAGCAAACTACTCTGCCGCAGCCTGTTTATCGCAAAACAACAAAAATTAACGAAGGTTCTTTGATTTGATCTTGGCTGCTTTTCCTGAAAGATCTCTGAGATAATAAAGTTTGGCTCTGCGAACCTTACCTTCTCTTACCAGTTCAACTTTTGCAACCTTGGGGGAGTTGAAAGGAAAAATTCTTTCTACACCAACGCCGCTTGAAATCTTGCGGACGGTGAATGTCTTGTTTTCAAGGCTTCCCTTGATACCAATTACATCACCTTCGAATGGCTGAATTCTTTCCTTGTCTCCTTCAATTACCCTTACATGAACTCTGACCCTGTCACCAATATTGAAATCGGCGAATTCGGATCTTTTTTCCTCCGGGATGAAATCATAGAGGCTTGTCATACCTGTGCTCCAATCTTATTTATCTTTTTCCAATAGTCTGTTAAAATTTTTGATTGATCTTCCCGCCATTCCCTCACTTTTCCGTGATCTCCCTGAAGCAATACTTCAGGAACGGACAAGCCTTGGAACTCCGCAGGTCTCGTATAGCATGGTGCACCAATCATATCACCATCCTGGAATGAATCGTCCAATGCCGACTCGCTGTCATTCAATACACCCGGTATTATTCTGACAACGGAATCAACCAGAACCATGGCGAGCAGTTCACCACCTGTAAGGACAAAATTGCCTATCGATACTATCTCTGTGGCAAAGGCTTCCCTTACTCTGTCGTCTATTCCCTTGTAGTGACCGCAAATTATCATTATGTTTTCCATCAGTGAATACCTGTTGGCATCCTGCTGATCATAAATTTTACCATGCGGTGCGGTAAAAATTATCGCGTCATAATCTCTTTCAGACTTCAGTTTCTGAATACAATCGAAGAAGGGTTCCACTTTAAGAACCATTCCGGCACCACCTCCGAAAGGTTTATCATCTATCATGCGATGTTTGTCGTATGCGTGATCCCTCAGGTTGTGGACATGTATCTCAACTTTGCCTTTTGTTTGTCCCCTTTTTATGATACTGTTGTTCAACGGGCCATCGAAGAACCCGGGAACAGCACTTATAATATCAATTCTCATCGTCATAACCCGGGAAATCGTCGCTCAACACGAGAAGTTTCCCTTCAGGTGAAAATGACTTTATGAACTCCTTTACCGCAGGAACGAGTGTTTCTTTTCCCTCTTTCGAAACCACATACACATCATTCGCCGGTAATACCATCACATCTTCTATAATACCCAGCTCCTGATCCTTGTAGACCACCTTGCTTCCAATCAGATCATGTATGTAAAAAGTATCTTCAGGAAGTGCAGCTATCTCAGTCTCAGGTATAAACAATTCCTTGCCCGTGAACATCTCAACATCCTTGTCGGAATCAAACTTCTCGAACTTGACAAGCAAATCCTCACCGTCAAATTTCACCTTCTCAATCTTGAGAGATTTCAAAGAAGCATAGAACTCCACAAAGACCGTTTTAAGTTTAAAAAAACGGTCAGGAAAATCGGAGAAAGACTGTAATCTTAAATAGCCACCTTTACCGTAAACAGAACTTATTTTGGCAATAAGAATATATCCGTCCACAGTAACAGCAGGAATTAATCAACTATTTCAAGAATAACTCGCTTGCCTTCTTTGGCAGCGACTGCAGTCAATAGTGTCCTTATCGCCTGTGCGGTTTTTCCTTGCTTTCCGATAACTTTTCCGATATCATTAGCATCCACCCTCAGTGCGAAGACAACTTTTTTTTCTTCCTCTGATTTGACTTCAACGATAACCTTGTCAGGCGCATCGACAAGATGTTTGGAGATGAATTCAACAAATTCCTTCATTCGGAATCCTCCATTAGAGCAAGGGGCTTTAAGATAGTACTAAGTACAGACCGAACTAAATGTTCTCTTCAGAAGAAGCACCCGTTACTTCTGCTGTACCTTCAGAACTCTTTGGCTCTTCGACTACTACCGGAGCCGGAGCAGCTTTAACTTCTTTTACTGCCGGTGCGGGAATGTTTTTTCCTTCTCTCCATTTAGCCATGTTGGCTTCGATGACATCTGCAGGGAAGTTTTTCCTGAGCATCTGTCTCTTGTAGAGTATACCGGTCTGACGAAGCAAGCTTCTAACTGTGTCTGTTGGCTGTGCACCAAATCCCAACCACTTTAATGCAATCTCTTCATCGATGATTACTGTATGTGGTTCGTCTTTTGGATTATACTGACCAACTGCTTCAAGATATTTGCCATCTCTTGGCACGCGTGAATCTACTGCGACAATTTTATAAACGGGCTGTCTCTTCTTGCCCATTCTTTTGAGTCTTAATTTGACCAAATCTGGTTTCCTCCGGATATCAAAATATGTTATTTCTGTTTTCTAAAAAAGTTATTCTTATTTAATCTGGTGATCATCGTCTGCATCTCTGTGAATTGCTTGATCAACCTGTTCACATCCTGTATTGTGGTGCCACTTCCTCTTGCTATTCTGCGACGGCGACCACCGTTCAATATTTTAGGGTTGCCCCTCTCCACTCTGGTCATCGAATTGATTATAGCCTCAACCTTTACCAGTGCATTATCGTCAACCTGAGCATTTTTCATTTGATTCGGTATCCCCGGTATCATTGAAATAAGGGATGACAAAGAACCCATTTTCTTTATCATCTTTATCTGCTTCAGGAAATCATCAAAATCGAACCTGTTTTTACGCAGCTTCTCTTCAAGTTCTTCCGCATCCTTCTGATCGAACGCCTCCTGAGCTTTTTCAACCAGACTTACAACATCTCCCTTTCCAAGTATTCTCGAAGCGAGACGGTCGGGATAGAATATGTCAATTGCATCGAGCTTCTCACCCGTACTGATGAACTTTATCGGTTTGCCTACCACTTCCCTGATCGAAAGAGCACAACCGCCTCTTGAATCACCATCGAGCTTGGTCAGGACAATTCCGTCGAAATCAACTTTATCGTTAAACGACTTGGCCGAGTTTACAGCATCCTGTCCTGTCATCGAATCAACAACAAAAAGAACCTCTGTTGGTTTCACTAATTCTTTAATATCAGCTACTTCCGACATAAGTTCTTCGTCCACGTGCAATCTTCCCGCTGTATCAATTATGATAACATCGTTACGGTTCTCTTCTGCAAACCTGATTGCATCCCCGGCTATTTTGCGCGCGTCCTTTACCTCGAGCGAAAACACAGGAACATCTATTTGAGCACCGAGTGTTTTTAACTGGTCAATTGCTGCAGGACGATAAATATCCGCAGCCACCAGCAAAGGTCGTTTTCCCATTCCCTTGAATCTTCTGGCAAGCTTCCCTGAAAAGGTGGTTTTACCCGACCCTTGCAAGCCGACAATAAGGAGAATGGTCTTTCCGGAAGGGTTCAGACTCAGTTCCTGCGACGAACCTCCGAGAAGATCAACCAGCTCATCATAAATGATCTTGGTGATCAACTGTCCCGGGGTGATGGAAGTGATAACCTCCTGCCCCATCGCCTTCACCCTGACACGCTCAATAAAATCTTTTGTAACTTTGTAGTTTACATCCGCATCAAGAAGAATTCTTCTTATCTCTCTTACCGTCTCACTAACATTCGACTCGGTAAGCTTCCCTTGCCCTCTTATTTTCTTGAGGGCTAACTCCAGTTTATCGCTAAGATCCTTAAACATTTAAAGGATTAACCTCTAAGGGCATTAGCGCCCGAAACAACTTCCAGGAGCTCTTTGGTAATCGCAGCCTGTCTTGCCTTGTTGTAAGTCAACTTAAGCGAGGAGATAAGCTCTGATGCATTCGTCGTGGCATTCTCCATCGCGGTCATTCTTGCTCCGTGCTCAGCAGCATTGGAATCGAGAAGTGCCTTCCACAATTGTGTTTCAAGATACTGTGGAAGAAGAGAATTCAAAATTTCCTTCTGCGACTTTTCAAAGATAAACAAATCGCCGGAAGTTCCTTCACTTACTTCTATCGGAACAGGTAAAAATTGTGAATGAATCACTTTCTGAGAGATTACCGACTTAAATTCGTTATAAATAAAAGTAACCTTGTCATATTTACCTGAAAGAAATCCCTGTATCGCCGACGGAAGGATTTTACCCACATACGAAAAATTAAGACTGTTGAACAATCCTGTCACATCACCGGCAAGATTTACATCTCTTTTTCTGAAGTGGTCGTAACCTTTTTTTCCTACGGTGAACAACACGGGCTCAATCCCTTTACTCTTCAAATCAGCAACATAATGTGTAGCTTCTTTGATGATATTGGTGTTGAATGCACCGCAAAGTCCTCTGTCAGCGGTTACCACAATGATCAGCTCTGTCTTCACTTCACGCGTTAACACAAAAGGATTGGTGAGCTTGTCATCCTCAGTAAAAAGATTGCTTACAAGACTTCCGAGTTTGTTTGCATAAGGTCTGGCACTCACAATAGCTTCAGTGGCACGACGCAATTTGGCAGCCGCTACCATTTTCATAGCTTTTGTAATCTGCTGGGTGCTTTTTACACCCTTGATTCTGTTCCTTAGGTCTCTAAGAGTTGCCATTTCTTAATGCAATTAATTCTTGAATGTTGCTGAAAATTCTGCAACTGATTTCTTAATAAGTTCTTCAACAGCAGGTTTAATTTCTTTGGCTTCCCTGATTCCTTTAAGGATATCAGGATACTGTCTGTCAATGAACTCGAGATATTCTCTCTCAAACCTCTTAACTGATTCCACAGCGACATTGTCGAGATATCCCTTGGTACCGATAAATACACTCACAACCTGTCTCTCTATAGGAATAGGATGGTAAATGCCCTGTTTGAGCAATTCCACCAGTCTTGCACCTCTAGAAAGGGTTCTTTGTGTTGAAACATCGAGATCACTTCCGAATTTCGCAAATGCCTCGAGTTCTCTGTACTGAGCAAGATCGAGTTTCAAGCTTCCTGCAACCTTCTTCATTGCCTTTATCTGAGCATTACCACCAACACGGGATACGGAGATACCCACATTGATAGCAGGACGAACGCCGGCATTAAAAAGGTTTGGTTCAAGATAAATCTGACCATCTGTAATCGAGATAACATTCGTTGGAATATATGCCGACACATCACCTTGCTGGGTTTCGATGATTGGAAGAGCTGTTAAGCTTCCGCCACCGAGATCATCGCTGAGTTTTGATGCTCTCTCAAGCAATCTTGAGTGGAGATAGAACACATCACCAGGATATGCCTCACGACCCGGAGGTCTTCTCAAAAGGAGTGACAACTCTCTGTAGGCTGCAGCCTGCTTCGAAAGATCATCATAAATTACCAGTGCATGTCTGCCGCTGTCTCTGAAATATTCACCAAGACATGCTCCCGAATATGGAGCAATAAACTGAAGTGGTGCAGGATCTGACGCGGATGCCGAAATAACGGTTGTGTAAGCCATCGCTCCTGTTTCCTGGAGCTTTGCTACCACCTGTGCCACTGTCGATCTTTTCTGTCCGATGGAAACATAGATACAGTAAACAGGATTAACACCGAGGGCTTTTGCTTCCTCAGTGTGTGTAAATTTCTGATTGATTATGGCATCAACTGCAATTGCGGTTTTTCCGGTTTGCCTGTCGCCAATTATAAGCTCTCTCTGTCCTCTTCCGATAGGAATCATGGCATCGATGGCTGTAATACCGGTCTGAAGCGGTTCCTTCACCGGCTGGCGTTGCATTACACCAAGAGCTTTTCTTTCAATTTCCTGATATCCTTCAGCCTTGATGGCGCCTTTACCGTCGAGGGGAATGCCAAGAGGTGTAATCACTCTTCCAAGCATCGCTTCACCAACAGGCATCGAGGCAACTCTTCCGGTTCTCTTTACTTCATCTCCCTCTTTTACAAGAGATGAATCGCCGAAAAGAGCACAACCCACGGAATCTTCCTCGAGGTTGAGAACCATTCCAAAAACATCATTAGGGAACTCAACAAGCTCGCTCGCCATAACTTTGGAAAGACCATATACTCTCGCTATACCATCACCAACGGAAAGAACCGTACCTGTTTCATAGATATCAGCTTCCGATCGCTGGCCGGATAATTGATCTCTTAATATCGAAGCAATTTCATCCGGTTTGATTTTTATCATATCTCAAGTCCCATTTTTAATTTTTGTTTAGTGATTCGCCGGCGCGGCTGAATGTTTTTCTCAGTTTCTTCAACTGATTCCTGACTGATGCATCTATTATTATCTCATCAGTCCTGGCTATAAAACCGCCTACCAATCCGGGATCAGTCTTAACACTCACTTTGAGTTTACACTTAAAGTAGTCTTCAAGCTCTTTCTTAATTCTGGCAGATTCTTCGGGATCAAACTCGAAAGCGGAGGTTATCTCCACCTTCTTGAAACCTCTGTCTTTATCAGAAACATCCAGAAATGCCTGAAACACTTCGTAAGTATTCGAAATTCTCTCTTTTTTGGCGAGGAACCCGATAAATCCGGTTAACGACTCATCAACCTTGCCTTCAAAAATCTTCATGAGGATGGCAAGTTTGTCCGAGTCTTTAAATACAGGAATCCCAATGATTCTCTTAAGGTTGGGGTTTTCGTCGAAAATTCTCAGAATGTCTTCTGCATCCTGAAAAATTTTCTCGAATTCCGGAACCGCACTGATCGAAGAGTAAAGGGTAGAAGCATATTTGACGGCTACCTTGCTGAAAGACATTGTCAGTTGTTCCTTATCTCGTCGATGTATTTATTAACCAACACTTTGTTCTTTTCAGCATCAAGATTAGCTCTGATCACTTTTTCGGCTGCAGCAACGGTAACATCGGCGACTTTCTCAATCACCCTGTCTACCATTTCCCGCTCAAGGTTTACAAGCTCGGAATCGAAATCTTTTCTCTTTTTGTCGAACTCTTCTTTAAGATCATGAGCCATTTTGGCTTTCTGCTCTTCGAAGTATTTCCGGCTTTCCTCGATCTGTCTCTTGGCAGCTTCATCATTTTCCTGACGCACCTTCTCGTTTTGTGCAATCAGCAGATCAGCTTCTTCCTTCGCCTTCTTTGCGGCTTCCAGAGCATCCTTTATCCCCTGTTCTCTTGCATCAAGAGCACTGAGAATAGGCTTCCAGGCATATTTGGCAAGAACAAGTAGCAATACAATGAATGTGAGAGTGGTCCAAAAAGCCAGACCGCCATTCACATCAAGCAAACTTGGCTTGCTGCCAGCATCCGAAGCTGTTAGAAAGACAAACGAACTAAAAGTCATTTTATTACCTTCTGGTTAATTAGCCTTATTTACCGGCGAGGATGAAGCAAATAACCAATGCGAACAGTGAGATACCTTCAATAAGAGCTGCTGCAATGATCATAGTGGTTCTGATACCACCACCTGCTTCAGGCTGACGGCCTGTTGCTTCCATTGCTGCGGCTGCCAATTTACCAATACCAAAGCCACCGCCGATGATTGTTAAAGCTGCACCGATACCGGCTGCCAAATGAGCTAAATCCATTTCATTCCTCCGTATAGAATTTTTTGTTTTCTTTAATGGTCCTGATGCACTGCCATACCTATAAACACAGCAGATAACATCGTGAATATGTAAGCCTGTAGCATTGCTACAAGTATTTCGAGCAAGTATATAAAAAGTGCCATACCAACTGAGACAGGTGCCACAGCCAGTGTGTTCATTGCAAATATCAATCCAATAAGGGCATATATCACTATGTGACCGGCGGTCATGTTCGCAAAGAGACGAATCGCCAGTGCAAAAGGTTTTGTGAATAACCCGAGCAACTCAACCACGATCATAATCGGGAGGAGAAAGACCGGGATGCCGTGTGGAATAAGTCCTTTAAAATAGCCAAAGAAACCGTTTTTCCTCATTCCTCCCCATTGTGTAACGACAAAGGTCGCGGTCGCAAGAGTAGCTGTAATTGAGATATTACTCGTTACTGTTGCAGAAAAAGGAATTAAGCCAAGGAAATTGGCAAACAGAATGAAGAAAAATGCAGTCAACAGATACGGAACAAATTTTTCGTATCCCCCGCCAATACTCGGTTTTGCAATTTCATCGCGTACAAAAAGTATAAGAATCTCGACAGCACTTGTCAGTCTGTTGGGAATCTGAGTCTTTTTGTATCGCTTCGCAACCCTGATAAGCAGGAAAGCAAGCAAAATGGCAGCCAGCCACATGAATACTATGTGCCGGGTTATTACGACATGAATATCACCAATGTAAAACTCAGGCAGCATAATCTTGCCAAACGGGGAGAAGTCAAGATAATTACCATCCATAATGTGGTGTAATATCCAGTCACTGCTTTGGCTCCCGCCGTTTCCGTGTGCTTTGCTTAACGAGTCAGTTATTGCTTTTGTTGTATCACTGTACATTTTTGGGAAGCGTCTTCTTCTCTGATTTTACTAAATAGATCAATTGTAGAGTCAGGTACAAAAAATAAAAAATAAAGACTGTAATTATATAATATTTTTGGCTCAAATTCAAGAAGTGGAGCAAAAATATTATAAATATTGCTGTAAAAGCCATCGAAAGTGTCATTGCACCGAGAACAATTACCATAAAATTTCTGTCATCTTTTTTCGATGCATACTTTATGGCCACCACCCCCAGAGCAAAATTCAGGGCTCCGGGAAGTTGTGCCCAGAAGAACTCCCTCACAGGGAATAACCCTTCAGGAGCTGCTATCATGGCAATTAAACCCGTTAATGCGAAGATTATTATCATCAGAACTGATGCAGCCAGTACCTTTTTATCTGTTGTCATTCTTCAATTTGTTTTTCTTTTCGAGATCCATCACGGTCTTGATAAAATTATAAATACCACCTGTTCCCCCAATAAGGGCAAAAATCCATAACCAGTGGGAAGTCTGGTACTTTTTGTCCAGCCAGTCACCGATTAAAACCATTCCAACGATGGTCACGGCGAGCTGTATTCCAAGCCCCATATAGGGAGCAACCGCTCTAAAACTTTCAGCTATGCTGTCTTCTTTTTTATTCAGCATTCACCGGCTCATCAGAGATTTCCTCCTGACCGTCTGTCGGGAGTTCGATATTCTCTGCAATTCCGTCTTCCACTTTACCTTTGTAAATTCCCCCTTCTTCTATCACGAGACTCTTACTCCGGATGTCACCGGTCAATTCACCTGTAGGGTTGATCTCCACCTTCTCTGATGCGTAGGCGTTGCCTTTAACTTTCCCGGCAATTGCGATACTCTCGGCTACAAGATTTCCGGTAATTTCAGCGGTTTTACCGATTAATAGCAGGCCATCAATCCTGATGTCACCTTTTAGTTTGCCATCGTATCGCATATCGCACGCACCCTCGATTTCACCTCTTATTACCACATCAGCAGAGATAACCGTTATGGGTTTGTACATTTTTTTTACTTTTTTCAATTTCATAGCTGCACTATTTCTTGTAACCTTTTTTATCCTTCATTGTCTTTGGTGTAACTTGTTCCCCTGCAGGCTTTTTTTTGTTACTGTTCCTCAGGCTGTCATTTTTTGCAGAAACTGCTGAGTCTTTCAAGGTAAGAAAAAACTTCATTCTCTCGTTTTCAGCCTTAATTGCGTTCATTTCGTGAACAAGAGTGACAACTTTTTTATTAAGATTTGTGATAAGCGCCTTGTCCTCGTCTGAAAGTTCGGCATGAACATTTACCAGTTCATTTAATGCGGTGAATCGAAAGAGCAGAAGGGAGAAGACAAGTATGGCCGCAACAATTGATGAAAGATACAGCATCCCCTTTCTGAACCCTATGACGGTAACAGGAACTCCGGAATGATTGTCCGCCGGCAACAAAAGCAACCGGAACTTTAACTTCTCAATCTTCTTCCTTATTCTGTCCATTTACACTTCATTAAATTTTTGGAGTATGTCATCAAAACCAATCATGCCTCCCCTTATAAGCACAGGATTTTTTTCAGTGAGATCAATCACTGTAGAGGCTATGTTTAAAGGTGGTTTTTCACTGTAAAAAATTGCATCCACTTCGTGACTGAACTCCTGTGAAATCTGCGAAAAATCATTCATCGCGGTCTCATCACTCCGGTTAACACTGGTTGATACGAGTGGCATTTTCAGTTCGGAGGTCAGTTTTCTGCAAAAGTTGTGGTTTGGTATCCTGAATGCAACGGTGGTATCACCCATAATGTTTTTGTAATAGGGATTTAACTTCAAAACCACTGATACAGGGTTGGGCCATAGAGAGAGAAGAAAATCTGCGTGCGATTCATCAGCGAGTTCAACATGTTTCAGCACCATTTCTATGTCACTCGCAAGCAGGATGAACTTTTTAGAAATGCTGCGTCTCTTGATTACTGTTACTTTTTGAAGCGCGTCTGTATTGAAGGGATTCGCCCCAAATCCGTAAATTGTATCTGTCGGGTAGATGAAAACGCCGCCTTCAAAGTAGATGTGGATTGCCTTCTGTATAGAGTCATTTAATTTATCGTCAATATTAAGTTTTAAGGTGTTTTTATGTTCGGTCATCAAGTATTTCCTTTACTTTTCGTATGACTTCATACGCTTTAATTTTTGTTCCGCACTCAAAATGCCCCGCGGGACACTTTTTATGTCCGTGAATACCGCACGGTTTGCAGCTCACATCAGAGGATAAGTGGTGACTTTTATCCGAGTAGCCGTAGAATCCGAATTCAGGTACAGTAGAGCAGTAGATTGTGAGAACCGGGGCACCGGCTGCCATGGCGAAATGAGTAGGTGCACTGTCATTCGTTATTACAAGTTCAGAATGACTCATCAGTTCAACAGTCTCCGCCATTGAAAAAATTCCGCAACTGTTTATTATTTGATCTCCGGCAATCCTTCGTATCTCTTCTCCTGTATCCTTCTCACTGCTGCTTCCCGAGATGATAATTTTATAACCTGCAGCAGATAGCCCGGATGCAATTTCGGCGTAGCTTTTCGATGGATATCTCTTTGTCTCCCAGACACTACCCGGCGAAATCAAAATTATTTTCCCACTCCCTGTTGCTTCAATAAATCCCATGACTTTTTGCCTCTGCTCTTCACTCACAGCGAGTTCAGGATATATTTTCCATTTGTCACCGGGATAATCCATGATCATATTCAGGTTCCTTTTTACCTCATGATCACTAAATACATACGGAATTTTTTTATCGTACAGGAAAGAGAAGGACGCAGTATTGAAACCAATCGACTCATCACCGCCGGCAAGTGTGACTAGAATTGTCGTCCGGAATGATCGGTGAAGTGAATAGATTGCAGAGTAGCCGGTTTCTTTGAGTCTGGCTGCAAATTTCGCCAGTCCCCTGAAACCTTTGTACTCTCCCCGTTTGTCAAAGGGAATTACATTGGAAACTGATGGTGATACCTCAAATATCTCCTGACAAACTGGCGAACAGACAATATCAATCTGCCCTTCAGGGTCCAATCGTCTAAGCTCCTGAATAAAAGGAAGGGTCAGAATCGAATCGCCCGGGAAGGCAGTCTGCACTACAAGATACTTTGCATTAGTCAATATTTCCACCTGTTATGCATCCAAAACCATTGTTCCGGATATTTTCTGATGTACTCTTCGAGAATAGCCGTATGCCGCCTGCTGATCTCGACAATTTTTTCCTGTTTCCCCTCGGGCAGGTTTTCCATGGAAACTTCACATACTTCCGTTACATAAGTGTTGTCACTCTGTCGTATGGTTATGGAAAATATTATTGGTGCACCTGTTTTAAGCGCAAGTACAGCAATGCCTTCGTTTACGGCAGATTGTCTCCCAAAAAAGGGGACTCTGATACCATCCTCCGGACCCCTTTGATCGCCAACCACGGCGATTATTTCTCCGTTCTTCAATGCTCTGAATAATGTCATAGCAGCATTTCCGGTCTTGTAGATGTGATTCCCCCACTTGGTTCTCTGTTTTTCCATCCATCTCGTTACATAATCATTCCGCTGAGGCTGTGCCAGGGCTGCAAACCGGATTCCCATTTTTCTCGAAAAACCAAGCGCAGCCACTTCCCAGTTGCCATAGTGAGCGGTCATCAGAATCACTCCCTTCCCTCTTGCGTGGAAGTCCTGAACGAATTTAACCGGCTGGTCTCCGAAATAATCCTTTATTTCCTCGTATTTCATCGCAGGTATTGTCATGATTTCGATAAATGTCTTCGCACTGCTTATATAGCACTTTTTTGCGAGAATTTTTCGTTCCTCCGGTGTCATCTCAGGGAAGGCTATTTCCAGATTCTTAAGGACAACTTTTAGACGAAGTTTGAGGAGGTCGTGGAATATAAATGTAAGAAAGGGCGCAAACAAGTACGCCCTTTTAAATCCTGCGAGACAGAATATCTTGCTAAATAAAGAAAAAAGGATATATTCTAAAAGGTTTTGCAATGCTACTAAATCTCAAAATTTGTAACTTGCAATATAACCAATTACAATGTCTTTATTCTGTTCTGCCAGTTATCATCCCGTAACTCGCCCCGTTTTGTGGAGTGAAGGAGCTTGTAGTCGCCAAATCCGGAGATATCTCCAAATACAAATTCAACACCACCTTCGACATCATCGTAATTCCATATCTCATAAGGTTTTGTGTCAAGTTGCGACGGATAACGGTTAACTTCGCTTGGTCTGCCATATACAATGTGAACTCTGCCACGATCGGTCTGCCAGCCTTTTCTCTGGAAAGATGAATACGCCTGATTAGCATACTCTATTCTTTTGTAATATTCTCTTTTAAACTCATTAACTGCTGTAGTGGGGTCGGAATCTCTGTTTCTCCAAAAAGTAAACATAAAATTCCTTTTACCTTCGAGCTCTTTAAGCTGGTCCCACTGTTTTTCTTCAACTTTGGAAATGATATACTTTGCCTGACCAAATGCCTCTTCTATCTCTTCTTCACTCATGGTGGCAAATTCAGAAGAAAGAAACTCGTTATCGGAGTATTTCGTCGCAACCGTATCCACTACTTTGGAATTGAAAACATACAATTTCTTCGATGCCATTGCAATTTCATTTGAGAGTGAATCAAACAGGGCAATTGTCAGATTGTATGATCCGGTGGGGAGTTTTGAGATATTCACAGTGTTTGCTTCGACTATCGAAGCATTTTTTCTGGGGATGTATCTCCTCTTACGGCTTACTTCCTCATTCTTGTCGTTTGTAAGAACCCGCTCCAGTATTAGAAGTTCGGGATCAGTCTCTTTATTTAAATTGTACAATTCGACATAATAAAAAATCACAGGAAGATTTTCGCCAAACACTGTGGAAACATTTGGTACAACTTCAAAGGTGTTTTTATAGAAAGTGGATGAATCGTTATCTGATTTTTCGATTCTTGTAGCCACTTCAATGTCACTTACATTAAATTTCGTTTTCCCAATATCCTTCAACTGAATATTGAATTTTGCTGTATCATTCCTTCCTTCAGTCATCAAATCTTTTACCGAGAAAGCAAATCTGTACTCCCCGTGCCGCAATTTGAATCTAAGAACACCTGTTAAATTATTCTTTATTGAATCGTAAACGGGGGAAGTGAAATTATATTCCCTTTTGAAACTGGCTTGGCTGGTTTTTATATCCTCTATAAATATGCCTATTGAACCTTGAATAAAATTTTTATTTTCCTTTTGAAAGGGGGTAAAAGCATTTTGATAGAAACTGTAATAAACTTCAACTATTGCCGAAGTGTCATCACCCGCAAAACGGGCATAATCAAGATCGAAAAGGGGCTTCTTTTGGGCAAGTGCGAATAAACTGAAAAACAATACCAGAACGACTGTCTTTTTCACCGGAATCACTCCATAATATGGCTGATAAAAAAAAGGCGCCCGATGATTACGGACGCCTTCACAAAAAGTAAATCGATTACTTAAACGATAACTTTACCGTAACTATGTGGTTTGGATTTGGGAACTCTTTAACCTGACGGAAAGCATAATCTACAACAACTCCGATTTCGTCGGTTAGTTTGTAGTTGACACCGGCTCCGAGATTGACACCGAATATGTTGTCCTGATTGTTGGCTGTCTGCAATGCATAACCGCCTCTAACAAAGAACATATCCTGGAATCCATACTCGAGACCCAACTTAAACTGGTCTTCGAAAGCGTTATTGTTTACAAATGTACCACCCAGCATGAGTTTGTTATCTTTGTCAAAGTCAAACTTGTAAGCAAGACTGAGTTCAAAGAAGCTCGGTATCTGGTAAGGTTCAGTGACAGCCTGGTAGTTGCCACCGGTTGATCCAGGAATCGCTCCCGGTACATTTGTCTTGAATTGAAGATCCTGACCTGAATACTGCATATTGGTTCCGATATTCTTAACCGCAGCACCTATGGTAAGGTTCTTGTCAAATCTGTACTGAACACCAAAATCGAGAGCAAATCCTGTAGCATTGGTGTTCATGATTGTTTCAGAGATTACCTTGGCATTGACGCCGATGGATACTCTGTCAGTGATAATTTTCGAGTAGGTCAAACCTGCAACCAGAAAGCCTGGTGAATAGGTTGTTCCATCTCCATCCGGTGTGTTTATGGTTGTCACCGGTATATCACCGAAATTCATCGATTTGAATGATAAAGCTATTGAACCGAAATCTCCAAGGCTGGTTCCCGCAGCGAAGTAGGAAATATTGATGTCTGCTATATAAGACATATAGCTGAACATCGCTTCGGTTTTCCTGTCAACATCCAACCCGGCAGGATTATAGAATATAGATTCCATACCGGTAACACTGGATACGAACGCGCCTCCTGTAGCTATGCCGCGTGCTCCAACAGGTATAAGCAACTGGTCTGCACCGGTTGTACCCTTGCGGGATATATCACCTGCATAGCTTGGCAGTACGAAGGCGAGTATTAGCAGCAATGATAAGTATCTTTTCATATTAAGTTAACTCCTAATTTCTGATTCCAAGTATGGCGGCAGCTTTTACACCGCCACCCACTTTGTGTTAGAACCTTTGTATCTGCTTTTGCGGCATAATTATTGCAAATTTAAGTATTTTTTCACCGTATTCAGGTGATTTTACTATGGCCAGGTACATACCCGACGCAACTCTGAGGCCATCACCGTTCTCCAGATCCCAACGAAGGAATGGCGAGGTTGGTGACGACTTGTCATTTGTTGTGAGTGTACGAACCAACATACCCGACAACGAGAATATTTTAATCGTTACATCCGTTGGCATATTTGTAAATGTGACATACGGATTGTCTGGTGTGTTACCGTTGTAACTTGACTGTGGATTGTATGCGAACAATGGATTCGGATATACATTCACTTTGTCAAAAAGGGCTTTCTTTTGATCTGTTGTAAGATCACCACCCTTTTGTGTCGCAAATGTAAAGATATCATTCACATACGGATATGTCGAAAGCGGAATTTTCAGAGTATCACCTGCTGCATAGAACACAGCCGGATCCATCTTCTGTAAACCTACTACATACATTCCGGCGAGCCAAGGTGAACTTGCAATAGCTTTGAAACTGGCATCATATATGTTTGGATCTGCTGCTGCAGGTACTGTGTACCCTTTAGCCAAATCTGCCCATACTTTTGTACCTGTACCAAAATCACCACCGGTGAGCTGTTTCTGCGAACCGGTTGCATCATAAGGCATGTCAAAAATGACAATGTACTCTCCGGTCATCTTGATCGAATCAGCGGGATCCCACTGTCCATCAGGATTTCCTTTAAGGAAAGTACCACTGACATCCCCGGCAATACGGGTTGACATTTCAATAAATCCTACTGCGAGTTGTTTTTGCTCACCGTACTTGGAATCAACAACCCATGCGGTAAACGGAACATCTACAAATCCTTCACCAAGTTTTCCGACAGGTCCTTTACCGGTTGTATCCGCTGCTGTTGCAATTGCTCCAGCATATGTAAAGTTTGAGTTCCTTTGGAAAGATGATCCTGTAAATCCTTGCAGATATCTGTAGGCTTTACCGGAATTCGGAGCGAACCTCAGTTCAACTCTTCTCATCTTGTCGGCTGACATATATGATGAAAAGTTGACACCGGATGAGTTCTTTGGAAGAACTATTTTCGCCGAACTTGGGATATCAGCACCGGTATAGTACACACCGGTATATGATGTTGTTGGAGCGAATGGTCTGTACCATCTGGTTCCTGAATAAGTAGCGGATCCGAGTTCTGCAGATACCGGAGTTACCTTAAGAAGGAATCCGTCCGTTACCTTTCCGGCTACAGTTGCAAGTGTAGTGTCAAATTTTGCTACCGAGTCAAGCAGAACAGCATTTGTTGTTTTGTTTCTTAATCTGTAGTAAACAGAATAAGGAGTTTTAACTGCCTGATTCTTGAAAAATTCAACATTGTAAGTATCGCCTGTCAACTTTTTATTGTCAACAACCACATACTGTACCTTACCGTTTGAAGGTCCCTGTGACATCTGCGCTGTTGAACCTTCGGAAGCCGGGACATACATATTCTCACCATATGCTACAGGGAAAATCGAAGTCTCATACTCCTCTATTGCACCTGAGCGGGCGATATAGTCGCCTGCAGGGCCGTAAACGATAGATTTGTTCTGATCGTATGGTCCCTTCAGGAATATTGCAGCATGATTGACCGCGTAGGCTGTAACTGTGAAGTAGTATGTCTGACCTTTGACAAGCGGATCTCCGTTAAAAGGATTTGCAGAAATCTTTATGCGGAGTCTGCCGCTTGAAGGATCGGCATAGAGTGCAGAATCGATTTTGAACTCAGGTAACTGGTCCGCAAACTTTAATTCCTGATTACCGTTTGCAAATAGAGTATAGATGCCTTTTATCGAATCGTTGAGCGCATAATTTGCTACTATTTTAGAGTTCTCAACACCTTCGATAACAGACTCTTTGGAGTTCGTTCTGTAAGCTGTTACATAGAATCCTTTAACTCTTCTGTCGATGTTCAATACTGTATCAACAGCACGATACTTAAGCTGATCGTAAGTATCAAAGTTAATATCTATGAAGCCTGCACCACTCGTTGAAGTTCCGGTAACAAGAGTCGGTTTAACCGGTGGAGGTGGTGGTGGTGAAGGGAAGTTAGAATCAAAAAGAAGCTGAGCAATTTCCGAGTACTGTTTTGCAATAGTAACAGAATTCTTGGCGTCTGATCCTCTTCCGAGAACATAAGCTACAACGATATCAACAGGAACACCTTTTTCAAGTTTGAAAGGTCCTGTGTTCGACATCTGGCGCTGATCTGCACCAGTGTTGTTGATCCAGCCGACATTGGTAACAGGGTTACCTGAGTATGAGAATCTTGGATCAACTGTTGCACAGTCTACACCACCACGGACTTCACCAAACGCCCAGGTACAAGGATTGAGAGCATCTCCTACACGGTTTTTTCCTTCCATGTAGTTTCTTGCTTCCTGACGGGTGTTAGGATCACCATGTGTGGGGTGACTTTGGATGTAGTGAATAAAGGATGAAAGTCCCAGGTTCTTGGATCCCGGAAATGATGAAATTCCTCTTACCTGACCGCCTACATAGTGAGCAGTATCAAGTGGAATATCAATTCCGTCATCCCATTTCCCGTTGTTGTTTACATCTGTAAATGTAACGCCCGGGATATAGGATTTTGGTCCCTGGAAAAAGTCGATTAGGAATGTCGGAGGATTTGAACCGTATTCCGCATCATCTCCATCGTTATAAACATAACCGGCATTGATTACTGTATCAGAACCAACAAGATCGTCATAAGCATCACCGAGATCGGGATCTGCCCAAACACCGAAATAAACTGAGTCCATAACATCTGCAACCGTACCGGTATTCAAAATTGAATACCTGAGGAACATCATGTTACCTACAAAGCTTTTAGTATTGAAAGCAAATACTGTTTGACGGATCTCAATACCCTGAGGAGAAACATCATTGAATCTTCTCAAAGCAGGATCTGTAGCATCGTTATAAACACACCAGGCAGTTTCATCACCAATAAGGTCAGGTCTGTCTTCTGTGTTATCCCATTTACCATTGCCATTTTTGTCTATCGGATCATAAATACCATCACCATCGCCATCGTAGAAATACGCGCCGAGTTTAACAGCATCTCTCCACTCGTCCCATGCCGGAGCAAAATCGCCTTCTGCAGCTCTGAGTACATATATCTGAGCTTTAGAGTCGTTTCTGCCACCTGCTACAGTACCCGGAACATAATCCTGGATACGGGAAGCTGATGCAACTGCGTTGGTCCAGAGCACTCCATTGGTCTTGCCGCTAAGGAAGAAACCTCCTGAAAACAGGAAGACAGTTCCCGCGAAACGACCACCGGAAGTGTTGCCTCCGGTCTCGGGATCGAAAATAGACACATCACCCATAACACCCGATCTGTTCATCGGAATGTTAAGGTTATTGATAAACATTCTGTAGGAGTCGCCGGCTTTCAGAGAAGGAGAATTGTTGTTCCCTTTGCCTCCGCCTTTGCCTCCGTTGTCATTACCTCTGAACCCAAACGACACTAAACCTGTCGCAAGGATAAAGAGGAGGATGAATTCTTTTATATATATTTTTTTGTTCATATTCCAAGTTCCCAATATTATTTACCGGATTGACTTGTAAAGTTAACTTTGAAACCAAGCTTTATGAGTCTTGGAATACCGAAGTTGCCAGGATTTCTTTCAAATGCACGGTAATCTGATTTGTAGATTGCCGGATTTGGAGTCGATGCTGCAGTTCTCTGACCTTCGAGGGTATTGATCCAACCGGTAGTATAAGGATCGCCTGAAGACTGATAAACTGAAACAGGGTTGTCTGAATCCAACAGGTTCTCAATCCAGAGGTAAGGAGTCAAGATGAAATTGCTTATTCTGAAAGCTTTTTCAAGTTTGAAATCCACTCTGAAGTTGCCGGGACCGTAAGCTGAGTTTACATAACCTTTGGTATCGCCATAGTTTGTTGCACCGGCAAGAAGGTTCTGTGACTCGAGCGGGGTATACGGTCTTCCGCTGTTGAATCTGAGCAAAAGATTTGCTGCAAGATTCTCGAGGAAGCCAAGCTGACCCTGTGGAACAAAGAAATCGATGTTAACAACACCGGTGTGTCTCTGATCGAAATCGAGAGGGGCAATTACTTTTGGAATTTCACCATTGTTGTTTCTGAAAGCAGCAGTGAATGATGATCCCGTTGATGATCCAGTACCTTCTGCGATAGAGTAGGTATAGTTCAACGAGAATGAGAAGTAGCTGATTCTTGAAACATCAAGTGAAAGTGCAAGACCTTTTATGGTTCCAAAATCTGTGTTTGTTGGGGTAATGTATCTCAACAATTCGCCACCTTCAGATCTTCTGAAGAACACGGTTGCTGAGTTTACAAGTCCTTCAGTGTTTTTGTAGAACGCAGTCAGGTTAACTGCAGCAATATCACTGACAACATGACGGAAACCAATTTCATACTGGGTGGTAATTTCGCTCTTTACATGACCATTGTTTACACCAAGATTGTTATCAGTAACAAGGGAACCGAGGTCCTGATAAGTTGTGTAAATCTGATCGAGTGAAGGTTGCTGTATGAATTTACCATACTGGGCATGGAATACTGTATTAGCACTAACAGGGAAGCCCAACCCGATTCTTGGTGAGAAATAGATCTCAGCTTCTTTTGACACAAAGTCAGCAGCATCGAAATTATTCGGATCACCAAAAATATAAGGATAGAGCGGGTCTCTTAAGATGTCGGCTTTTGTATCGAAATAATCGAATCTGATACCAACATTAAGTACCATGTCAGAAAGCTCAAATCTGTCCTGTAAGTATGCATATGCAAGCATAGGAAGTTTTGGCTCGTTGGCATCGCCCTTTGAAGTAAGGGTTTTTCCTGTGAAGTCATATCCAATTGCTGTTGGTTGAAGTCTTCTGTATCTTTCCTGATCTGAAAGACCTTTAAGATTGTCTGAAGCCAGACCAACGGGTCCAATTGAATAAAGTCTGATGGTTGTATAGTTAAAACCACCACCTGCTTCAAGAAGGTGTTTACCCATCTGTGCGGTGAAGTCGAAATCAGCGGTTAAAGCTGAGTTGTTGTTCAGGAAGTAACCGTTGTTAACTCTGCCGTACTTTGAGAAAATACCATATTCATCGAAGTTAACTCTGCCACCGTTAAATGGAAGCGTAACTCCTCTTGCAGCATTGGCGATACTGTCACCATAGGCTTCAAGGTTGTTAAACCAAACGCCATCACCTTGTTCGTTTTTATACAGTTTGTAGCCAACATTCAGGTTCCAGAAAGCGTTCTTGCTTACATTCTGAGAAATACGGGCAGAAAGTGAGTAGTTCTCTCTTTTTACCAGTGGATTGTGCTCAGCATTACTTTTTATGTAAGAATGTGTGTAAGCATTAAATTCTCTGAAGTTAATGTTTGCTCCAACACGGACTGTCCAGGATTCACTCAACCTGTGAGTGGTTCTTCCTGTAAATCTCCATACACTTGCACTGGAATTTGGACGGGTTGCCGAGTTCATACCAACTGAAGGAACTTCAAGTGCGATCGCGCTCGGATCCTGATCGAGGAACCAGCCTCTTTCTGCAGAGAGGAAGAAGGTATGGTCGCCGTTTCCGGGAATGTATGGACCACCGAGGGTGGCAGTATAAAGGTTATATCCATACTTATCTGTAAATGACGATGTCAGAACATCACCAAAGAAAGTGTAGAACGGATTACCTGATTTCGTAGTAACATTCACGATACCGGACTGAGCCTGTCCATATTTGGCTTCATATCCACCAATTTGGAACGAAATCTGCTCGATAGCGGCGTTACTTACTTGTGAATAGTTAACTCCTGAATAAAGGTCGTTCTGAGGTACACCGTCAACGATATAGAGAACTTCTCCGCCTCTACCACCTCTGACATTAAGGGTGGCATTTCCTGATGCTCCACCGGAGCCTTCAGTCATTACAACACCGGCGTTCAATCCGGCGATATTCTCAACACCTTTTACAGGCAATTTCTGAATTTCTTCAGCATCATAGACTTTAGTGGTGTTTGTCGACTTCTCTTCAAAGAATTTCTTGTCAACAATTACCACTTCGTCAAGTGTGACACCTGAAGAAAGTTCAACATTAAGTTCCTCTGTGATACCGGCAACAATTCTTATTCCTTGGAATGTTTTTGTTCCGTAACCAACATATGAAACTTCGACACTGTATGTTCCCGGGTTGATATTCAACACGAAGTACATACCGTTAATGTCTGATGCGGCACCAAGTCTGGTACCTAAAATTTTAACATTTGCTCCGATGATAGCTTCTCTTGATTTGGAATCAACTACCTTCCCGGTAAGTTTTCCGACACCGGATTGCGCCAAGCCGGTTACCGAGAAGAGCGAAACTAACAGAAGTCCTAAAAAGAGTTCTTTCAAAATCTTCATCCCTGATCCTCCAAAGATGTTGGATGATGTGATTTGCAAAAAATTGTGCAGCTTATTTATTAGTTATAAATGGCGAACCCCACTTTTCAGCAGGGCTCGCCTAATTCTTCATTACCTAAGTGAACTTCCGGTAATTACTTGAGGAGAACCATTTTCTTGGTTTCTACAAAGTTTCCGGCGGTAAGTTTGTATACATATGTACCTGAAGCAAGTTTTGCAGCGTCAAAATTCACAGAATATGAACCTTGTTCTTTTACTTCATTTACCAATGATGCTACTTCTCTACCGAGCATATCGAATACCTTAAGGGTAACATTTGCTCTTTCACCAACGGTGTATTTGATTGATGTTGAAGGATTGAACGGGTTAGGATAGTTCTGTGAAAGAACAAATCCTGTTGGGTTCGATTCGTTTTCAACACCTGTTGCTGTGAATGTATATCCGGCAGCATAAATAACTGATGGCTGTGTATCATAGGTTGCGTCAGGATAGTATCCTGTGTAACCTGCAGGGTAGTGATAGAATACATAGGCAGTGTATGAACCGTTGCCATTGCTCTTTACATATGGAGCCATGTGATGTGAATTTTCATTCATTCCAGGGCTGTCTGTAAGATTAACAGGAGCTGACCATTCGCCACCATCTACAAATCTGTAGGAAGCATAGATGTCAACAAGACTGTCTGTAATGGTGCGTGGAGCATTCCATGTAGCAACCATGAGATTTCTGTCTTTATCGAATGCTATGTAGGTATCAGGACCGGTCTGACCAAGTCCAGGACCTGTAAGTTTTGTATAGGAGCTGTCGCCAATTCCTTCAAACACAACTTTTCCGTCCCAGCCGTTTGCTGTTTCGAAGATTTCAACTACTGAGTTCAAACCGCTGTTGTTGTCAACAGTTGTATCGGTTACCTGGATCAGGAAGTGTACGAAACCGTTTTTATCAACATTCATGTCACCCTGATAGGAAACAAATGCATCGCCTTTTTTGTAATCATATACTCTGTCATATCTGGCAAGAGCAGGGATGTTTCTGAAATCAGCAATTTTGAATGTCGACCAGGTAGCGCCATTGTCAGTTGATTTTGAGTAAGCAGGTACCCAACCCGAGGTGATCGGGGTCTGAAGAGGAAGTGTACCTAAAACACCATAGTAAAGAACACCATTGTTTGATGCTCCACCTAATGTTACAGATCCGCCTTCTTCGAATGCAGCGCTCTCCCATGATGGAGGAGTCAAGGTATCAACAGCCTGGAAATCAGCGGTTTTCCACAGTTTTAAAGCTGCATCTACCTGATTGTCCGATGCCCAAAGTACCAATGGAGCATTATCACTTGCGAAAGTTGGAACCTGTGATGAGAAAGTACGGCCAACGCCTACTTCGAGGATGGCTACTGTGCTTCCTGCACCTACTGATTCATCTGCGCCAGCACCTACATCACCAAAAGCTGATGGGTTGAGCTGTGGCCATGAGAAAGCTACGAGACAGTCTGTCAATGCACTTCCCTTTGTTGGGTTGTTGAAGGTCATTGATGGATATCTTGCAGCCTGTGTAACGCTGGAGTTGATAGCAGGGGTTACTCTTGTCCAGTTTGCACCGTCTGTTGAGTAGTTGTAGAACAACTGGCTTGTTGTGCCATAGGTTGCTCTTCCTCTGTGTACCAGCATTATTGCACCTGACCAAGGATCGAATGCCATTGGATTCAATGCACCGATTGCAGGTCCGAAAGTGTTACCCATGGTGTCAACAGCTACCCAGTTGAGTGCTGATGGACCCCATGTTGGCACACCACCGGTAAGGGGAACTGATGCTGTTGTTTCAACAGCGGGTTCAACTTTTACCGGAGCGTGTTTGCTATATTCGCTCTTGTTCTGGGCTTGAAGTGACATTACCAAGGTAACGCTTGCAAGCAAAAAGAGTGTTCTTTTAAGCATAGGATACTCCTATTTATTGATTGGTTTTGGATTGTTATTTAGAAAACTAAGCGAAAAACATAAAATATTAACTTTATATTACTCACTTTTTATCACAATGCCAAGAGAATTCAACAGATGTTGCGCTTACACACACCATTTATCTGGTTTTCCTGCCATTTATGACAATTTTTCAATCACTTGTGTATTCAATCTTGTGCTTTATCCTCATATTATCAAAAAAGTAATATTGAGGACAGGGAAATTATTCAAATATTTTTTTTCAAACAACACTTTTTTGAAAAAAAATAACAAAAATTTAATTCAGGATTTTCTTTTAATAAAGTGCGAATTACAAAAATCTTAAAATTTTTGAAAGGTAATTAGATGTACGGGGTTATTTTTTGTACTATCACTTGTTTCTGAACAGCCCCGATTATTGTGTCAACCACTTGTCCGTTCTTAAAGAGCAACAAAGTCGGAATGCTTCTAACCCCAAACTTTACTGCAGTTTCAGGGTTCTCATCCACATCCAACTTGCCTATCTTAATCTTTCCGTCATATTCGCCGGCGAGCTGTTCCACAACAGGTGCAATAGCACGGCAAGGTCCGCACCATACAGCCCAAAAATCGATAAGAACAGGGATGTTTGAATTGGTTACTTCGTCATTAAAATTCTGGTCGGTTATTGTTACCGGTTTCATAAAAGTCCTTTCTGTTTAAATGGTTTCGCTATTCTGACCTACATAACTCACTATGTCTTCACCACCGTCAACATTAATAACGCCGCCACTAACCCAACGGGCTTCGTGTTTACAGAGTAGAGAAATAATGTCAGCCACATCTTCAGGGGTTGTCAGTCTGCCACCGGGATTCTTCCTTCTCGCCACTTCAAGCATAGGTACACTTCCCGGAATCTTCCTGAGCGCCGGGGTGTCAGTAACACCTGCCATAATTGAATTGGCAGTGATACCAAATTGTCCGAGTTCACTTGCGAGTTGCCGGATATGCGATTCCAAAGATGCTTTTGCTGCAGATACAGCTCCGTATGAAGGAATTATTGCATGACCGCCGGAGCTGGTCATTCCAAAGATTCTTCCTCCTTCCGATAATAAACCTGCCTGAAACAGATCCTGGACCCAGTAAACAAGGGAATGTGCCATGACATCGAGTGTCATTTCCATTTGTGCTTTTGTAATATACTTCCCGCCGTCTGTCGGAACAAATGGCAACAGTGTCCCGAATGCCAGCGAATGCATCACAACTTTTATTTTTGGGTGGGTCTCTTCAGAGAGAAGACTTTCAATAATTTCCTGTCTTTTCTTCTCATCTGCTGCGTTCATGTTGAAGAATTTGGCTTCAACACCATAGCTCTTTATTTTATCAATGATCCCGTTCACGAGAGGCATATTGACCGCCCTGTCTAAATGCACTCCAATGATGTTGTATCCGTCTGCTGCAAGCCTTATGGCTGTTGCTCCGCCAAAACCTGACGAGGCTCCTAAGATCAGCGCATAATACTTGCCGGTGGATCCATTACTCATAGATGTAACCTTCTTTGTAGATTAAATAGAAAATAGAGTTGCAATAATACAAAATTTGTTTTACAACATAAAGGGATTAATTTATTTTCATTTTGAATTTTACCTGTCCACCATAAGGTTTTCTTCACCGACTATTTCACCCAACTTGTTGATGATATTCCTGTTTACACTTATCTTTTGAAATGACGTTCTGAATATCCTTGGCCTTACCTTACCGTTTTCCCTCTCCAGATATTCGAAAAATATCTCCACATTTCCGGGGCTCGCTACTGATATGTCATAAATTTTCCCAAGTGCATCAAGCGGAAGACGGGCGGGGTCGATCGTAATTTTTAACCGTCTCGTAAATTTTTCGATGCAATTCTCAATTGGCATGGCGTTTTCAACAAGTATTTTTACTGAATCACCATTAAGCTCTGCAGTCCCGTTGAAATAGAGAACCGCCCCGTTGGTTATCAGACTGATGTGCCTCTCATATGCCTTTGCCCACATGGTACACTCAAACATGCCGCTTAACCCGTTCACGGTGAAGTTGGCAAAGGTCTGTCCTTTTGCACTGATTTTTGTTTCAAGATTGTTGACTACGCCACAGAGACCCACAGGTTTTCCATTGATAGTCTCAAAATTATCGACATTCGATGTGAACGAAAAAGCCCGTTCCTCAAGTTCATAAGCCGACATGGGATGGTTCGAAATGTAGAATCCCGTAACTTCCAGTTCACTCATGAATCTGTCATCCGGGCTCCAGTCCTCAACCTGCGCCAGAGACGGCTCCACGATGGTCTCCTGAAGAACATCCTCACCAAACAGGCTTGCTGTACTGTCATCGTTCAGTTCACGAACATTCTGCCCGAATGTAATTATCTCAGGGATCGACTCAAAAATCGCCCGCCTGTTGGTATTGATCGAATCGAATGCACCTGCCATAACCAGACCCTCCATCGCCCTCTTGTTTACAAGTCTAAGATCGACGAGCGACGCAAATTCATAAACACTCTTGAAATCTCTTCCCAGTTTTTTTCTTGCAGCGATTATACTGTCAACTGCTGTTTCACCTACATTTTTTATCGCGGAGAGCCCGAATCTTATCTTTTTTCTCTCGACAGTAAAAAATTTGGCAGGCTTGTTTACATCGGGTGACAAAACTTCGATACCCAGTTTACGACAGTCCTCAAGAAACAGGGTAACTTTTTCCTGCTTTCCAAACTCATGCGTCATGTTCGCTGCGAGGAACTCCTCTGTAAAATGAGCCTTGAGAAATGCCGTCTGATATGCCAGATAAGAGTATGCAACAGCATGGCTTTTGTTGAATCCGTAGTTTGCAAATTTATCTATCAAATCGAAAACCTCACCCGCTGTTTTCGCCTCAACACCATGCGCTTCGGCAGCCTCAACAAATATCTTCCGCTGCTTCTGCATAGCCTCCACATCCTTCTTACCCATTGCACGACGAAGGATATCCGCTTCTGCAAGAGACATGCCTGCAAGTTGATTCGCAATTCTTATTACCTGCTCCTGATATACGATGATACCATAGGTCTCCTGTAAAATCGGCTCAAGTTTTGGGTGCAGATAGGTTACCCTCTGTCTTCCATATTTCCTGTCGATAAAGTCATCGATGTTTTCCATCGGACCGGGCCTGTACAAAGCATTCATAGCTGCAAGGTCTTTTATTGACTGAGGTTTCAGTCTTTTCAAATGCTTCCGCATCGGCACCGATTCAAACTGAAAGATGCCTGTCGTCCTTCCGTCTGCAAACACCTCGTAGGTTAGCTGATCGTCCAATGGAATCGAGTCAATATCCTCGACCCACTCCTCCTCGGGTCTGGTTTCCTTTACCATTGACAAAGTATCCTCAATAATGGAAAGAGTACGAAGCCCGAGGAAGTCCATTTTAAGGAGACCCGCCGCTTCAAGTTCCTTCATATTATACTGAGATACTGCCTCCATGCTCGAGGTGTCAACTACAGCGAGTGGTACATAATCACTTACATCACCGGGAGCAATTACCACACCCGCGGCATGCTTGGATGCATTCCGGTTCATCCCCTCCAGTGTTTTCGCATACTTGAAGAGCTCGATCATCGTGGGATCGGTGGTCTTGGAATAATCTTTTAGTTCGGGAACTTCTGCGAGTGCCTTTTCGATACTGTAAACCTTGCCGAAGATGGAAGGTATGAATTTTGTAATATAATTTACTATATGCAGAGGGACATTTAGCACCCGTCCCACATCCTTTATCGCAGCTTTCGATGCGAGTGTGGAAAAAGTTATAATTTGAGAAACCGACTCTGATCCGTATTTCTGCTTGACATAATCGATCACCTTGCCCCTTTTTTCATCTGAAAAATCAACATCAATATCAGGCATCGACTTTCTTGCAGGATTCAAAAATCTTTCAAAAAGGAGATCATAATCAAGAGGATTGATCTTTGTTATACCAAGCACGAAGGCAATCAGCGAACCGGCGGCAGAACCTCTTCCGGGTCCTACTGCAACACCCATATTTTTCGCCGCATCGATAAAGTCCTGTACGATAAGGAAATACCCTGCAAACCCCATCTCCTTGATTGTTTTAAGCTCGTACTCAAATCTCTCTTTCAGCTCTTCGCTTTTCTCACCGGGAAACACTTCATCAAACTTCTGCCGTGAAAGATACTCGAAATAGCCATCGAGACTCTGTTCGGGTGATTCCGCAGGGATAGGGAATTTGGGGAAGAAATATTCCTTTTTATCAAGATTAACATCACATTTATCGGCAATTTCAAGAGTGCTCGCTATCGACTCGGGATAGTCCTTAAAGAGAGAAGTCATCTCATCCTGCGACTTGAAATATATCTGATCAGTACCGTATCTTAAACTTTTATAATCAGTCTCCCCCCCTTTTTCAGAGAGTTTCAGCAGGATATTGTGTGCGATGGCATCTTCGCGTTTAATGTAGTGGCAATCGTTCGTAGCGACAAGTTTGATGCCCAGTTCTTTCCCGAGTTTTGGCATTCCGTCAAGGATCAGTTTGTCATCGGCAATTTTATGATCCTGAATCTCGAGATAGAAGTCATCACCGAAAATCTCCTGATACTGTTTCGCCACTTCCTTAGCTTTTGCGTAATCCCTTCGTCTAAGGTAGAAGGAGACTACCCCTCCCAGACAGGCAGAAGTACAAATCAATCCTTCGGAATACTCCTTAAGAAGTTCCAGATCAATTCTTGGCTTGTAATAGTAACCTTCCAAAAAACCTCTGGAGGAGAGTTTAATCAGATTCTTAAAGCCCTGATTGTTCTTTGCAAGGAGTATGAGGTGGTGGTATGCTTTTTTTCTGTTTCCGGTGACGGGATCCAGTTCAACAGTTTTGTCAAATCTGCTCTTGTTCTCTATGGTGATGTATGCTTCCATCCCGAGGATCGGTTTCATTCCCGCTCCCTTGGCAGCTTTATAAAACTCCGGAATGCCGTACATAACGCCATGATCCGTTAGTGCGACAGCATGCATCTCGAATCCGGCGGCAGCCTTCACAAGGCTCTTTACCGTGCATGCAGCATCCTGCAAGCTGTAGTGTGTGTGATTGTGTAAGTGTACAAATTTACCCATACCTATCCCTTCCCGGTGGAACCAAACCCGCCGGAGCCTCTTTCTGTTTCACTTATAATTTTTGTTTCTTCGATTTTTGCGCGGTAAACCCTTCCGAGTATTAGCTGGGCTATTCTGTCACCACGCTTTATTTCAAAGTCTTCCTGACCGAAATTGAAGAGGATTACTTTAATTTCGCCGCGATAGTCTTCATCAATGGTTCCGGGAGCATTTAATACCCCGATGCCGTTTTTAAAAGCGAGGCCACTTCTTGGTCTTACCTGAATCTCATAACCTGCCGGAATCTCCACCTGCAGATTAGTGGGAATTGCTGCAAATCCACTTTTTGGAATCACAACGCTCTCTTCAATTCCCGCTCTGATATCCATTCCCGCAGCACCATCTGTCTGATACTCCGGAAGCGGGATATCCGACATCAAATCGTTTATTCTCTTGAATTTAAGCAATAAATTTTCGTTCATATTAATTCCTCTTAAATTTCTTTGGCAGACCCTGAATCAAGTCGCCGATTATTTTTAATTCTCTCGGGCTCATTACTCCCGTCACAACGAGGAGAGCAAGATAACCCAGACTCAATCCGAGTTTTATAAATACTGAAACAGACTGCCCTGAAATAAACAAATAATAAACTGCAAATACTCCTGTAATCAAAATCAGGATTGTAAATATTTTTCTGAACTCATAATCAATTTCAAAAAGCTTTCTGCCATAGTAGAAGAATGCAACTGCTATCACGACATAACATCCGAGTGTGGCAAGCGCAGCCCCCATCATACCAAAAACAGGTATAAGAAGGAAGTTTAGCACAATGTTTACTACAGCCCCGGCTCCCAGCAGGACAGGAATCGGAATGCTCTTCTCTTTGATATAAAAAGAAGCATTGAAGTTAACATAAAACCCGTAAAAGAGATATCCCAGAAGAATGACCGGAATGATATTTCTGCCCGACCAGAATGCCTCCCCCAAAAAGTGAACCCTGCCATACCCCAGTTCTGTGATATTCTCAATAAACAGAGAGAGAATCACCACAATTACACTTCCTGCGATGGTAAAGTATGTGAAAACTTTTGAAAAGAGTTGCTTCGCATTGTCATCCGAAGCGTGCTTCAGGAAAAAAGGCTGCCATGCAAACTGGAACATGCTTACAAAAAGCATCATGAAAATGCCGAGTTTATAGTTCGCATTGTAGATGCCGAGAGTTTTTAGATCGGTAAGCCTCTCCACAATTGGTTTATCAATCACCTGCATCATCATGGCTGCGAATCCCGCCGGGAGAAAAGGAAGTCCGAATTTTAGTATCCGTTTCAGGAGTGAAAAATCATATTCGGTTGATAAATTCGCATGAACATAAGGAATTAGCGCCAAAAATGAATAGATTGATGCCACGAGATTTGAAATGAGTACTGCTTCCACCCCCATCTTGAAGCCGAGAATCAGAATAAAATTCAACCCGATGTTTATCAGGATATTTATCACCCGTATTTTGGAGAATAAAAGGGCTTTGTTTTCCAGCCTGAGATAAATAAAAGGAAGTACGGTCAGTGCATCAAGTGCCAGGATATTTATGGCATAAGATATCAGGTGTTCATATTTCCCCGATACGGCAGCATCAATGCTGATCGAAATCCCCAAATATGGTTTCAAAAGGAAAAGAATAACTGAAAAAACCGCTGTCGATGTTAGAATCGTTAAATATGAAGTTGTGAATACTTTTGGTGATCCCCGGTTTTCCTTCATTGAACCCATCTTAAGATAAGCTGAGTCCATTCCGTATATAAACACGATATTAAATATCGCCATATAGGAGTAGAGGTTAGCCACCACTCCCATGTCATCGGGATTAAAGATATTACTGTAGAAAGGGACTAAAACAAAATTAAGGAAGCGGCCAACTACGGTTGAGATTCCATAGATAACCGTTTCCTTGGAAAGTTGCTTTAATTTGTCAATCATTCTTTGGGTTTGAGCTTCAGATCGAGCGAAATATCGAGTGCTTTGACGCTGTGGGTGAGTGCCCCTATTGAAATGTAGTCGACGCCGGTCTCTGCAATTTCCCTTACATTTTCAAGGGTTATCCCTCCCGATGCTTCGAGCAGACAGGTGTTGTTTGTTATTTCCACCGCTTTTCTGATCTCTTCCACGGCGAAATTATCGAGCATAATAACATCCACACTACTTTCGAGAGCCTCTTTAAGTTCTTCAAGATTTTTTACTTCAACTTCGATTTTGTATGAAGTCTCGTTTTCAGTCTGATGCTCCTTTACTGCTCTTACAGCCTCGGAAATCGATCCGGCAGCCTCAATGTGATTGTCTTTTATCAGATACATGTCATAAAGCCCTGTCCGGTGATTGAGGCATCCGCCTGTTTTCACAGCAAGCTTGTCGGTAAGTCGCAAACCGGGAGCTGTTTTTCTCGTATCGAGAATCCTGACACTGGTTCCTTCCACAGCTCTTGCATAGCGGGCTGAAAGTGTTGCAATTCCTGACATTCTTTGAAGAAAGTTCAGTGAAGTCCGCTCTGCCACAAGTATCGAGGCTGCGTTTCCCTCAACCTCAATCAGTATGTCACCTTTTTTAATCACGGATCCATCATCAAAAAAGACATTGAACTCAACAGTTTCATCTACGAGCTCGAAAACCTGACGGGCAACTGCTACTCCTGCAAGCACTCCGTCTTCCTTCGCCCGGAATATTCCCGTGGCAGGACGGTTTTCTTTAATAATTGCTTCTGTGGTAATGTCGCCGCTCTTTATATCTTCTTCGAGAGCGGACTCAATTATCCTGTCAATCTGTTTCAGATATCAGTCCTTAAAATATTTGTCGATCAGTTTATTAAACAGTTCCGGTGACCTTACGGGTTTTCCGGTAGCCACACTTACAAACGCATGCTGGGTGTAACCCGTGGCAATAAGCCTCTCACCCACTCTTATTGTATAATCAATTTTCAATTTTGCCAACGGTTTGCTGCTCATTGACGACTCAATTTCAATTATCTCATCGTAATATGCAGGCGAGTGAAACCTGATATATGTGTCGTAAAGCGGAAGCATAAAGCCCGCCTCTTCCATCTTCTTGTATGACATTCCCATGTCACGAATCAATTCTGTTCTGCCAACTTCAAAAAATTCAAGATATTTGCCGTTATAGACAAATTTCATCTGATCGGTATCAGCATACCTGATTCTTACAGTCGTTACGAACTTCACCATCCGCTATTCCTGAAAAGAGCCAATTCCGGCGAATTTTTCAATTCTGTTTTCAACCAGTTTATCAGGTTTTATCTTAACCAGATTTGCGAGTTCTTCAGTAATGACCCCTTTAAGGATTTCCGCCATCTCCTGATGATCTTTGTGAGCACCACCAAGCGGCTCGGGAACGATTCGGTCAATTACTTTCAGCGGAAGAAGATCCTGTGCGGTAAGCTTCAGTGCCTCTGCTGCCTGTTCCTTGTAGTCCCAGCTCCTCCAAAGGATGCTTGAACATGACTCGGGACTGATCACTGAATACCACGCATTTTCCAGCATAAGGATTCTGTCACCAACTCCCATACCAAGTGCGCCTCCGCTTGCTCCTTCACCAATGATGACTACAACAATCGGCACTTTCAGTCTTGCCATCTCCAGAAGGTTTCTGGCAATAGCTTCCGCCTGACCTCTTTCTTCTGCTTCGAGACCCGGAAATGCTCCCGGAGTGTCAAGAAGTGTAACAACCGGCAGGTTAAATTTCTCTGCAAGTTTCATCAGGCGAAGGGCTTTTCTGTATCCTTCAGGATTCGGCATGCCAAAATTGCGGTAAAGATTACTTTTGGTGTCTCTTCCCTTTTGCTGACCTATTATCATGACCTTGAAATTACCTATCATGGCGAATCCGCCAACCACGGCCTTGTCATCACCAAATGTACGGTCACCATGAAGTTCCATGAAGTTGCTGGTCATGTTGTAGATGTAGTCAAGAGTGTATGGTCTGTCAGGGTGTCTGGCAAGTTGAACCTTCTGCCAACGGGTAAGACTGTGGTAGATGTTCTCTTTCAGTTGCTTTACCTTGTCCTCGATCTTCGCTATTTCCCCATCTATCTGGAGACCGTCTGAAGCTTTTTTCATCTCGACGAGTCGTTCTTCGAGTTCAATTATCGGTTTTTCAAAGTCTAAAATTGTCTTTGCCATGTTACTGTTCGTTCATTAGTTTATTAAAAGTCTTGCCTATTATTTCCAAATCAAGCCAGATATTTTGATTTTTTGCATAAAAAATATCCGATTTGGCAGAATCTTCATCTTCATCCATGTCTGTATACCAGAATCCGGTCAATCCCTTTTTCCCAAGCCAGGGTTCACCTTTGGGGGCTTCTTCTTTCGGTCCGACAATACTGCATTCACCTTTCAACACCCTCCACATCCCTTTTATGAAAGTATAAAACCGGCTTTCTCTCCCGGAAATCATTTTTACGACAAAAAGAAATGGAAAAAGGAAAAATAAGATAAAAAGTGAGAAGAGAATATCAAAGGATTTCTTTATTATTTTATGCAGAGGGAACCCGATGTTGTAATTCACCTCAAAAAGTTGAATCTCGTTCAAAATTGAAACTTCAGATTTGCTCACCATAAAATCACTCTCACCACCGGTGATTTGAAACTCGACATTTTCCTTTCGGCATGCAGCAACAATTCCTATTATTGCATTGTAACTCAATTCCCCTGTGGTAAAAATGACCTCTTCAATCCCCTTTTCCCTGATAACCCTGATAATATTGTCCAGACTCCCGATTACCTCAAAACCTTCTATTCTCTCTCCGATTTGCAGCCTTTTTGTCCCGATCAGCCCCGCAATACGCGAATATTCACCCTTCTTCTTCTGCAGTTTTTTTGCGAGTTTGATGGCTTCTTCACCTGTCCCGACCACAACTGCCCTTTTCCTCAGAGAAATATCACCTGATGCCCCGGCTTTAAACCACAATTTGGCAAAAATTCTCCACCCGCCGAGGGTAAAAGGAAGTGTAAAGTAGAGAATAAGCACTACACCTCTTGAAAAAGCATAATCCTTGAAGAAAAAAGTGAGTGAGGTGATAACAAAGAACCCTGCTATCACCGCTCCAAGAGTCCGTAACACCGACAGGCGGTCTTTTTTGTAAACCGAGAGCACGGCCGAAGTGAGAATATGCACCAGAACCGGTATCGAATAAATTACAGGTATTCCATAGGAGGGGATACCAGACTCCCAGTCCCGGTAATTTGTATAAATCTTTACAGCCAGGAACATAGTGAGATTGTAAAACAGCAAATCCATCAAAACGGAAACGAAAACCAGTTTTTTCTTCCCCAAAAATGCAAGCATCTCCCTTGCAAGTATTGCAGTACGAAGGAAAAGAAGCAGAAAAAATGATCCTGCATAATATTTCTTTACGAAAATGTGCATAGCCTCATAGAAGACCTTCACCTCGTTCAGATTGCTTCTTTTGGTGCTCTCACCTTTATAATGGATGATTTCGGTAGTATGAACATAATAAACTTTGTAACCGGCTTTGTTCACCCTGTAACAAAGATCGAGATCCTCACCATACATAAAAAATGTTTCGTCGAGTCCGCCAATTTTTTCATATACTTCCCTCCTGATCATCATAAATGCACCCGAAATGGCATCGACCGCGTAGGTCTCGTTCTCATCGAGATATGTCAGATTGTATCGGGCAAAAAGAGGGCTGCGGGGGAATAAAGTAGAAAGTCCGGTCACTTTTGTGAACGATGCCCACGGACCGGGGAAACCGCGTCTGCATGCAAGTTGAAGTGTGCCATCGGTGTTGAGCAGTTTACAACCCGCCATACCGGCGTCGGGAGTTGCTTCAAAAAATGATATCATCTTTTCGAATGTATCTTCCTTGACCAAAGTGTCAGGATTCAACAGAAGAAGGAATTTCCCTTTTGCAATTTTAAGTCCGAGGTTATTGGCTTTGCTAAACCCGAGATTCCTGCTGTTCTCTATCAAAGTAACTTCGGGATACTTCTGCCTGATTAATTCGATACTTCCGTCATCAGATGCATTATCAACTACAATCACTTCAGTGCTTATATTCCTTGAAGCACTTTTGATCGATTCCAGGAGATTCTGAATGAACTCCTTTACATTGTAGTTAACAATTATTATCGACAGATCGATCACAGCTACCGTGCCCTACAACGAGCCAAAAATACTTCCAAGTCTGAGTTTCCAGACCATGAAAACTGCTTCCTTAACTATCTTGTTCGACATTTTTGATGTTCCCTGAAAACGGTCGAAGAAAATAATTGGTATTTCAGCCAGCCGGAAACCTTTTTTCCACGCTTTGAAATTCATCTCTATCTGGAAGGCATATCCATTCGATTTTATGTTGTCAAGGTTGATTGATTTAAGTACTTCAACCCGAAAACACTTATAACCACCCGTGGCATCTTTTATCGGCAGACCTGTTATAACTCTAGTATAAAAATTCGCAAAGTAGCTCAACAACAGCCTTTTCATTGGCCAGTTGATCACATTCACACCGGTAAGATATCTGCTTCCGATCACGAGATCGGCATCAGCAATTTTTTCCAGAAACTTTGGAACAACCTTCGGATCATGAGAGAAATCGGCATCCATTTCAAAAACGAAATCATAACCGTTATTGATTGCATATTTGAAACCGTCGCAATAAGCGGTACCCAAGCCCATTTTACCCGGTCGTCGGAGGATGTGTATCCGTTCATCCTTTTGGGACAGTTTCTCCACATAGTCACCCGTACCATCCGGTGAATTATCATCGACCACAAGAACATCCAGACCCTCTATTCCAAGCTCAAACAGCACGGGAATGAGTTTTTGGATATTATCCATCTCATTGTAGGTAGGCACTATTATTAATGTTTTTTTATCCATACCACTTTCCATGTTTCGGGATTAATCGTAATGTCCTTTTCCGAACAGTACTACAAAAACTGTCCGGAACAATATTTTAATATCTGTTTTTAGCGACATGTTCTCAATGTAAAAAAGATCGAACTGAAGCTTTGTCTTCACATCTTCAATATTTTCATCATATTTATGTTTTACCTGAGCCCACCCTGTAATTCCGGGTCTCACCCTCAGTCGCCTTTTATAATAAGGTATCTCTTTTGCCAGTTGTTCAACAAAAAACGGTCTTTCGGGACGGGGACCAACAAGGCTCATTTCCCCCTTAAAAACATTCCATATCTGTGGCAGCTCATCTATTCTAACCCGCCTTATGAATTTCCCCACACGGGTAATTCTGGGATCATCTTTTTGCGACCAGACGGGTCCCGTCCTCTTTTCAGCATCCTGATACATCGAACGGAACTTGTAAACCTTGAAAACTTTTCCATTCAACCCGCTTCTTTCCTGTTTATAGATAACGGGTCCTTTGCTGTCAATTTTAATCGCAACCGCCGCTGCGAGAATTATCGGGGAAGCCAACAGTAAAATGATAAATGAAACAACAACATCTATCACCCTTTTTGCTCCCCTCTCCCATTCAGACATTAACTGCGGATTAATGTCAATAAGTGGAAATCCGTAAAGCTGCATCGTTTTTGCCTGACCACTTAGAATTTCGTAAAGATCAGGAATGATTTTCAGCCTTACTTCCTTGGTCTCACAACGGGAAATTATCTCTATTAGCAGGTCATCGTGGTTCCTGCTCACCGAAAGGATCACCTCTTTTATTCCGAGGCGGTCAATAATATCCTCAATCTCATTCACCCTTCCTACAACCGAAACCCCGTTATACTCCTTACCAATATTCTCTTCCTTTATGGCAACATAACCTGTTATGTCGAGTCCGAGTGCAGGATGAGAATTAATCTGGTCATGTATCTCCATTGCCCGCTCATTGAATCCGACTATAAGAGCCTTCTTCCTGCCAATACCTTGAATCAACAATTTCCTTTGAATCGATCTGAGGAGAAGGCGTCCGGTTACGGTCAACGAAACCATAAGTCCCCAATAGATAAATATCAGGAATCTGTTCCCTGTATTCTCGCCCGTCCCCGAATCGTCAATAAAAATCGCAAAAAAGAGGATGAATGTCCCCCAGAAGGTGGTTTTTACGAGTGTGAATATCTCATCGAATCGTGAGAGTGCAAACCATGTCCTGTACATTCCGAAAAATACAAAGAGCATAAACCAGTAGAAAAATATCACCAGCATCGGTATTAGAAATCCGGGCTCTGTAAATTGTGCAAACATCCCCGACTCGTTCCGGATATAAAAATATATTACCCAGGCGAGATTAATCGTTATAAAGTCAGCAGCAATTAATAGAAATTTTTCTTGTTTTTTGTTCAATTTGCTTAATATTACAGGTTTTTGTTTATTAAAGGTCTGCTTTCGTCAAGCTTCCAAATTTTTGTCATATATGCGAGTCCGGAAAAATAACCACTCCATATCGCTTTGAGAGTTCTTCCTTTTTCCGTGGCACCTTTAATTATTGCAAGCGATTTCAGAATCGTTATTGCCGTGGAATAAAGGAACACATAAAGTTTTTCGAAGAGATTATGATCTCTGAAAATAAGGAACCTGTTCCTTGTAAAGTAATAATGGTACAGTTTTGAGTACTGTTCAAATGATTTGCCTGCCCCCGACTGATGATACATCACTGCGTTGGGAGTAAACATAATTTTGAATTTTTTATTTACCCTCAGTGAGTATTCAAGGTCTTCAAAATACATGAAAAAGAACTCACTCATGAAGCCAGACTTCTCAAAAACCTCTCTTTTTATCAGCAGACAGGCCCCCTCTGCGTGTGTTATTTCCATCTCTGAATTACAGTTTTCGGAAGCTTTTGTTCCTTTCCCCAGTGAAACATTTCCACACCGCCAAAAAATGTAACGGCTGCCGGCACAGTATATTTTATCCCTCTCATCAAGGTAGAGAACCTTCGGAGATACTATCCCGATGGCAGAATCCCTTTCTGCTACTTTAACCATCTCCGAAATTGTATTATCCCCAAATTCGGTATCATTGTTTACATATAAAACAAAATCGGCACCATGGGAGAGAGCGTATCGGGCACCTGTATTCATTCCTCCGGCATATCCCGTGTTCTCTTCGTTCAGGATCACAGGCAGACTGGTAATTTCCGAAAAAAGCCTCTTGCCGCTGCCGTCTGGTGAGTTGTTGTCAACGATGACAGGGTACAACTCTTTGTAGTTTTCCCTTTGAAGACTTTTCAGACAATTCAGAGTATCATCATATCCATTATAATTAAGAATTACTGCAAATACTTTTTTCAATCGTCAGCCTTCAAGAATTCCTGTCAGGTTGGGTCCCCGTCCAGAACCCAGATTATGGGCGAAATAATCGTTCAACGCCGCCCGGGCTACTTTTGCAAAAGGTTTGTTTGTAAAAGACCAGACAACTATTTTCAACGATATCACAGCAAAAAAATAGATTGCTGATATTAGACGGACGATACCACTGTTCATCTTGTTATTAAGTAAAAAACGGTTCCTGACTGAATAATAAAGTTTTAAAGGACTCTCTCTTTCGCCTAAAACTTTGTGATAGATTACCGCAGCAGGTTGATATAAAAGCTTGAAACCATATTTTTTCAACCTCGCGGAAAATTCTATATCGTCAAGGTACATGAAAAAATCTTCATCTTCCAACCCGGCTTTTGCGAGATGATCGGTTCTGAAAAGGATCATGCAACCGGTAAGGAAATCAGTCTCTGTTACTTGATTGTGTGATTTCTTCTCTACGGGTAACCCTTTGTCTAAATGAATCGCAAGTCCCCGCCACTTTATCATTTTACCATTTCCAAACCAGATGGTTTTTCTGTCGTGTTCGGCAAGTATGAGCCCTCCCGCTGCGGCTGCCTGCGGATCTGATTCCATCGCATTTACAAGTTCAGAGAGAAAATTTGGCTCAACAATGGTATCATTGTTCAATACCAGCATATACTTAGGTCCAAATTTGGAAGCCTCCCTGAATCCTCTGTTTATTCCCCCCGTATATCCTAGATTTTTTTCGGTAACATAAAGATCAAGTGCAGGGAACCTCTCTCTGAAAACCTCGACAGAATTATCAGTTGAGCAATTGTCAACTATAAGAATTCTGTAGTTTTCATAGTCTATTCGTTGCACAGATTCAATACATTCCACCGTGTCTTTTGCCCCGTTATAATTCAGCATGATAACTACGGTAAGGGGTTGTGCCATCTTTCTCTTCAAAAATAATTATTTGTAAACTTTAAATATACTGAATTCCGTGAAGTCTTTAAGTCGGACCGGAATATCTTGAAATAGTGCGTCCGGTAGAATTGTCGGAAATTTTGCAACTGCCGCTGATAGTCAGATCAGATTAAAGAATATAATCCCTCCTGTTTTGTAAATTGCACACTCAAAAAAAAGAATTTACCAAGTTTGAAAAAAACATCGCTGTTCCTTTTTATTCTCTATATGCTCTTCCCGGCCGGAGTATTCTCACAGGGATTTGTAGTCGTGCTTTCTTCGGATGCGAACAGAAATGCACTGACTGAAAAATATGAAGAAGCAGTACATGATGGATTGAACCCTGAAATCCTCGATTTTAAGTTAAAATCGGGAATCGTTTACAGAGTATGTACAGGATTTTTTGATGATGTGAATTCTGCAGTAAATCTCTGGGACGATCTCAGACAAAAAGAGAAGTACAAAGATGTTTGGGTTCTTCCCGTTCCACCCGCTTTGATGACCAAAATGCCTGAAATAGACAAGGAAGAGTTTTCACGCATTTACGCTAACATTGCTCTGATGATCAACACCAAAGATTATCAAGGTCTCAACAGATACATCAATCCTGCATATGGATTCTATGTAATGATTAATCCCGGGTCCTCCTTTCTGCCTGTCCACCTCGACTCCATACCGACAAATCTGGAGGACATTTTTGCAACCGGAATTTTCATCTACTTTGATGACCAAATCAAACTGCAACCTGACAATATGACATTTGGTGAAGTTCCCGCCTACAATTGTGAAACAGGAGACTGGTCAAAGGAGGGGTGCTTCGTCCAGGGTGTGCGTTCATACAGCAGAATCTCCCGCTGGGAATATTCACTTCTTGAATACGATGACTGGGATGATGCTTCAGTTCAAAAATTGAGACTTGCAGAAAGCAAAATTGTCCTCAGAACAATAAACACACAAGGTTTCGAGATCGATTTCGCGTATGAAAACGGAAAGTGGTACATCGCCGCATTTGATCTCGCAACAGATTGTAATCAATAGTTTTAACGGATTTAATCATGACATTTAATTCTAATCTCAACCTCCTGAAAGCCATTGGCAGAACCCCGTGTGTCAAGCTGGAGAATATTTCAAAACTCACAAATCATGAAGTGTGGGCCAAACTTGAGTTCATGAATCCAGGCGGCAGCATCAAAGACCGCATCGCGATGTACATGATCGAAAAAGCGGAAAAAGAGGGAAAAATTAAACCGGGAGACACGATAATCGAAAACTCCTCGGGAAATACTGCGATGGGGCTGGCGATCGTCTGCAAACAGAAAGGCTACAAATTAAAGATCGTTATCAGAAACACCACTTCAAAAGAAAAAATTAAAATGCTCGAAATCATGGGTGTGGATGTAATTAAAGTAGATGCATCCCTTCCCCCTGAACATCCGGAGTCATACAACAATTTCGCTGCAAAACTCGCTTCTGAAGACCCAAATGTTTTTTATATCGATCAACACAACAACCTTGACAACAATGAGGCTCACTATATGTCAACCGGTCCCGAAATCTGGCAGCAAATGAACGGAAGAATCGACTATTTCGTTGCAGGTGTGGGAACTGGTGGAACATGCACAGGTGCCGGAAGATATCTGAAAGAGAAAAATCCCGACATAAAGGTTGTGGGCGTCGATCCAGTCGGTTCAATATTTTATGAATACTTTAAAACCAAAAAAATCGGGACTCCCTCCCGATACCTCATCGAAGGCCTTGGTGACGAGTTTCTTATTCAAACCGCCCAGCTCCATGTACTCGATGACATGATTCAGGTGACCGATAAGCAGGCTATAGAATATACTTTTCTGCTCGTGGCTGAAGAGGGAATTTTATCCGGTGGGTCATCGGGTGCGAACATTTTCGGTGTCTTGTCACTCGCAAAACAACTGAAGGAGCCCTCAGTCATCTGTACCGTCATCTGCGACTCAGGCTATAAGTATCTCTCCACCGTATATAACGATGACTGGCTAACTGCGAATAACCTGATATAATTCGTGTTTTTTTGCTTTAAAGCAAAAATGTTCGCGTGTTTTTTTGCTTTAAAGCAAAAATGTTCGTATTTGCAGAGGGATTAATTTAGAGCATGAAATCAGCCACCGCACTCGTCTAAGAACAAAAGATTATTGCATTACTGCATTATTGGATTATTGGATTATTGGATTATTGCATTCCCTCAATCTTCAAACGAGCTGATATCCCCGGCTCCTTCTCTGATAATTACGGGTTCATCACCACTTAGGTCAATAACACTTGAGGGCTGGTTTGGGACATAACCTGCTGAAAGCATAACATCGACTGCAAACCCCAAAACTGATTCAATCTCCTCAGGTCGTGTAAGAATGTCACCTCTTCTGTTGGTTGTGGAGGTACTGACGATCGGATGTCCGAGTTCCCTGGCGAGTTCAATCGCTATTGCATGATCGGGAACCCTGATACCCACTGTTTTTCTTTTCGACCACAATCTTTTTGGCACTTCCCTTGCCGCAGGAAGGATGAATGTGTATGGACCCGGAAGCAATTTTCTCATCTTTTTGTAAGCAAAATCGGAGACTCGGGCATGTGTGGATATGTCTTTGAGATCGGGAACAATAAAACTGAACAGCTTGTCCCTCGTTTCATTCTTGATCGAGAAAAGGCGCTCAAGTGCCCCTTTGGCATAAATACTGCACCCCATTCCGTAATATGTGTCAGTCGGAAATATCACTATTTCCCCTGCACGGAGAGACTCGGCAGCTTTTGTGATAAATCTCTTCTGCGGTGTTATCGGATGAAGCTCGTACAATTCCATCGGTTTCTGTTCCAAAAATCAAAAAAATGAAGAACAAATTAATGCAATTATTCAATAATGCAGAAATCCTGTAATTTTGAGCAGGAAAAATCCAGCTTTATAATAAAAAAGGCCACCCTTTCGAGCAGCCTTAAACACTAAATCTAAATCACTATCAGCTCATAGTTCATAGCTAACAGATCATAGCTAAATAAATCAGGTTCCTGCTGAATAATCGTCCATGTATTCAATCTGTTCCGGTGTCAATTTGTCGATTGAGTAACCAAGAGTAGAAAGTTTGATTCCGGCGATTTCCTGATCCTGAGCTTCAGGAATGTCATAAACTTTGTTGTCAAGTTTATTGCCATTCTTGTGTTCAGTTGCGAGGCGAACCTGTGACATGAACTGATTGGCAAATGACATATCCATAACTTCAGAGGGATGTCCTTCAGCAGCGGCGAGATTTACAAGTCTGCCCTGTGCAAGAAGATATATTTTTCTTCCGTCAGCAAGGGTGTACTCTTCGTTGTTTGGACGAACAGTTCTTTTCTTCACAGCGATTGCTTCGAGATCGTTGATATTGATTTCGCAGTCATAATGACCGGTGTTGCAGATAATTGCGCCATCTTTCATTACTTCGAAGTGTCTCTTTACAATGATATCTTTGATACCGGTAGCTGTAATGAATACATCGCCGATAGCTGCAGCCTGATCCATTGTCATGACGCGCATACCTTCGAGTGTAGCTTTGAGAGCTGCAGTAGGTTTAACTTCGGTAGCTATAACATTTGCACCCATTCCTTGGGCTCTCTTTGCAACACCACTTCCGCAGTGACCGTAACCGGCTACCACGAAGTTTTTACCTGCAAGCAGAATTGATGTAGCTCTGAGAATACCATCGATTGATGACTGACCTGTTCCGAACACATTATCAAAATCCCATTTTGTTTCAGCATCATTTACTGCAATTACAGGATATTTCAATGCACCTGCATCTGCCATTGCTCTAAGTCTGTGAACACCGGTTGTAGTCTCTTCTGTACCACCAATTATGGTAGGAATGAGTTCAGGGAATTTGTTGTGAACTGTGAAGATAAGATCAGCGCCATCATCGAGTGTAAGGTTTGGTTTCATGTCGAGTGTGCGTTCGATGCACCAGTAGAATTCTTCAACATTCATTCCGTGCCATGCATAAATTTCGGTTCCATTGGCGGCAAGAGCTGCTGCAATGTCATCCTGAGTAGAAAGTGGATTGCATCCGCTCCATGAAACTTTTGCACCTGCTGCAGAAAGGGTTTCGATGAGAACTGCAGTTTCTTTTGTAACATGAAGACAGCCGGCGATTTTGTAACCTGCCAACGGTTTTGTGACTTCAACTTCTTTTCTGATTTTCATCATTACGGGCATTCTTGACTCTGCCCACTCTATTTTCATTCTTCCCGCTTCAGCGAGGGAAATGTCTCTAACTTTGTAGTGACCTTGTTTGTGATCCATTAAATAAGACTCCTGATTTTCATATAATCGAGTGTATAAAACAAATTAATTAGCGTATTTCTTGAAAGTATCTACCAGGTCGAGTTTCTCCCAGGTAAATCCGTCTCCACTTCTGCCAAAGTGACCGTATGCTGCGGTTGCTCTGTAAACGGGTCTCCTGAGTTGAAGTCTTTCAATAATTCCTTTTGGTGTAAGATCAACTTCTTTTTCGATCATTTTTGCAATCGCTTTGTCTTCAATCTTTCCGGTACCATAGGTGTTAACAAATATCGAAACAGGCTGAGCGACACCGATCGCGTAAGCAACCTGAATCAGGCATTCTTTCGCAAGTCCTGCAGCAACTACATTCTTTGCGATGTGACGGGCTGCGTAAGTGGCACTTCTGTCAACTTTGGAAGGATCTTTTCCCGAAAATGCACCACCACCATGAGGAGCCCATCCACCGTAGGTGTCAACAATGATTTTTCTGCCTGTAAGACCTGTATCTCCGTGTGGTCCGCCAATTTCAAATCTTCCGGTCGGATTGATGTGGAATTTGGTGTTTTCATCGAGAAGATTTGCAGGTATCACCGTCTTTATTACATTTTCAATAACTTCATTTTTGATGGTCTCTTGATCGACATCTGCATCGTGCTGAGTGGAAATTACCACTGCATCAACGCGAAGCGGGGTTTTGTCATCAGAATATTCAACTGTGACCTGTGATTTTGAGTCGGGTCTCAACCATTTCATCAAACCATTGTTGGATTTTCTGATCTCTGCAAGTTTTGCCACCAGTTTGTGTGAAAGAACTATCGGCAAAGGCATCAATTCTTCTGTCTGATCGCATGCAAATCCAAACATAATACCCTGATCTCCGGCACCGCCTGTATCAACTCCCATTGCAATGTCTCTTGACTGTTCATGCATTACATTGACAATACCAACACTTTCAGCAGCAAATTTATATTCTGATTTGGTATAGCCGATCTCTTCGATTGTTTGTCTTACTACTTTATTAAGATCGATGTATGCATTTGTGGTTATCTCGCCACCTACTACAACAAGTCCGGTAGTGGCATAGGTTTCGCAAGCTACTCTAGAGTTGGGGTCCTGCTCGTATATGGCATCAAGAACCGCATCGGAAATAGCATCGCACAATTTATCGGGGTGTCCTTCAGACACCGATTCAGATGTGAAATAAAATGACATCTTGGTTTTTTCCTCGTTTAGACTGTTTAATTAAAATCAATTTCTGATGAATCACCGGTATTTACCCGGGTGTATTTTCCCCGCAAAAATGAATTTGCACCGATCAGAGAATCTTCAAAGATACATCTCTCCACCTCGGCATGGGGTCCTATAATAGAATTTTTTACTACCGACTCCGAAATTTTTACCCCCTCTGAAATGGTAACAAAGGGTCCGACAACGGAATTTATAATTACTGCGCTGGGATGTATGTAGCATGGCGGGTTAATAACAACTTTGCCACTCCCGTTTGAATCATGGTGCTTCGATAATAAAAACCTGTTTGTCTCCAATAAAGTTTCAGGTTTACCGCAATCATACCAGCCATCCACAGTGAATGGCACCATTTTCTCTCCCTGATCGAGCATCATCTGAAGTGCGTCCGTCAACTGGAATTCACCACGGGTGCGGATATCTTTGTCGATGTTGTGCTTGAGACACTCTGCAAGTTTTTCCGAATTCCTTATGTAATACAAACCCACAATAGCCATGTTTGAAGGTGGAACTTCCGGCTTTTCAACAAGCTGTTTAATTTCTCCGTCCTCAATTATTGCGACACCAAACCTGCGGGGGTCGTCTACATATTTAAGCCCTAATGCACTTGCTCCCAATGAGAAAACCTTATCCAGATCGACATCAAATATTGTATCACCGAGAATTATAAATATTTCATCGTTGCCAAAAGTATGCGCAGCCTGATATATCGCGTGACCGAGACCCTCCTGCTTCTTTTGCTCAACGAAGATAGAATCAATCATCGGAAAGTTTTTCTCGACATAATGTTTTATCATTCCGCCGAGATGACCCGTAACAAAGGTGGCTTCATGAATCCCTGAATCAAGCAGCTTCTGCAGGATATGACCAAGAATTGGCTTGTCACCTACGGTAAGAAGCACTTTTGGAATCGTATTGGTATGTGGTTTTAATCGGCTGCCGATGCCGGCTACCGGTATTATTGCTCGCATGAAGAATTTTTTTTAAATGAACAACAAAGATATTTATTTTTTTGCTTTGTAACCAAATTTCTGATCGCTATATTCAGGCTTTCTCCTTTTTCGACCAAAATGATATCAGGGGGAAAGACTTGATCATTCCAACTGCAGCAATAATCAGGTAGAAGGGAGTAATCGGCACCTTGAACCTGACACTTCCACCTAAAGGACCAATTATTAAAGTAAAATAGAGAATTGTCAGGAGTAAAAAGAAAAGAATCTCCTTCTGTCCATCTTTGTACATTACCAGGATTCCGCGAAGAACAAACGAATATATAACAGTCATATACAACAAAATAAAGGCACCCGCTACCACCAAAGGAGTTGCCTTTCTCTCAAGAAATTCATCTATATGATTGTAAGCAGGGCTTCCTTTCGGCTGAACGAGAAGCTGATCCTTGATATGCAATATTTCTGCAAGAAGATTAGTTGAAAGTGAGAAGTAAATATTTGTACTGCCAAAAAAGTGATTAACAAGGTACTCCTTCGGATGGGATTTTATAACTTGCCAACCGACTTCTGCCTCGACCTGATCCAAAATAAATGGATTGCTGAGGTCTTTTCCTGATTTTTGAACCCTGTCCTGAAGAATTGCGAGACTTGAATCCTTTGTCATCCCATACTGATTTTCATAGATCGAACTTGCGAATATATATGCGACATTGAATCCACCGTTAGTTGTATGTCCGAAGTAACCGTAAAGCACATAATTTCTTATTAACCAGGGTGAAAGAATAAGTAGCATTACTCCGGCCAAAATTGAAGCCGCCTTCCCCCCCTCCTTCCACTTTTTGCCAAAATGATACAGCAGAAATCCCGCCCAAACAATGACAAGGTAATTTGCTGCGGGTCTGATATAAACACATAATGCCAGGAAAAAAGCCGATAATATCAGTTTGTTGATCTCTGATTTCTCGACATAAAGCAGTAAACAGAAAGCAGAAGCCAATAATAGCGGAATAAACAAATTCTCTGTATAAAACATCTGAGAGTACATTATTTGATGAGGCTCAATCGCCATCAAAAGAGCTACGAGAAGTCCGGTCTTCTTTCCGAAAAACTTTGTTCCCATTTTCTCAAGAAGAAAGACTGAAATTAACCCAATAAAACAATTTAGCATCAAAACAGCCCAAGGTTTTGGACCAAAAATGTGGTAGACCAGGGCAGCAAAAAATGGATAACCAGGCGCCCAAAAAGCGTTTCCCTGATAATGTCCCTCGGTAAGACTTACTGCCAGTGAATGATATTGAGCAGCATCGAATCTGAGAACAACTTCGTTTTGTGTAATCGGGTCCCAAGGCTGAAACGAAAAAAACGCTCCCAACCTCAAAACGAGAGCCAGAACAAGTATCAACCAGATGTAATTATCCTTGTTTTGAAGGAATTTGAGACGCATAAAGAAAGAAGGAATGGAGATCAGTCCGATGATATCCTCGTATTTGAGAATAAATATTATTTTAACTAATAAATTTCGTAAAATTCCTTGAAATAAAATGACAATTCAAACAAACATCACAAAACTTTTTAACATCTCTCTCCCCATAATCTCCGGTGGCATGGTTTGGGTCTCCGGCTGGAAGCTCGCATCCGCAGTATCAGAAAACGGCGGACTCGGTCTCATCGGTGCAGGCTCAATGAAACCTGACCTTCTGAGAGAACATATTCGAAAATGCAGGGCCGCCACTTCAAAACCTTTCGGAGTTAACCTCCCGCAACTCAGAGAGGATATTTCAGCTCTTGTGGATGTGGTGCTTGAAGAAGATGTGAAAATTGTCTTTACTTCTGCGGGTCACCCAGGGCGACATATCGAAAGATTGAAATCAAATGGCGCCAAGGTTATCCATGTGGTTTCTAACATAAAGCAGGGACTCAAATCCCAGGAAGTCGGTTGCGATGCCGTTGTTGGTGAAGGAGTGGAAGCCGGAGGGCACAACGGACCAGATGAAATAACCACTCTCTGCCTGATTCCACAACTGGTTGATGCGTTAAAAATCCCTGTTATCGCTGCAGGGGGAATTGCTGACGGTCGCCAAGTAGCTGCCTGCCTAGCTCTCGGAGCATCCGGTGTGCAAATTGGGACTCTCTTTGCCGCATCACTTGAATCTTCTGCTCATCCTCTTTATAAACAGATGGTGATTGAAGCTTCAGATAACGGAACAATCCTCGGACTCCGAAATGCAGGACTCGCAAGAATGATCAAAAATCCGTTTTCACTGCAGGTTCTCGAACTCGAGAAAAAAGGGGCTACCAAAGAGGAAATCATCGAAGCTCTCGGCAGGAAACGGGAAATGCTGGGAATCTTCGAAGGGAACTACGAAGAAGGACAGTTCGAAGCCGGGCAGAGCTCCGGTTTGGTTAAGGAGATTCTGCCCGTTCATGAAATTTTTCAGAAGCTTTTACAGGAGATTTCTCTCGCCAAAACTTCTCTTGATTACTGCTTAGTTACAAAACCGGAGATATAGTCGGGAAGTCCTGACTTATAATTATGCCTTCCGGTCAGCAGAAAATAAAGAGTTTCGGGGGCAATGTCATAACCGTTGTCCCAACAGATGGTCCCCAAATCCTCATTGACCGAAAATGTCTTAAAATATTCAAAACTTTTCAGACTTTTAGACATTTCGCCTTTCCCAATAAAGATTCTCAGGTCAACAACCCCTGAAGTTCCGTCTTCAAATTCAATGTGAATTTTGTACTCATCAATATATTTGGCAATTTTTACATCGTAATACATGGCTCCTCCTAAACTAATGGGTCGATTCTAAAGACAGGTTTTTCATTTCTAATGTTATCCCAGTTTTCTTGTAGCTTACTTTTATTTTTCTTTGCCCATTCCAACACCATATTAGACGCTCTACTCGGAAAATTTCCTTCAATAATTTCCAAATCTTCGATTGAAATCAGAACAACGTCATCTCCATATCTGGCATGAAAATGTGGGGGATTATGATCATTATAGTACATGGTTATAATGATCCCATAAAAGCGAGAAATTTCAGGCATATTTAGTTACTCCCAATCTACTCCAACCCTCTCGATTTTAGCAGAGCATCAACTTTTGGTTCTCTGCCTCGGAATTTCTTGTAATTTCCCATTAAATCGACACTTCCAAGAGGTTCAAGGATATATTTTCTGTAGTCTGATGCAGTTTTTTGATCAAAGATCCCTTTTTCTTCAAACGCTTCGAAGGCATCTGCATCCAAAACAGCAGCCCAAAGATAACTGTAGTATCCCGCCTCATATCCCCAAACAGCGATATGAAGAAAGTTTGTAGTCATGTATCTTGGAAGAAATTCGGGTAGAATGCCCATTTTTGCCAAAGACTGTTTCTCAAAAGCAGCTACATCTTTTTCAGAAGGATCGGTGAGGGTATGCCAGTCGAGATCAAGAATCGATGCGGCAATATATTCACCTGTTTCAAAGCCCTGATTAAACTTTCCGGCTTTATCAATTTTCGTAATCAGGGAATCCGGTATCGCCTTCCCTGTGGAGTAGTGCTTCGCATACATCCTTAACACCTCAGGTTGAAGAGCCCATTTCTCCATAATCTGTGAAGGCAATTCAACAAAATCAGCAGGAACAGATGAGGAACCCGGATAAGTTACATTCGCAAGAAGGAAATGCAGGGCATGACCAAATTCATGAAACAGCGTCCTGACCTCATCCAGACTGATTAAAGCAGGTTTGTCCGCAGTTGGCTTTGAGAAATTCCCTACATTATAGATAACAGGAGCAATGAAATTCCCGTTAATGTTGCTCTGAAGCCTGAAATTCTCGCACCATGCACCGTTTGTCTTGCTGTCCCTTGGATAGTAATCGGTATATAAAATTCCGATATGCTTTCCCGAGGCTTCCCTTACTTCGAATGCCTTTACTTCAGGATGATACACTTCAATATCAGGTCTTGGTACAAACTGAATTCCAAAAAGCTTTGTGGAAACAGCGAATACGCCATTGAGAACATTTTCCAGTTTGAAGTAGGGCCTCAGCATTTCCTCATCGAGATCATATTTGGCTTTTTTTACATTCTCGGCATAAAACCACCAGTCCCATGGCTGAAGTTTGAATTTACCACCTTCTTTGTCGATGATTTTCTGCATTTCATCAACCTCGGACTGAGCCCGTTTCAGCGTCGGTTTCCAAACATCATACAAAAATTTATACGCATTTTCGGGCGTTTTAGCCATTTTCTTCTCGAGAACAAAATCAGCCCAGTTTTTGTAACCGAGGAGGTTTGCTTTCTGCACCCTGAGCGAAACAATTCTGGAGAGCACTTTCTTGTTGTCGAGTTCGTCGTTATTGTTTCCTCTGTTCACATAGGCTTTATACATCTTTTCGCGTAAATCCCTGTTTTGGGAAAACTGAAGAAAAGGGAGAAGTGTCGGTTTGTCAATCGTAAATACCCATTTCCCCTTCAATCCCTTGGCATTTGCTTTTTCAGATGCAGCGGAAATCATATCCTGTGACAAACCAGCCAGATCAGCTTCTTTATCAACAGTCAGGTTAAACTTGCCATTCTCTTTTCTGACATTGTCACCGTAAAGTACATTTAGTTTTGAAAGCTCCTCGTTGATCGCTCTTAGTTTTGTCTTCTGGGCTTCATTGAGGTTGGCACCACCTCTTAGAAAATCGAGGTAATAATTTTTAAGGAGGATCGATTGCTCTTCAGTCAGCTTTTCTTTATCGCGATTGTCATAAACAGTCTTGATTCTCTTGAAAAGTTTATCATTCAGATAAATATCATCCCTGTGTTTTGCAAGCATAATCGCAAACTTCTCCGATAACACCTGCATTTCCGCATTTGTAATCACTGAGACGAGATTTTGAAACACACGGTCAACTTTGGAAAGAAGTGAACCTGAAAGCTCCATAGCCTCGATTGTGTTCTTAAAAACAGGTGTTTCCCTGTTGGATACAATCTTCTCAATTTCAATCGTTTGTTGTTTTATCCCCTCCTCATAAGCGGGAAGGTAATGTTCGAGTTTTATCTCTGTAAAAGGTGGAGTGCCAAAAGGGGTTTTCCACTCTTTGAAAAAAGGGTTGTCCGCGTTATTCAAATTGTTTTTCTGTCCATTATTTGTTTGAAACATCATAATCAGTATTGCCAGACTTAAAATTGCTGTTTTCATTTTATTGCTGTCGAATTGTTTTGGAATCTGTCTGCAATCAGCAAACCTTAACCTCAAATATATCAATTTTTCTTCACCTGAATTATCCGAATCGACTTCACACACTGAATGCATGAGATATATAAAATTTAATTGGAGTCGCACCAATTCACTCAACCAAATCATACATCATAACTAATAATTAATAAGTCCCGTTTTCCCTCTTTGCAGTTTATTCCCCCTGATTTCATTAATTTTAATGTTGATATTTTTTAAATTCTATATAACACAGGCACAGCCACAATGAAGACATTTGAAATTTTCGATAAATTTGAAAAACGACATATCGGACCCAATGAACATGAAATAAAATTGATGTTGGATGAAACAGGAGTTGAATCAGTTGACCAGTTGATTGATGAAACCATCCCCGCTCATATCAGACTAAAAGAACCACTTCCCCACTTTGATGCCCTGACTGAAAACGGATACCTTGAGTACTTAAGAAATGCAGGTAAAAAGAACATAATTGCAAAATCATACATTGGTATGGGATACTATCCGACTGTAACTCCCGCGGTTATTTTAAGAAATATCCTCGAAAATCCGGGCTGGTACACACAATATACTCCATATCAGGCTGAAATCGCACAGGGCAGACTCGAAGCTCTAATGAATTTTCAGACAATGGTCTCAGATTTAACAGCTCTCCCGATTGCTAACGCTTCATTATTGGATGAGGGAACTGCAGCATCCGAAGCTATGCTGATGCTTTTTGCCAACAAAACAAACAAATCCGCGACTAAATTCTTTGTCGATATCGACATATTTCCACAGACTCTCGAGGTTTTAAGAACTCGTGCAATTCCAAAGAACATCGAACTCGTAAGCGGTGATTTTGCTTCAACTTCTCTCGATGATTCTTATTTTGGATTGATACTCCAGTACCCTTCAGGTAAAGGTGAAGTGAAGGATTACTCAGATTTTATCAGTAAAGCAAAAGCTCTGAATATCTCTTCTGTCGTAGCAACCGATCTGATGTCCCTCGCACTACTGACACCTCCCGGTGAATTTGGAGCCGATGTAGCTGTGGGTTCGTCTCAAAGATTTGGCGTTCCGATGGGTTTTGGTGGTCCACACGCAGCTTTCTTTGCCTGTTCAGACAAGTATAAGAGAGTAATCCCCGGTAGAATTATCGGTGCATCCACTGACTCAGCCGGAAACCTCGCCTTCAGAATGGCGTTGCAAACAAGAGAACAGCATATCAGAAGAGAAAAAGCAACAAGCAACATCTGCACAGCTCAGGTTCTTCTCGCCATAACTGCTTCGATGTATGCTGTTTATCACGGAGCTGAAGGCATTCGCCAGATCGCTTCAAGGATACACAGCTTTACGGGTTTGCTGGATCTTGCGCTAAAGGATCTCGGATTCAAACAAACCAATACAACCTATTTCGATACACTACATATCGAAATGACCCCGGCTCAGGCTGCGAAACTTAGAACTGAATCAGAAAGCCTCAATCTGAATTTCCGCTGGTTTGAAAATGGAAATGTAGGTATCTCTCTACATCAGACCACCAAAATTATGGATCTGATAGAGATTATCTCCGCTTTCACAACAGCTTTCGAAATGAACGATTTCAAACTCAATCTTTCTGAATTGAAGGATCTGGTACCTGAAGAATACTCTGCTCCGTTCGCAAGAACTTCAGAGTACCTAACTCATCCTGTATTCAAAAAATATCATTCGGAAACTGAGTTTCTTCGCTATGTAAAAAAACTCGAAAACAAAGACCTTTCCCTCGCTCATTCGATGATTCCACTCGGATCATGCACGATGAAACTGAATGCAACAAGTGAAATGATCGGAATAACTTTGCCTGAATTTGCATCGATTCACCCGTTTGCTCCGGCTTATCAGGTGGAAGGTTACAGGCAAATCATAGATGATCTTTCCGCTCATCTTGCAGATATTACAGGCTTCCCGGGCGTTTCGCTTCAACCAAATTCGGGTGCACAAGGCGAATATGCCGGACTCATGGTCATCAGGGAATATCATCTAAGCAGAGGCGATTTACAAAGAAATGTGGTACTCATTCCTTCCTCAGCCCACGGTACAAACCCCGCAAGCGCTGTAATGGCAGGCATGAGTGTTGTCGTAGTAAATTGCGATGATCACGGCAACATCGAAATGGAAGACCTGAAAGCCAAAGCTGAACAAAACAAGGATGTGCTGGCTGCACTCATGGTTACCTACCCCTCGACGCACGGCGTATTTGAGGAATCGATTATCGAAATTTGCGAAGTGATTCATAAATTTGGCGGTCAGGTTTACATGGACGGTGCAAACATGAATGCACAAGTGGGACTGACTTCACCAGCAACCATCGGTGCTGATGTATGTCATCTGAACCTGCATAAAACATTTGCCATTCCTCACGGTGGCGGTGGTCCCGGTGTCGGACCTATCTGCTGTGCAGAGCAACTGAAACCCTTCCTTCCCTCCCATTCTGTCGTCAAGACAGGCGGAGAGAACGGCGTAACGGCAATTTCTGCAGCTCCATTTGGAAGTGCACTTATACTCGTAATTTCTCTCGGATATATAAAGATGCTCGGTTCCGAGGGTATCACAAATGCGACAAAAATCGCAATTCTGAACGCCAATTATATCAAATCGAAACTTGACGGTTACTACAAAACCCTCTATTCAGGCAAAAACGGAAGAGTCGCCCATGAGATGATCCTCGATATGAGGGAGTTCAAACACTCAGCACATATTGAAGTGGAGGACATGGCTAAAAGACTGATGGACTATAGCTTCCACGCACCGACTGTTTCCTTCCCTGTAGCCGGTACTCTTATGGTTGAACCTACGGAAAGTGAGTCACTCTACGAACTCGACAGATTCATCAACGCGATGATCGCCATCCGTGAAGAAATAGCGGAAATCGAAAAAGGCATCGCTGATGTTAACGACAATGTTCTGAAGAACTCTCCTCACACCCAACTGGAATTGATGACTGACGATTGGAACCATTCATACAGCAGAGAAAAAGCTGCCTTCCCGATTCCGTCTCTGAAAGCGGGAAAATTCTGGCCAACCGTAAAAAGGATAAACTCCGCCCTCGGTGACAGAAACCTTGTTTGCACATGTACACCGATTGAAGAATACATGTAATCTCTTATGAAGCACTTTAGAAGGCTGTCTCAAAAAGGCAGCCTTCTTCTTTTTAATAAGAAAAACTCATAACCAATAACTCATAATTCACAACTCTCTTTTCTGTTAACAACTATTTACACCTCTTTAATGATCCACAATTATTATATTTGGATTTTAATTAATGGTGAAGCTAATGGATATCTGTAATCTTCTTAAGACATCAAAACACATCTGCATAGTCGGAATCTCCGACAAACCGGGAAGAGACAGCGGACGCATAGCGCTTATGCTGAAAAACGAAGGCTACCATGTCTCCGGAGTCCATCCGCATTTGAAAGAGATGGCAGGAATAAAAGTCTACCCTTCTCTCACGGATGTCCCGGGTGATATCGATATCGTGGATGTTTTTATGAATTCGAACAGAATCCCTGAAATCATGGATGATGTCCTTGCCGTAAAACCGAAAGCTCTTTGGCTACAGCTTGGAATCAGAAACGACGAGGCAGTTGCCCCTGCAGCGGAAGCCGGTATCATAACGATACAGGATCAATGTATAGCTATAGAATATCGTTTTTGCAAAAGCAATCAAAAAGTTGTGCAATCATTTGGTGCTATCGGTTGATTAAAGCCTCGCTGACACTTTTTTTTGTTTTCCTCTTTTCCGGGTCCCTGTTAAGTCAGGATACTTCGGCCACAGGTATCTTCAGAGTTGATTCCATTTCAATTACAGGAAATGATATCACCGACGACGATATCATCCTCGCCGAACTCGGGTTTGGTCCCGGAGATGAAATTGATTCCCTGATACTGGAGTACAACCGGAAACGAATATACAGCCTGCAGCTCTTCACTTCCGTTGACATGATTCTGACAAAACAGGATTCCCTAAATCTCCTCACAATTGCAGTGAAAGAGAGCTGGTATATCTACCCGATCCCTTTTGTCGACAGAAACGACAAAGACTGGACAAAACTCTCTTTCGGTCTCGATGTAAAGATTTTCAATTTCAGGGGAAGAAACGAACTCCTCTCGGGCAGGGCTAAACTTGGCTATGACCCCGGTTATTCGCTCAACTACAATATCCCTTATTTTCTTCGCGATCAGCAGATTTCCCTCCAAACGGATGTCAGTTATACCACAAGAAAAAACAAAAGCGATGTTGCGGAAATTGTCTATGGCGAGTCCTTTAAACAACAGGTGCTTAGAGCTGCAGTTTCTCTTGGTAAAAGATTCTCTCTTTTTCACAGGGTTTCAGTCACCGCAGGTTACAATTATATCGAAACCCCTCTTTATATACCAGGAATAAACGCCTCCTCTTCCAACATTGACCGTTACGGATTCATCTCCTTCAGATATAATTATGACACCCGAAACCTGAATATCGCCCCGACGAGTGGTTTATGGTTTGGTACCGATTTCACTTATAAAGGAATCGGCAACAGTGAAGTCGATTACAGTATCCTTTCTTTCGATGTAAGAAATTACAGACATCTAAGCGGAATTTTCTACGGGAAGTTGCGGCTGGCGATGAGGGAAGCATTCGGGAAAAACATCCCGTTTTACGATATCTCTATTCTTGGTGTCGATGACCGGGTCCGCGGTCACTACAATGACCATCTTGAAGGAAACGGACTGATAACCGGCTCTTTCGAAACCTGGTTCAATGTTCTCGAGGATTTTCCGATTGAGTTCAAACTGCCCGTTATACCCAAGAGCCTGACCCGTTACAGAGTCAGCGTTGGTTTTCAGGCATTTGTAGATCTTGGAATATCCCGACCCTCCGGAAGCGGATATCTGCTCGACAGAATGCAAAAAGGGTACGGTTTCGGTGTCACCATCTCGGTGCTTCCTTATAATGTCGCTAGAGCTGAAATAGCTTTCGATGAAAATGGTAAATCACAACTGATACTCGACATTGGACTCTCTTTTTAACAAATCGCACCCTTACGATGAAATCCTCCTCGCAAAATGTGATGAGATCGCGGCACTTCTTGCCCTCGAAATTGAGGATATGGATTTGCCTGTAACCCTGTCGTCCGGACTGAATCCCAAAAACATCTATCACGCCTTTCTAACTCTGGAATCAGGTGGAAAAAGAATCGGCGGCGTAAGCATCTGGTTCAGCCCTAAAAAAGGGACATTCAAAATTACAACCGACAAAACTTCTGACCCCCTTGCTAATCAACTCTACCAAACGATTATTGAACCGCAGTTGAATGAAGAAGTGGTACCCGATCTTGCAGGCTGGCACATCTATACAGACGGCTCTTTCAATGGTACTTCTGCTGCCTGGGCATATGTTATTCTGCAGAACGGGGAGAAAAAATTTGAAGCCGCCGGGCTCGTAACAAATGAGGAACATACATCCTCATGGCAGATAATCGGTGAATTTACTGCTGTGATTCATGCACTTGTCAAATGCGACTCAATGAACATCAGTGAGGCAACACTTCATTATGATCTTGATCTCATCGGGAAAATAGCTACAGGCAGATACAACGCCAAAGCCCCTGTCTCACAGTTTTATCTCCAGTCACTCAGTAAGACAAAAGTTGCCGTGAACTGGAATAAAGTAAAAGCTCATTCGGGCGTCAAATGGAATGAGTATGTGGATAAACTTGCAACAAAAGCCCTCACAAAAAAATCAGACCTGGACCTGGACTCCCTCTTCCTCATAGAGTTCAGCCAATAGTTTTTTACCCTGATTTAAATCTCCCTGATTTTTTGGGAACTTTTTCCCATCTTATTTGGTCTAATACATTACAGACCGTACGAGTGATGTGACAGAACTAACATTTATGTGTTACAACTTCTTTTTTTCGCCAAATATTTTGGTAAATTGAAAAAAAGCCGTATTTTGCAAGAGAAAAATTTGGAGCCTTTATAATTTCTTAGCTACACCTTTAATTAATAACGACAGGACTGCCACACCAGGCGTTGATTGTTACTTTTTGCGTTTATTAATATTTATTCACTAATTCATTGGAGTAGCGATGAAAAGCGTAGTTGCAAAAATCGAAAACCCGTTATCTGATCTTATCTCAGACGAAATTTACGAACTCCTTTCGAGCCACAGCTTGATTGATGAAAAATCGGTTCGCGATTATCAGATCAGAAAGAAATTTAAACAACTTAGAGCTGGTAAAGTTTCTGCCGGTGATGCTATCGATACCATCCGTGAGGAATACCCTTACTTGCAATTCGATACCATCCGTAAAATAGTTTATCAGATCACTAAATAAGCTGTAATTAAATAGTTTGCATAGTTACCCCAACTTGCATATATTTCCGGGGCAATTAGAATTATTTATCTAACGGATTTGTTCACCAGTTCTTCCCCTGACTGGTGAACCAGTTAAGTTGCCCGGCGATCCCCCTTGCCGGGCTTTTTATAATTTAGGATTCAATCATGGCAAAAAAAATTCAAGGAAAATCTACTTCAAGCAGATCTTCTTCAAGGCAGGTTCCTTTATGGAAAAGCCCTTCCCCCTTTAACATCTATTTCGATACCGTCAACTATCTCCTTCTCGCATCAGGTATTGTGGCTCTTATTATAGGTTTTGTCCTCCTTTCACAAAAACCGTGGGATAATCCTGCTTCTCTCGTCTCTGCTCCCCTTATCCTCGTGGCAGCTTATGTTCTTATTCTTCCCGTTGCCATTCTTTTTCGCAAAAAGGGCAAAGCAGAGAACGAAGTTAAAGAGTAGCCCTTAGATGTTCCTCGCAAAGGTTCATGGAAATGTAGTCTCTTCAGTTAAAAATAAGGAACTGACGGGTCAAAAACTCCTCCTTGTCCGTAAAATTGACCTCGAGGGGAACTTCATGGACAACAAAGACATCATCGCCATCGATTATGTTTCTGCCGGTCCCGGTGATATCGTGATGGTCACTCAGGAAGGCGATGCTGTACAGCAAATTATTAACAATAAAAAATCCCCCGTCCACACGATAATCGTTGGTGTTGTCGATAAAATCTCCGTAACAGTTTGACACAATAATGAAATCAATCCCGATTGAAGAATTCATTGCTCTTCGAAGGTTGCTCAACTGCAAACAAATCGGGATCGTTACTGTAAAGGCGATGCTCGATATCTATGGCACCGGAGTAAAAACAATAGAAAGCCCTGCTAAAGAAGTTGCCAAAAGCGTCAAACTCTCCGATTCAGCTTATAAAGGTTTTCTGGAAGGTGTAAAAACCGGCGATTTCGATTCCGGTTACAAAAAAGATTACGATTATGTAACTTCATTCGGCTGGATAGCAGCTTACGGCTCAGAGTCGTATCCTCAGCAGCTTGTTAATATTTACGATTCTCCAATTCTTATATATGTAATCGGCGAAATTCTCGAGCAGGATAAAAAATCCCTCGGTATTGTCGGCACAAGAACCCCAACCCCTTACGGTTTAAAGGCAACATCTGACATTTCAAAAGGTATCGTGAAGGAAGGTTTTACCGTGGTCAGCGGTCTTGCACGGGGAATCGATACCACTTCCCATAAATCCGCCCTTTCGGCAGGCGGAAGAACAATCGCTGTCCTCGGAAGTGGATTCAAAAACATCTATCCCGCAGAAAACAAAAAACTTGCGAAAGAAATCGCCTCATCAGGTGCGATAATAACCGAATATGCCCCCGATACTAAGCCCGATGCCATCAACTTCCCCGCAAGAAACCGTATTATCAGCGGTTTTTCACTCGGTACTCTCGTCGTCGAGGCTGCCGAAAAAGGGGGAGCACTCCTTACCGCTGAATTTGCCATTGATCAGGGAAAAGCAGTTTTCGCAATCCCCGGCAATATCAACTCTGCCAAGTCGGGTGGAACTAACCGCTTGATCCAACGGGGTGAAGCCAAACTTGTAATCGAAGTCAAAGACATCCTTGACGAATTAAACATAAAACCCCTCAACGCAGCGGTAACGCCAAAGAGTGAACCTGTTTTGGAGGAACTCTCGATGTTTGAAGAGAAACTCTACAGTTCTATCGAATTCCAGCCGCTCCATATTGATGAAATTGCATCCCTTACAGGCTTGAATGTTTCAGAATGCCTAATTAACCTGCTGCAACTCGAATTCAAGGGATTGATCAGGCAGTTACCCGGCAAAAATTTTGTCAGAATATGAAGTACAACCATGATTGAGCTCGACAATATTTACAAGAATTTCGGTGACAACCAGGTTTTGAAGGGACTTAGCCTCAAGATCAACAAAGGAGAGGCACTCGCAATTATCGGCAGGTCAGGGTGTGGAAAATCAGTACTGCTCAAACACATTATTGGACTCTTGAAACCCGATTCAGGCACCGTGACTGTCGAAGGCTACGATATTAATAAAATCAAAGAAAAAGAACTTTACGAACTCCGCAAAAAGTTCGGCTTCCTTTTCCAGGGTGCTGCCCTTTTTGATTCAATGACCGTTGGTGAAAATGTCTCCCTCCCGCTCATCGAAGGAAACAGAAAATATACAAAAGCTCAGGTCGACGACCTTGTTGCAGAAAAACTCGAACTTGTCGGCTTGCCCGGAATAGAAGCACAAAAACCCGCGGAACTCTCCGGTGGCATGCGAAAAAGAGTCGGACTTGCCCGTGCCCTCATCACTAATCCTGAATATATCCTTTACGACGAACCCACAACCGGACTCGACCCCATCATGAGCGAGTCAATCGACAACCTCATCAAAGACCTCAGCGTAAAACTGAATGTAACCTCCATCGTCGTCACCCACGATATGATCAGTGTAAGAATCGTCGCCGAGCGCGTCGCGATGGCACACGAAGGCAAAATCTACTTCACCGGCACTCCCGCCGAGCTCCTTGCCTCCGATGACGAGATCATTAAAGAGTTTATAGCAAGAACGCTATAGTAGAACTTCAGAGATTCAGAACTTCAGTACCTCAGAGTCGCCGAGGTTCCGAAGTTCCGAAGCTCCTCAAAGAAAAGATTTATTTTTCTTTTTGCGTTTCTCGTTTCTATCCCGTATATTACCAAACTGTTTTTCAATTTTTATGAGCAAGAGCCAGGAGTCTATAGTTATGTCAAGAACATGCCAGGTTACCGGAATAAAACCAAAGTACGGCAGCAGCATTTCGCACGCTCACAATCACACCAAAAGAAGATTCCTTCCAAATCTCCAGAAAAAGAGAATTTGGGTTCAGGAACTTAACAGGTTTGTTACAGTGAAGCTCACCGCTAAAGCAATCAAAACCATTGCAAAAAATGGTACTGCTGTTATCGCACAGCTTGTCAGAGAGAAAAAAATCGCTGTAAGATAATTTCTCTTTTAAGAGTTTTAAAAGGCTGGATCGCAAGATTCAGCCTTTTTTGTTTGTTTTTGTGCCCCCGGATTTAAATCTAAAAAATAGTGTAAATAATAAATGTCGTTATCATATATTTATTGCATTTTAATCTAACCGATTTTCCATTATATTATACATCGTAAAACAAATTAATCTTAAGAAATTTTAATTTGACCTTTTACAAAATAAAGATTACCTTTTTAGACTGAATATTTTTATTTTTTCGAGATAAAATGAAGAGTATCGTACATACAAAGTGGTATCAAATCCTGCTGTTTTTCCTTATGGCTTATGTAATTGTTGCAGGAATTACATTTCCGATAGTTGCAAAACCCTCAGCGTGGTATGAATTCCCGTTCATTATGGGTCTTGGTGAAAATGCCAAGATAATTTTCTTCCATGTACCGAGTTCGTGGCTTTCGGTGGTTGCGTTTTTAATGGCAACCATTTACAGTATAAAATATCTTCGCAAGAAGAATATCGAAGACGATATGAAAGCTTACACTTCGATTCAGATCGGGATGGTTTTTGTAATTCTCGCTACGATAACCGGATCCGTCTGGGCAAAATTTGCATGGGGTTCGTTTTGGCACTGGGATCCCCGTGAGACCAGTATTTTCGCCCTCCTGCTTATCTATGGTGCCCTGTTTGCCCTTCGTTCGGCAATCGATAATGAAGAAAAGCGGGCAACACTTTCAGCCGTTTACAATCTGATTGTGTTTGTTACCGTTCCTTTTTTCATCTTCATTATGCCACGAATTATGGCAGGTCTTCACCCCGGAAGTGCTGACGATGACAACGCCGGTCCGGTAATCAACTTCAAGATGAATCAGAACATGCAGGTTGTCTTCTACATCTCACTCACAGCTTTCAGCATGCTTTATGCCTGGATGTGGGGAGTTGGCTCCAGAAGCATGATTTTACTCGACAAGATTAAAAAACAGAAACTTTACTAAGGATTTTTGGATATGGAATTTCTTGAAAAAAATGCAATTTATATCGTACTTATTATAGTAATGCTTACCTGGGGAGGGATTTTCTCTTACCTGTATGCATTGGACAAAAGATTAAAAGAACTTAAAAAAGAAGTTGAGGAGAAATAATATGTCAGACCAGACATTTATGCAAAAAAACGGCAGGTTCGTCATCGGTGGTGCAATCATCGTGGTGTTCCTCGCTTTCATGGGCTACTTCTTTACCCAGAGCAGTATCGGGTATGAAGAAAGCCTCGCAAAAGTGAAAGAATCGGGTAAAATGATCCGCGCAACCGGTTCATGGGTTAAAGAGAAAAATTATGTCTATAAAGACAAAATTTTCACTTTCTACATGAAAGACGCTCAGGGAAACGAAATGAAGGTGCTCTATCGCGGTGCAATCCCCAACAATTTTGAATCCGCTACAAGTGTAGTGGTCACCGGAAAATATGTTGGTGATGTTTTTGAAGCTAAAGACATCCTTACCAAATGTCCTTCAAAATATCAGGAAGGTGCCCCCGAAGGTGCCACTCACCCTGACGGTGTAAAGAAAAAAGATTCCTGATAATTAAATTTTGATGAACCCTGTGAAAGGAGACCCACTATGGCCGGAAGTATAGTACTGACTCTCGCCCTGGTATTTTCTCTCTTCTCGATGACCATGTTCTACTTTGGTTACAGAAGAGGGGAACAAGTGACATTCCTGAAATATGCCCGTTTGGGATATCATGCAATGTCAATGATGGTAATAGTTGCCTCAACTTTACTGTTATATATCATTCTTACCCACCAAAACCAATACAGCTATGTCTTCAACTACAGCAACGACGACCTTCCTCTCGGCTTGCTCCTCTCAACTTTTTGGGCAGGACAGGAAGGCAGCTTCATGCTCTGGATATTGATGACTGTACTTATTGGTATCGGTCTGCAATCTTACACCGAAAAAAGAGGTGACCTCGAGCCCCGAGTGATGATGGTTTATACACTTGCCACATCGTTTCTGCTCATGATGGTTTCCCCTCTTATGAAAAATCCCTTTGCCCTAATCTGGCAGGGTGACAATCCTTTTGTTGAATTAAAATACTTCGATATGAACCTGCTTCAGGCGCAGGCAATGGGATTCGTTCAGAATTTCCTTTTTGGAAATGAAGGCGGAAGCCCGACACATATTAAAGTGGATAAAGATTTTGTTGCAAATCTCACAGGCGCAGGTTATCAGCTTTCTGATGTGCTGATTCACGGTAAAGGTCTGAATCCTCTCCTCCAGAACTTCTGGATGCAGATTCATCCTCCGATCCTTTTTGCAGGATTCTCCGCAACTACAGTTCCTTTTGCTTTTGCAATCTCGGCTTTGATAAAAAATGATTACAAGGACTGGGTGAAACAGTCTCTTCCCTGGATTCTCGGTTGTGCAGGCATACTCGGTCTCGGAATTATGCTCGGTGGTTACTGGGCTTATGGTGTTCTCGGCTGGGGTGGTTACTGGGCATGGGATCCCGTTGAAAACTCAAGTCTTGTGCCATGGATTGTCAGCGTAGCCGCAATTCACACAATGCTGGTTCAGATCAGAACCCAAAAGAAAGACCCGAACAGTGGAAGATACCTTATAACAAATATCCTTCTCTCCATTCTGACTTTTGTTCTGGTTGTTTACAGTACATTCCTTACAAGAAGCGGAATTCTCGGTGATTCCTCCGTTCACTCTTTTGCTGAACCCGGAAAAGCCGTTTACATTTTCCTCGTAATTTTTGTAGTATTCTTCACCGCACTTGGCATCGGCATGGTGCTTTTCAGACTGAAATCACTTCTGCAAATATCAAAAACTGGCGAAGAATCGACACTCTCAAGAGAACTCGCCCTTTTCATGGCAGCTTTCTCTCTCGGAATGTCTGCGATTATAGTCTTTGTCGGTACCTCGGCTCCAATCTTTGGGGTGAAGGTTGAAATAGACTTCTACAACACAATGCATGTACCGCTTGCGATAATTCTTCTGGTGATTAACGGATTGAGCATCATCCTGAAGTGGAAAACCACCGATAAAGACATGCTCAGAAAAGATCTGTTAAGAACCGGAGCAATTACCGCTGTAATCAGTGCCGCTGCCATTTTCATCGGCGGCGTCGACAAGGTTATGATGATTATTCTCCTTGTTGCATCCGTCTTCTCACTCGTTGTGAATGCCGAAGTGATGTTCAGAGTGATTAAAGGGAACCAAAGCAAACTCGGTGCCTATGTTGCTCATATCGGTCTGGCACTCTTCGTTCTCGGTGTTATCGGTTCATCCGCTTTCAGTTCTGAAATGGAAATTGACCTCGAAAAAGGAAAAACTGCCAATGTTCTCGGATACGATGTCACATTTGCAGGTCTCGAACCATTCCAGGAAAATGGACACACCAAATATCATTGCAGACTCGATGTGAAATCAGGTTCGGCAACTACAGTTGTAAGACCTGTTATGTACATCGCCGATTTCAATCAGTCCCTGATGAAGGAACCTGATATGAAATACGGTCTTCTTTCCGATTTCTATGTGGCTCCTGTCGGTTTCGACGATGGATCACAGGATGCGGGCGCTGAAGGTATCACCATTTCCGAAGGAAAAGAGATTTCCACTTCGGGTGTGAAGATCAAATATAAAGAGTTCATAAAACCCGATATGTCTGCCATGTCAACCGATGCTGATTTCAGTATGGGCGTCAGAGCAATCGTTTCGAAAGACGGTAAAACCCTCGAAAAGGACCTCCTTTACTCCAGAATTGCCGGTAAAATGCAGGCAAATCCTGTTATCGTCGAGGAATTCGGAGTTACTCTTACCCTGAAAACCGTAAATCCCGGTGACAGAACTGCCACTCTTCTTGTTACAGACCAGAATGGCAATGCAGCCAAAAAGGCTCCAAAAGAGGTTCTTACAATTCACGCATCCATCAAACCGATGATCAATCTGGTTTGGGCAGGTGTTTTGGTTGTGGTTTTCGGTTTCGTTATCTCAACAGTCAGAAGATTAAGAGAAGCTCAACACTGATCTTTCATCCCTTAATTTGATTATTAAAGGCTGCCTCAAAAGGGTGGCCTTTTTTTATGTCCGGTTGTTTTGTATTTTTGGATGTCATGGTCAGGGCAAAATCACTGAATGTGACAATGCGAAGATAAAATCAGGCATCCATTGTTATTAAGAATAATATTACTATTTTGTCTCATCACTTTTAGAAAAGTGTTACTTCAAAACAGCAGGTATTGTTATGTTAAAATACATTTTAACGGCTTTCATCTTTATGGGCAGCTCTGCATTTGCTCAACTTACACCTCTGCAGAGGTTTCAGGATATCCATGCCGTCCGGGCGATCATCGTCTCAAACAGCAGAATTCTGGCTGCAACAGGTCAGAACATACTCCTTACCAGCACTGACTTCGGTGTGACATGGGATGAAATAAGCAACCCTCTCCTGACGGGGATAAACAAACTGACCGTCACCGGCAATTCGCTAATCTTCGGCTGCGGCGAAAACGGTAAAGTTATCCGCTCAACGGACAACGGACTTTCGTGGCACCAGCTTGCCACCGGCACTTCTGCCAACCTCATCTCTATTACGACACTCAATTCAAATACCATTCTCGCGTGCGGTACGGGAGGAACTGTGATAAGGTCAACGGACAATGGCGAGACCTGGAATGTTACGACCCACGGCATCAGTAACCTGAACGACATAAGTTTCTCAAACCAGATGAAAGGGTGGGTGGCTGGAGATAATGCCACACTGCTCGGAACAACCGATGGCGGTAATTCCTGGTCTACCGTACAGGTCTCCACCTCCGGATTCGACATGGCTGTGCTCGCTCTCCACTCCGATACCATGGTCACGGTTTTTGGGAGGAACGGTATGGTGCTTGCTTCCACGAATGGCGGTCTCGATTGGAAAAATGAAGTGCAGGCATATTACATGCAAGGAGATACAGTTATTGCCGCCTGGCACAAGAGCAGGGATTCGGTTCTCTTCGCTGATGATGGCGGTTCGATCGTTCTCTGCGTCATACGGCCCGATACCATTTTCTGTAAAAAATACGGCGGACAAACACCGCCACCCCGGAAATACCTTGCCGCATTTAAATCCGTGGACAACTGGTTCTATGTCGCCGGGGTTGGCCCTTCCATTGCGAGAGCATTCAACAAAAGCGCTGCGTGGGAACAACTGCTGTTGACAACAAAAGGGATCGAGCTGTGGAAAATGCGATTCGCGGATTCTAATGTCGGCATCGTCTGTGGCAAAATACCTGATGTATCATTCTGGACCAAGGGATTCGTATTCACTACCACCGATGGCGGACAAAGGTGGAAACAATCTGCTGATGTCCGGCCCTTGTTGAATGTTCATGCTATCTCGCCACAGAGGTTAACAATGATCGACTTCGCGCTCTGGTTCAGCGACGACAGCGGCAAAACCTGGCAAAGGCAATACTCCGCAGGCACTTATCAAAGTGATGTTGTCTTTCTGGACTCCAACAATGCATATTTGATCAATTATGTTGAATTCCCGGGACCTTACGATATAAAATCCCGGCTTTACCGGTCTACTAACGGAGGTACTTCCTGGACACTGATCAGGCAGACCAGCGAATATTGGTACGATGAGATACTTGTGGGAAGCGGGGGACTGGTGTGGTTATGGGACGGATCCCGTTCACTTCTTATGGTTAGTAAAGACCATGGATACAATATTAACGCCTTGCATATCCTGTATGGTGGAGATTTAGTCGGCGGACTCGCCCTTCAACGGGGCTACATGGCCTTAAGTTCAGGCAGGATCTCTTTTACTTCCGATGCAGGTATAAGCTGGACAACAACCTACAATTCTCCCGGGGCCATTTTAAATGGCGGATCAAAAAGCATCGATGGAAAGTCGATTGTAGTCGGAAACAACGGGAAGATCATCGCAACGACTAATTCGGGCGAAACATGGCAGCAATTGAACAGCGGCATTACTGAACATCTGACCTCGGTTGCTCTTCTCCCCGATTTCTCCTATGTGGTCGGAACGGTTAAAGGAGAGTTTTACAAAGGTAATCCCCCCGAAATTTTCACCGGCATTGAAGATGAAAATATCGAACTTCCCGTTGCTTTCACTCTCGGAAACTACCCGAACCCCTTTAATGGCTCAACTGTTATTCACTTTACACTACCTGAAGATTTCAACTGCCGGTTGGAGGTTTTCTCATCACTCGGATCACTCGTTTTTTCGAACGACATCAAAGGCAGCAGGGGTGAGAACAGATTCAATTACGATGCAGCCGGGCTCGAATCAGGCGTTTATTTCTACCGGATCAAGGCGGGAGGCAAATACCTCACCGGGAAGATGTTACTCTTAAAATAATGCAATAATGAAAAGGCTAAGTATGAATCTCAGATTAATCTCTAAATTATCCGGTTCAACCATTGGGACAAAACCGGGAAAGTTCCCGGGGAACAGTACTTACGTACTCTCCCTCTTATGCTTGATTCTCCTGCCTGCTTTGCTTCATGCTCAAAAGTTCAGGGTGGAACAAACGGAGGTGCATATTAATGAGAGCTGGGTCTCCACGCCCTTCGAAATGATCTCTGACATGGGCTTCATCGACAGTTTGAGGGGATTCATGATTTCAGATTCATACGGCATCCCCCTGGCATTAACAACCGACGGAGGTCGAACATGGAAAACAAAAAATGAACTCTCAGGGCAGGGTCGCGATGCAGAGCTTATAATGTTTTCCTCCGACACACTTTTCTATATCTCAGTCAATAAAAAGATAATCTACACTTACAATGGTGCACAAAGCTGGAGCATCACTGACGATGCCAGAGGAATTTCAGGTGATATTGCCTCTGTTGTGTTTTATGACCGTTTAAGGGGAGTTTGCACAACCACTGATGGTGCAACCCGTCTTACCGTTGATGGTGGCTCCAACTGGACGGTTCTTCCCAATGATTCGGCGGGATTAAACAGCAAGTTAAGAGTCTACGGCGATTATACCATCGGTTACGGAAGCAGATCGGGATTTGTCCTCTCCCCCGACAAAGGAGCCACATGGAGAAAAATCCGGTTTACTGACTCAATCAGCACCCCCAATTTTATGAAAATAATGAACGGGAAAGTGTATATAAGCACGGCCGCAAACAGATGGTATATATCCGGTCTCGATGGTCAAATTTTGCAGCAGGAATACCTCGGGACAGGTCCTGATGTAAAAAGATTCGCGTTTCCTTCGGAAAATGAAATATGGGCTGCTGACTTGTCGCAGGGAGTCAAAATTTCTGTTCCCGGTTCGGGAATTTGGGTTTATTCAGGCTTTCCTGAACAGCGAAGAGTTTCAGGCGTCTATGAATCATATAATGGACTTGTTCTGGTTGGAGTTTATGATGTTGATCAGGGGTGCGCAATGATGCAACAACGGAGTCCCGGTAAACTCTATAGCGTCAGAAACGGCAAACTGCCCGGCAACTTCAGGCTCTCTGCCGTAAAAATTGTTAACCCCGGTCTTACTCTGGTTGGAAGTTATGATGGCATCATTTTCAAATCATCGGACATGGGTTTAACTTGGGAATCCACGACCGGCAACAATATCTATCCGGCAATCACAGACATAACATTTAAGGATGCTTCACTCCTTTTCGCCGGTTGTGATGGAGGTTCGATTCTTAAGTCCACAAATGGGGGTTCTTCCTGGACTCTGATAAAAACCAATATCAGTGAAAAAATTACAGGTATTGAATACAAAAAAGTCGACTCTCTCTTTATTACCACCGAAAGCAAGGTTTACACTACCACCATCTCTAATCCTGCAAATCTTGTACCGCTGAATCTCAATACATCATCTTCCGGGCAACTCTATAAAGTCCAATTTTGGGACAGAAATACCGGATATATTGGTGCAACAAAAAGCAGTTTTTACACAACAAATGGCGGAAAAAGCTGGACTTCATATGGTTCTGCCAGTTTGCCCCGTGGAGATGTCTCAATTCTGCCGGGAGTTGCTTCATACCAAATCTCAGGTAGCACGAAGTTACGGTTTCATCATCAGGTGTTGCCCCTTATTTTTGACGCCGATTTCAGGGGCATCTTTGAACTGATAGATAACGATTCTACTTCCGGCTACATAATCGACACTTATTACGGTTCCATTGTACCGGTCTATCCACTTGAATCCCGGTTCGAATATTTCCTCGCAGGTGGACCGAGGGCTTTGAACGATTTCGACTATTACAACAATGATTATTCGCTTGGAACAGGCGATGCAGGTGAGTTATTGTTCATTTCGCGAAGAAGTTCACAGGAACCTCCCTCAATTTGTTACGGACTCACACCAAATCGCAACTCCACCATATCAGGAAGGGAGATTTCTCTTGACTGGACTGAGCCCAATGTTCTGGTTCCAACCGGTGAGTACCAGGTAGAGATTGCTAAGGGTGATACTTCCAATATTGTCGTCTCGCAAACCGGAATCGACTCAACATGGTTTAGAGTAACCGGACTCGAGGAGGAGAAAACATACCACTGGCGTGTTCGCGGTAGAAACGCATTTGGCTGGGGTAAGTTTACCGATTGGGTGACATTTTTCCTCGGCAGGGAAATCTATACCTTCAACCAGTACCAGCTTCCCGTTTCAGCAACTGTTAATTCGATCGCTGAATCTTCAAATGGTATCCTTTTTGCTGTGGGCAATTCCGGTTTTATTGCAAAATCCTTTGATTTCGGAATATCATGGCAAGTGCTGTCCGTCCCCTTTTCAGATGATTTAAAATATTGCACAGTAAATCCTTTTTCAAATACAGTTTTCGTCGCCTCGGCTACAGGCGACCTGCTTTCCTCTTCCGACAATGGAAATTCATGGCAAAGGACTCCGGCAATTCTAACAGGCTCGATAATTAAAGCTGTTACTTTCCCCAATGCAATGGACGGATATTTATGCGGTTCCAATGGCCTTATAGCCCGTACCTCTGACGGTGGTGCAACATGGTGGCTTTCAAGTATCCCGGTCTCTTCCGGTAATATGAATGCCTTACATGCAGAAAATGGAGGACTGGTACTCGTGGCTTCAGATAATGGCAAATTGTTCAGATCCGAAGACTTTGGATACTATTTTGACTACATTGAAATCTTTACAGGTGACAACTACAAAGCTATCTTTAAATTCAACAATAAATTGATTATGCTTACAGAATCGGGTTCAGGACTGACCTCAACCGATAGCGGCATAAGCTGGAGTGAGCTGAATTTGCACTTGAATGGTACTCCCCGGGTGACGGATGTTTCCGGCGGAAGATTCAGAATTCTGTCCTTTGGTAACGCCCTTTTCACATCCACTAAGGATGGTTCTGCACTCTCATACCAGCTTTTGCCCGGAACTAACTCAAAGAATGCAGTATATTTGACTTCGACCGGCAATCTCATTGTTGCGGGTAGCGGATCCAATATTTTTGTGGGAAGGGATACCTCCACTGTTTATACTTCCCTTGCCGGTGATGAAACCGGTACTACCCCGGGAAGCCATCAACTCTTCCAAAATTATCCGAATCCCTTCAACGGCTCCACGGTTATCCCGATTTACTTGAAAACGGAAACTGAAGTGTTGGTTGATCTCTATAATTTGCTCGGCGAAAAGGTTTTATCTATATATAATGGTGTTTTGGGTGAAGGCAATCATCTGATTCCGCTGGATGCTTCCGGAATGGTTAGCGGAGTTTATCTGTATCGCCTGAATGCCGGTGGAACCGTGTTTACTAAAAAACTTGTACTGTTAAAGTAGGGAAAATGACGATGAAAAAATATCTGCTCCTTATTCTGTCAATATCATATTTTTTGGCTGAAGCTCAACTGACTCCAACTCAGCCGATGCAAGAAATTAATGCCTTTACATCGGTTATTGCAAACGGACAGTTCATTATTGCCTCCACAGATAAAAATAAAATTGTAAAAAGTACCGATGGAGGTACGACATGGCAAACAGTAACAGGGAATGTACCCGCGGGAATTAATAAACTTTACTCCCCCGCTCCCTCATTAATTTTTGCTTGCGGAAATGGTGGTGTCATAATAGAATCAGACGATTTTGGAGATACATGGTCTCCCGTTAACTCAGGTACCACAGTCGATCTCCTTGACCTCACTTCAGTCAATTCATCCATCCTTTTCGCCTGCGGTAAAGCCGGCACAATTATCAAATCAACTGATGGTGGAAGCTCATGGACTGCCATGAATCCAACACAATTTAACATCAATTCAATAAAATTTGCAAGTCAGCAAACAGGGTGGGCTGCCTGCGATAACGGAATTATTCTGCGTACTCTCGATGCCGGCGCCACCTGGGCAAGGGTTCCGGGAGCAAGTGCACCTTGTGATTTCGGTGTAATCACCCTGCATGGTCTCGACGGTATATTCGTTTTCGGACGGGAGGGACAGGTTGTTGCTTCCACTAACGGGGGAGTTGATTGGAAATATGGAGATGAGACCTACTACATGCAAGGAGATACGGTTATTGCAGCCTGGAATTATGGAAGGGATACCGTCGTATATGCAGATGATCGTGGAGCTCTAAGTTTGGTCATTATGAAACCTGACAGACTTGGCTTCGGTAGATTTGGCGATCAGGCTCCACTTGAGGCAAGATACAACGCGGCTTTCAGAACCGGGGACAAAATGTTTTTCGTTGCGGGTTCTGGACCAAATCTCTCGAAAGCATATGGCAGCGGTAACAATTGGACTCCTCTGATTCTCCTGTTAAAAGGGAAAAATTTGAGACTCTTAAAATTTGCCGATGATAAAGTCGGGATTGTGTCCGACTTTGATGACCAGTATTACTATTCAGAATCGGATGTTTTTGTCAGCACTGATGCCGGTGCCAACTGGAGATTTGCAAAGCGGGGTACCCGACTTAGAAGCCTTCAGGCACTTTCTCCTGAAAAATTATACATCACCGAAATGTCAGCCTGGATGAGCCGTGACAGTGGTAAAATCTGGACCACAAAAACAAATATTGATGGCTATTTCAGAGATATGCTCTTTTTAGATTCTTTGAATGGCTATTGCCTGAGTTACTATCTTTACCCGACTCCGCCGGGTTTACCACGGGGAAGACTCTATAAAACCAATGACGGCGGTTATACATGGAGCCAGCTTCAGATTTTCGAATCCTGGTCAGTATGGGATATTTATGCTGACAAGGCAGGCAGAATGTGGATTTCTCAGGGTGTAGCCGGTGATATTCTTGTGAGTAATAATGGCGGAACCGGTCTTTCATCGAGCTATGTCAGCACTAACGCCATGCCAGTGGGGGCAAACATCGGTGAACGAGGCTACATGGCGTTTGGAGATGGTAAAATTGCATTCTCCTCCTCAGGTGGTTTTAGCTTTACCCTTAAGTATAACCAACCCGAAGTCACTCTGAATGCTATTTCCAACAGCATTGACGGGAAATCCCTCGTTGTCGGAAATGCAGGCAAAATGCTCGCTACAACAAATGACGGCGAATCATGGCAGGAAATAAACCTTGGAACCGGTGCAGACTTTACAGCAGTCTCGCTTATGTCTGATTTGTCTTATATCGTCTGCACAGGGTCGGGAGAGGTTTTCAAGGGTGAACGACCTTTTATCTTTACGGATGTAAAAGCTGAATCACCCGAACTTCCCGTTACTTTTACTCTCGGGAACTACCCTAACCCCTTCAACGGCTCAACTGTCATACACTTTACACTGCCGAATCATTCAGATTGCAAGCTTGAAGTATTTTCCCCAATCGGGTCAAGGGTGTTTGAGTCTGAAATCAAGGGTGTAAAAGGCACCAACACCTACAATTTTGATGCTTCATCACTCAATTCCGGAGTTTTTCTGTACCGTCTGACAGCCGGTGGAAAAGCCCTCACCGGGAAGATGGTACTTTTAAAATGACCTTTCCCTTAAACCCGATAACCGAATCAACTGTCAAACACTTTTACGTACGGATTTATCGGATAGAAGAATGAAAGAAAGATCGATTACTGCTGATGTGCTAAAGGGGCTTGCGGTTTTGTTTATGATTCAGGTTCACATTACCGAGGTTATTGCTGATACTTCGATATACAACAGTTGGATCGGAAAGATATCACTCTTCCTCGGAGGACCACCTGCTGCCCCTGTATTCATGACGGTAATGGGTTATTTTCTTGCTGCTTCATCCAAAGACTGGCAACACACCATAATTCGCGGCCTAAAACTTATTGCCGATGGAATTGCTCTAAATATTGCTATAAATGCCCATCTCCTCTACCATATCGCAACGGGACAATCCACGGTAAACCCGCTCGACTTCATTTTTGGAATAGATATTCTCGTTCTTGCGGGTGTAACGACAATCCTGACTGGACTCTTGAAAAAAATCCTTGATATTAATTTTCTGATTCCTTTGGTCCTCGCGGTTGCAATACTTCTCCTTACACCTTTCATCAATTCCTGGTTGAACGGTGGAAGTAAAACCATGGCATATTTTGCCTCGGTATTGGGAGGAGATGCCCCCTGGTCATACTTCCCCGTATTTCCCTGGAGCGCCTATCCCCTCTTTGGTTATGCAGCATACCTTTTCCTGAAAAGCGAGTTCTCTGAAAAATATCTCACAGTTAAAATTTCGTGGTTCATCATAGCTGTGTGGGCTGGTTTTGTTTCCCTCACCATCGAATATGGAATTGAAACAGCCGCAGCACTTCGAAGCTATTACCATCATGGAATCGAATATGCCGCCTGGGCACTCGCTTTTACTGCGGGATTTGCCATCCTGATTGATATGGCAGTTAAATATTCAAAAGAGAACGCATTCCTCGAATATTTTGCCATGACCGGCAGGAATGTCACTCTCGCCTATGTTGTGCAGTGGGTAATCATCGGTAACCTTGGAAGTGCTGTTTACAGAAGTGTCAATCTGAGAGATTCATATATTGCACTTGTAGCGGTCGTTTTGGTTACTTCCATTGTAATAATGGCTTACGAAAACCGCACCCGCCTTCGTTCCTTGTTTATTTGAATAATATGTTTATTTTACAGGTGTACTTTTGACCGTTTCTTCTCTTGCCACGGGAATGGGTAATCTGTAAGATTCGTTCGCAAATTCAGATATTGCAGGCAATATATGAAATATATTATAAAAACTGCGGTTTTGGTGCTGTTAATGTGTTCCGGTCTAATTCCGCAACAACTGTCTCCTGCAGGTACCGAAGTGGTGGTACCTTGGTCAACCACTTACTATGCGGGTCTGGGTGCCGGACGGCTTCAGTTTATCGACTCACTCAACGGTATCACAGCCAACACTCAAAACGGTTCCTTTGCTCTGACAACCGACGGAGGTGCCACATGGATTGAGCGGGAACCCGCCCCGAACCTCACTAAATTCCTCTCAATTTTTCTACTCGCCAAAGATACCCTTGTTGCTGTAAGAGACAGTCAGTATATTTTCCACAGTTACAACGGCGGTCTGAGCTGGCAACTTAAGTATGAGATGGGAAGCAGTGAACACTTCTCGAATTGCCTCTTCTTCAATAAAAAACACGGTGTCATTTTCCCCGCCACTGGTGGAATAAGAATTACCAGTGACCGTGGCTTGACATGGTTCGACCTCCCATGGGAATTTGGGCCGGTCAAAAAAATGCCATCCTGGTCAAATGGATATCTCTTTGTTTATGAACAGACTACCTCAATCCCCGGTATCGTTTTCTCAACGGATAATGGGATTTCCTGGAAAAAGATTAAACATAACCTGAGTGGAATAACCCGGGCTGAGAGAATCAGAGACGGCTTTGTGGTAATTGGTAATGATCAAAAATTTCACAAACTCTCCGATTCAGGAGCAGTTCTGGCTTCCGTCATCAGTCCCAATCAAAAATACAATTTCGACTACTGCTATATCAGTGACACCGAAGTATGGGCTCTCGACAACACCGGCTGGGCGGCAGATAATGGTTACAGGTACCTCACGAAAATGTCTTTCAAGGATACTGCAAAAACGGGTTACAGACTTGAAATAACCTCCAACTATATAAACCAGATTGTTCCGACCACATATGACAAGCTTGTCCTCGGACAGACCGGGATGAGTCTCGATGACGGTGTTCTTACCTTCCACAAGTACAACGATAAAAGGATCAGGATCGAATATTTGAAACTCCCGGGTAATTACGAGGCGGTAAAACTCTTTTTCCTTAATGAATCCTTCGGATTTGTCGCCACCGGATCGGGTGATATCCTGAAAACGACAGACGGAGGTTTGAACTGGAGAAAAGTAAATACCCCCGGAATTTACTCCCAAATTAATTGTTTTGCTGCACGAAGTGAAAACGAATTTATTGCGGCGGGAATGGCGGGTATCGTGCTCTTCTCATCCGACGGGGGTGAAAACTGGATCAGAAAGGAATCAGGATTCCAAAAAAACATTGTTTCAATCTCATACAGCAATCGCGATAATATCTATTTCTGCACTTCCGACTCGTTATACGGAACCGATCATCAATGGCAGCAAATCAAACATTTCAGAATCGACCTCCCGGCGGGCAGATACACGGGTGTTCAGTTCTTCGATAGTCTCAACGGCTCTGTCACCTATGAAAATGAATATTTCGCAAGCCATTTGATAACGAGCACCAACGGCGGTTCATCCTGGTGGAAGAGGAGCATGACATCCCGCCTTGCCACATACGATCCTGCAAATTTTGGCATTTACTGGAGATTCTCCGCCGGATTAGCATGGTACAGGAATAATGTTCAGGGATGCATTATGTCACTAAAAGGAATTATGATGGGTGCCCACCAGAATAAAAATGGGGTGGCTGCTGCATATACCAACAGGGGCAATTTCCTGATGACTTTTGGAGACAAATTCAACTGGTCGCTTGTCACTCTCGGTGAACCTGTCACAGTCAGACACATCTTTGCGGCGAGTGACAAGGCAATCTATCTGGCAGCCTCAAACGGGAGGATATTTAAATTTTCCCCCTCAAATCTTCCGAATACACCGTCCCTGGTTCTCAGAGTGTCACCGGAAGATGGAGCAAAATTTGTTCCAAAAAAAACTGAGTTGAAGTGGGACGAGCCTTACTCTCACTCCCCAATCCGGAATTATCAGGTTCAGGTCGCGCTTGGCGACACTTCCAACATCATTGTGGACGATGCTTCGATTACTTCACCAAAATATGCTATCAATCTTAATTCAGATACCTCCTTCTTTTTCTGGCGGGTGCGTGCCCGGAATGGTGAGGGCTGGGGTGAGTTTAACTCCTGGTACAAACTCCGCACCTCTGCCGAAGTTCTTTCATTTTCCACAGTTCAAACAAATTTTACTAACAATGTAACAGCCGCAACAAAAACTCCTGCCGGCAAATACTTCGTTGGCACTGAGACGGGTATGATCGGCTACACAGACAACCTCTCCGGACTATGGACACAGGGCAATTCAGCCACGACTTACAAAATTACGAAGTTTACCGTCAATAAATATTCTTCCGTAATTTATGCATTCAGTACAAACAATGAGTACTCGTTTTCGACGAACAACGGAAGAACCTGGACAAAAGTTGCTGACCCTCTGAGAGGGAAAATGATTTATTCCCTTGCTTTTACAAGCGCCACAACAGGTTATGCAGTCGGAGGTTACGGAACAATATTTAAAACCACCAACGCCGGCGAAACCTGGAACAACATCTGGTACTCCCCCGACACAGGCGATAACCTTGACATTAAAACCATCGATTCAACAATTATTATCGCAGTCGGATATCAGGGAAGTTTCACCATTTCCACCGATGGCGGTGCTACATTCAGACAGAAATCCCTCGCCTACCCCGAAAATTTCACCCGGTTTGAAATAGACGAGGGGCAACGAATCATTATCAGAAACAGCAAGGGTGAAAGACGGATATCCACCGATTTGGGCAATACCTGGACTTATGAAAGGCTCGCATTCGACGCCCCTTTGAAAGGCTTTCAGGACTGGCGAAACAATTCGATGATGATTGATACTCTCGGCGGTGTGTTCACTATGCCATTCAACTCAGGCGAATATTTCTATCAGACACTCCCCGAAAACCGAATTGCGAACGGACTCCAACTCGTAGATAATGAAGTGCTGATTCCTTCATCAGGCGGTAAACTGTTTCTAGCTCCACTCCCCTCACCCGGCTCCAATGCGCCATGGCAGTATGTTGTCAATCCGGGTGTTGCATCTTTGAATCAGTATATTTTTACCGGAGCAAAATCTTTGATGGGAATCGGGAGAGGCGGCATGGTTATGGTGTCGGATGATGAAGGAAGAATTTGGAAGGCCGTCGCCTCTCCCGTGGCATCCGATCTGTTCGTAATTACACAAAAAACAGGGGGTGAAGTTGTCATCGCAGGCGACTCGGGGCGTGTACTTGTCTATAACAACGGCGCGTTTTTAACCGGTGGTTCTGGAATCCCTGCGGACAAAAAAGCAACGGCAATCTCTTTCCTGGACAAGTTCACAGGATTTATTTCATGCCGTGATGGATCACTCTTCCGGACGAATGACGGCGGAAGAACATGGACACAAAAAACAGAAATCAATCCGGCTGTGGCAGGTCTGGAGATAACTGCAATAAAAGCAGGAAAAAACAAGCTCTATATCCATCTTGAATCTTCAGTTAACAACGAGGCCACCAGATCGGAAATAAGAGAGTATAATCTGAATCTGACAAACTACAGGACAATCTGGTCTGCAGCATCCCTTTCGAGCATGCCCGCGATCATTGTACCGGGGAAATTCTTCGCTGTTCTGCTGCAAGGAAACAGAATTGTGGCAGGCAGAGGTCCACTGATGGACACACTCGTCGAATTTTCGAATGATACTCTGAACATCTCGGCTCTTTTCACTTCAAATGGCAAGAATTTTTGGGTCGGTGACAACTCGGGTAATTTGTACAGACTGGATGAAGACGGCAGGATATCCTCAACATTCACGGGATTTGCCCTTGGAAGCATCAAATCAGTCATCTTCTCTCCTTCAGGAAAAGGAATTATAGTTTCTGAAGCCGGTAATATCTACTACGGTTCCTCAAATGACGAAATTCAACCGGAAGATCCATCCGTCGAAATCCCCGATGAATACACCCTTTTCCAGAATTTCCCTAATCCGTTTAATCCTTCGACAACCATCGGATTCCAAATTACTGCTTCTGCTGCCTACACCCTTGAGATTTTCAGCAGTACCGGTGAGAAAGTACAAACCCCCCTGGATGGTTTTGTGGAACCCGGAAAATATCAGATCATATTTAATGCATCAAAACTCTCGAGCGGACTCTATTTCTACCGGCTCCGAGGGAATGGTGCCTCTTTTACAAAAAAAATGATCTATTTAAAGTAGGGGGACATGATGAAATATTTTGCATTTTTTACACTCCTTTTTTCGATAACTCTACGGCCTCAACTGGTTCCTGTGATAAATTATTCAGACACCAGTGCATTTATTGATGTCGAATTTGTGAATGAATATTACGGTTTTGTCGTCACAAACAGAGGGACACTCCTCAGGACAACAAACACGGGACTTGCGTGGTCGGATGTCCCCGTTCCCGGTAATACGGGTGTTCTTGCCATAACTTCAGGGCCCGACGGAATACTCTTCATTTCGGGCAGGAACGGGATGGTAAAGAAATCTACCGATGGCGGCTCAACCTGGTCTGATGTATCAGTAGCCTCTCTGCCGGATGCTGATTTTTCGTTTGTGAAAAGAATTGCGACCTACAGCCTGGTTGTTGCCGGCAGACAGGGCTGGTTCGCCCGAAGCGATGACAACGGGTTACACTGGCAGACAGTTCGAATCGGAATGGAGGACATTAACAGTGTTGTGTTTACGGGATATTTCACCGCGTGGGCGCTTATGGACAAAGGAGTTGTGGCCACCACTACCGACGGTGGACTTACCTGGTCACCTTTCTACGCCGAAACACTCGGAAAAAGCGTCAAAGGGATGCTTCAGAATGGCAGTTCCATCATGTTTACAGGTGACGGTGGTTTGATCACCTCGTCCGGTAATAATGGAGTCACCTGGACTCCGGTCCTCACCTGGGAACAAACTGATATCGTGGAGACCAAACAAACAGGACAAAACAGCCTCTTAATCATGGACACAACGGGTAAAATGAGAACTTTAACCCTTACGCCCACGGGAGTTACTGTAACCAATATCAACACTCAGAAAAAACCACAAAAGAGATATTACGGCTTCTGGTTAAAGTCAAACATCCTTTATGCAGTTACCGACGGCCCAAATATCTATTATTCAGCCTCAACAGGGCAGCAGTTTACTTCTCGCATAGTCTCTTTAGGAGGCAGAAAGATATCCTCGGTAACAGTCGTCTCGGAAAATGATTATGTCATCTCGTGTAATTCACCATTCATAAACGGTGCTTCATACGGATACATCGCCAGAACAACCAATGGAGGTGAATCCTGGAAGTATATTTACGACGGTGGCTGGGTGAACAGGGAGTATTATCTCTCGAACGGAAGAGGTTTCAGAGTTCTCGAAAAATCCGAACTCTACTCATCAAATTCGGGGGCGACATGGTCCGATCTTATAGCAAATACCTCGGGAGTCATAATCAGTTCTCAGTCATTGAGCGAGCAGACAGGTTATTTTATCCTCACCGATTCCCTGACAAAACCCCGCGACAAGTCTTCGAGCATTATCTATAAGCGGACAGGTTCGACTAAAACGCAGCTCAGAAATTTTGCATATACCCGGTTGACACATCTCAATTTCATCGACAATCTGAACGGCTGGGTTCTCCGCGACAGCGCTCAGTTCCATTTTACGACTGACGGAGGTGCCACCTGGATTCAAACAGCGGCTATTACACCATTCATCTCCTCGTATCTGAGATTTGGCAACTCGTCCGGCATTCTCGTTACTCAAACAGGGAGAATCATGAAAACAACCAACAACACCGGTTCATGGTCGCTACTCTTCAAAGATACCGTTTTAAGATTCAACTCAATAACAGGTATCGATTCCACAAAATTCATTGTCGCGGGTGACTCGGGTGTTATCTACACATCAGTCGATGGTGGTCAGTCGTGGAAGCTGCTAAAAACAGGGATGCTGGCTGATTTCAATCATATAAAGATGATCGATTCACGGAAATTTATCGTCACTACCGCTACAGGTGGTGTTTACAAAGGAAATCTCGACGACTCCTGGTACGCGGGATTAGAGGAGATCAGTCCACTGCTCCCCGAAAACCATATTATCGGGAATTTTCCGAATCCCTTTAACAACAGCACGGTCATTGAGTTTTTCACAACTGAAAGCAGGGATGTGCAACTGACTCTCTTCGATATTTCAGGCAGAGAGGTCTTTTCAGATATCATTAACGCCCAAAACGGAGTGAACAGATACAACTTCAACTCCCAAAATCTGAACAGTGGCGTCTATTTTTACACATTGAACTTCAGCGGAAAAAGGGAGTATTCCAAAATGATCCTGCTGAAATAGAGTTTCAGAGATTCAGAACTTCAGTACTTCAGTAGCTCCGAGGTTCTGAGGTTCCGAGGTTCAATTAAATTTACAAACTAAACACTATAATGACATGAAATTTTTTACACTTGTTTTCGTTTTTTCTCTTTCCCTGTTTATTCAGGCAGGAGCACAATCAACATCCCCGGGTGGAACCGAAGTGGTTATTCCCTGGGCAACGAGTTATTATGCAGGACTTGGAGTCGGGAATGCGAATTTTAGCGATTCCTTAAACGGTATTGCATATACACAGAACAGTCCTGACTACAGCATCACCACGGATGGCGGAAGCACCTGGCGGACCGGAAGAAGGACAGGCCAGCTCGACAGGATCATGTTCATGTACTCCATCGGCAGGGATTCTCTCGTCGCCGTGAGGGACAGTCAGTATATCTACCACAGCTTCAATGGTGGAGAAACCTGGACTCTTGCCAACACCCTCTGGTCAGGTGAAAAATTTGGATATGGTATTTTCTTCAACCATAAATATGGTCTTATCTTCCCGCCTGAAGGAGGTTTCCTCACTTCTTCAGACCTTGGGTTGACATGGAACGCAAGAGAGTGGGGTTATACTGCGGTAAAGTCACCTCCCCGGTATGAGCGGGGATACCTCTTCGTCAGGGAGCAATCCACTATAACACCGGGCATTATTTTCTCATCCAACAACGGAATGTCCTGGGAAAAACTCATGGTCCCCTCCTCTCTCTCAGCATTCAGTTATGCCGGGAAAAGTGAAAATGGATTTTATATCGTTACTCAGGACAAATGGTTTCACCTCATCTCCCCCACAGGTGAGATCATTAAATCATTTCCACCGGGTGGTACTCAAAACACCTATGTGGGTCATGCCTATGTGAGCGATAATGAAATCTGGATTATTAATCATCAAGGCACCGGGAACAGAGAGCTTCGTCGATACTCCTTAAATGATACAAATGTTACGGTTATACGCCTTGGAAATAATTCAGTAACAACCAATTCGATTGTTCCAACAACCTGGGATAAACTCGTAATTTCCAGTACCGGCGTGAGTCGAGGCAGTGCGATCATGACCTTCCATAAGAATGGTTTTCAGGATGTCAGAGTCGAACAGCTTTTTCTGCCCGGAAGTGCAGAGGCATCAACCCTCTTTTTTGTGAATGGTTCAAAGGGGTTCGCAGGTCTGACAAACGGGAAAATAATAAAAACAACTGATGGCGGAACCACTTGGAGCGATTGCACAATGCCAACAACAACAGGAGTTGTTCAAAAATTTGTTCAACGAAGTGAGACGGAATTTATTGCCCTCTGTGGCGCCGGACTGATCCTCGAAACCGGCGACGGGGGCAATTCATGGAGTTCCATTATTACTCCCGTGCAAAAACCGATTCGGGGGGCGGCTTTCAAGGGGCATGATACGATATATTTTTGCACTACCGATTCCCTCTTCAGGACTACACCTCTTTGGCAACAAATTACCCCTGTGAATACCGGCCTCATCGGTGGCAACTTCACCAACCTTGACTTTTATGACGAACTGAACGGTTCGGCTATTTACCACCTAAACTATTACGACAGTAAAGCATTCTTCACCACAAATGGTGGCAATTCATGGCAAACTAGTGTGTTTGTCGATAGAATACTGACGCTGGATCCGTCTTCCCTCGGGATTTATTATCCTTCATCCGGCAGATTTACAACCTGGTATAACGACAACAGTGGCGGATCAGTGTTTCAGGATGGTGATCTTAAGTTCGTTAATCAAAGACCAGGCGGACTGATTGCAATCTCCTTCTCAAAGGGCGATTTCTTCTACAATTTCGGTAAATTCGCCAATTTTGCAAGAATCAGCCTCGGTCAGACTTTCTCAAAAATGGACCCCGTTGCAGCCGATGCTAATACTGCATATTTACTGACCAACGGGGGAAGAATTTTCAAAATCTACAAAACCACAGAGACTCCGGTACCGTCTGCAGTACTTAAAATTTTACCCCTCGATGAATCACCGTATGAGTACCACAATATTTCGTTTAAATGGGAGGAACCCTGGTCAATTGCCCCAATACTGGAGTATAACTTTCAACTGGCTATCGGCAATCCCTCTAATATTATCGAGGATGTTAACGGTTTTACAGGCACCACTTTAGACAGGATACTGACTGCCGACTCAACGATGTATTACTGGCGTGTCCGGGCAAGGAACATCCACGGCTGGGGAGATTTCAACAGATGGTACAGCTTCAGGTCATCCATCCTGGAGTCGGAACCCAAAATGTGGCAAACCGCTCTTACAAGCAATCTGATGTCAGCTATAATTCTGCCGGATGGATGTGCTGTTGTTGGTGACAGTCTGGGGAAAATAACCAGAACCGATACACCTCCCGACAACTGGTCGATACTCGATGTCCAGACGACTTACCCTTTCCTGAGGTTCTGGCGACCCCCGGGAACCAATAATATTATTGCTTACACGCTCGAAAATCGATTTCTTATATCAATCAATAAGGGTTTTAACTGGTATGCCAACTACGACCCTTTTGGCGGAAGCACCATGTTTTACGCACTCACCTCGGCTCCCCCGGATCGTTACTATGGAGCCGGTCAATATGGCACCATCTATAAAGGTGTTTATGTTTACCCCTATCGATTTGTCTTCTCAAATATCTGGTTTTCTCCCTACACAGGATCCAATCTCGACATTGCCACATGGGGTGAAACCAGAATTGCTGCAGTGGGCGAACTTGGAAGTGTAACCCTCTCGACTGACGGTGGAGTCTCGTTCAGGCATCTTGTACTCAACGGGAATGAAACACTCAAAAAAGTGAGTTTCGCACCCGACGGTACACTCGTTATACTCAACGACAAAGGCGAAAGACGCATTTCGACTGATATGGGACAAACCTGGACATTCGAAGTTTTCGAAACCCGGGCTCCGATCAGAGAATTATTTACTCTCGACGGTGTCAGTGCGATTGTTGATTATAAAGGAGGAGTGTATACTGCACCCACTCCAACATCGAAATGGTATTACAGGAAACTGCCCGAATTCTTTCATGCAAGTGGAGTAAATCTTGCTGATAACAAAATTCTCCTCCCATCACAGCAAGGCAAACTGTTTTACATGTCTGTGACAGGTGGACTCCCTACAGGAGTGAGGGATGAAGGAGTTATCTCCCAATTTGAGCTGACTCAAAACTACCCAAACCCTTTTAATTCGTCAACATTTATTGAATTCAACACTCCAAACGAAGGCCCTGCTCATTTAACAGTTTATGACATAACGGGCAGAGCGGTAAGATCAGAAGTGATCCAGGCAAGCATGGGTAAAAACAGATTCCGTTTTGACGCTAATGATCTGCACAGCGGGGTTTATATCTATAGCCTCGATTTCGGAGGAAAAAAGAAATATTCGAAGATGATCCTTTTGAAATAAGTTGTTTGACAAAATTTAAATCAGCATGAGAAATAGAAAAGACACTAAAATGCGATCCGCGATTATACTTATAGCAGCCATCTTTTTAATGATGGTAAGAGTTGAGGCACAACCTGTTCAGGCAGAGAGAACAGAAGTAGTGATCCCCAACGCGTTCAGTTTTTATGACGGGAAGGGAGCCCGCAGGATCCAGTTCGTTGATTCACTTAACGGGATATCCTACTCACCCAACACACCCCACTTCGGCATAACCACCGATGGAGGTCAGACTTGGAGGGACGGAAGTCTCTCAACCCAGATCCCCGCCATAATGAAGATGTTTTTAATGGGGAAGGACTCGATGGTAGTGGTCCGCGACAGTCAGTATATCTACCACAGTTTCAACGCGGGTGAGACCTGGACATTGGCGGCTTCACTCTGGCCCGGAGAGATGATCAACAAATGCTTTTTCTTCAATCACAAGTACGCGATAAACCTGACCACTAACAACGAGTTGATGATATCCTCGGACCTTGGAGTTTCATGGATAACAATCCCCTGGCAACACAGGACGATAAAGCCTGATATATTCTACAACAACGGATATCTCTTTGTTACAGAAGTTCCACAGTCACCCAACCCTCAGTCGATAGTTTACTCGACAAACAATGGTTTTACCTGGGAGAAGATAAACCTCCCCACTTCGATAGGCGAGTACACTTACATAGCCAGAGGAGCCGGAAGTTTTGTGATCGGTACCAACAACGGGGTAGTTTACTCCATTTCGCAAACCGGCCAGATATTAAAGCGATTGACCTCACCCGGTAACGCGATCGCGCGGGGATATGCATATCTGAGCGACTCTGAGATATTCTCACTCGACAATGACTACAGTTATTTTTCGAGGGGAATAGTGAAATATTCAATAACCGACTCTTCAACCTCGTATATCCCAATAAATTATCACGAGCAATACCTTGATCAGATAGCGGTTACCACCCATGACAAGGTGGTGATGGCCTCAACTTACCAGCCCAGCCACTCGGCCTTGATGGTATTTCACAGGTACGGTTTCCGGGACATACGGGTTGAGCGGTTCAAATTTCCGGGGAATCTTGATGCATCGTGCCTCTATTTTGTGAATGACGCGATGGGGTTTGCCGCCACTTCGAAGAACCAGATACTCAAAACGAGCGACGGTGGAGAGTCATGGCAGGAGACGACGGTGCCGGCACAGTTGGCATTAGTGACGGGGTTCGCGCGGAGAAGCGAGTCGGAGTTTATCGCCATCTGTGAAGGAGGGGCGATACTTGAGTCGAACGATGCCGGGAACAGTTGGCAGAGCATTCCCTCTGCATTCAAGGGCTCAATAATAAGGGCGGCATTCGCGGGACGGGACACGATATTCTTCTGCACGAAAGATTCACTTTATATGACCACATCGGGCTGGCAGACTGTAATTCCGATGAATACAGGGCTGACGGGAGGGTACTATAAGGATCTGGATTTCTATGACGGCTCGAACGGGGCCGCGACATACGAAAAGACGAGTGATCTTGTAGGGAGGGCATTTGTGACAACCGACCGTGGCGCTACCTGGGAATTGCAGAACTTCCCTGACAGGATGTTCACATACGATCCCGGTTCGCAGGGATTGTTCTACAGAAGTGACGAGGGATTCGGCACATGGGATGCCGGGGCTTCGGGGCAGAAGATCTACATGGAGAGTTATCCCGCAAATGTGGACCAGAACAGGGGTGGAGTTATTGCTCTTACCGCGGGGACGCAGAATATTTTCTTCAATCTGGGAATCAAGCGGAATTTCAGGCATATCAACCTGGGATCAAATATCGTGAAGAGGCAGATAGTCGCGGCAGGTGGGAACAGCACTTATCTTCTGAGTGCAGACGGTGTTTACTGGAAGTTCTCGCGAAGTGACAATACAGCCCCGACCACAGTCATTCGCAATTACCCTGTTGACGGATCGCCTTACGAATTTCACAATCTGACCTTCAAATGGGAGGAGCCTTGGACAATCGCACCGATAACGCAATACCATTTTCAGCTCGCTCTTGGCGACACTTCAAATATTGTTGAGGACAGGACCGGACTGGATTCCACATCGATCAATGTCAACCTGACGGCGGATTCGGCACTCTATTTTTGGCGGGTAAGAGCCGAGAACAAATACGGTTGGGGAAGTTTTAACCAGTGGTACTCGTTCAAGTCTTCGACGGTGGCACTGCAACCAAAATTATATACCACGCCCCTGACAGGTGACCTCACCGCAGCGATCATCCTGCCGGGTGGCAGGCTTATCGTCGGGAACAATTATGGTGTAATAGCGAGAACCGATCAGTTGCCGGGGAACTGGACGACGGTTGCTTCGGGTACGGTTTACCCGATAAACCGGTTTTACTACGACGCGAACAACAACCTGACATTTTACCTGACAAACGGAAACTTTCTGGGGTACTCGAGCAACAGGGGTTACACCTTCGGAAGAAAAGAAGCCCCGTTAGGCAGCACCATGATAACATCGATCGCCCCGCTCGCGCCAAACCTGCTGTTCGCCTCCGGCTATTACGGAAGCATTTTCAAGGCGGCAGGCGGAGTAGCCACCTGGTCGAATGTCTGGTTTGCACCAAATTGGGGTGATTTCAGGCATATCGCGACCGATGGAGTCGCCAAAATAGCCGCGGTTGGCGATTTTGGTAATATCACCCTCTCCTCTGACGGGGGGCAGACCTTCAGGTATATTGCCCACTCACAGACAGAAATGTACAGAAGAGCGGGATTCGCACCCGATGGAACGATAGTGGTTCTGAACAAGAATGGTGAGAGGCGGACGACCACCGATATGGGCAACACATGGAGCTTTGAACTCTTCGAGATCCGGAAACCGATAAGGGATATGGTCACCAAGAACGGGGTAAGCGTGGTGATCGACACACTCGGCGGGATCTACACTTCACTTACTCCCACGACGCCCTGGAGGTACAGCAGACTGCCCGTAGGAGCCTCGCCGATGGGAGTAGAAATCTCGGGAGATACCATACTTATAACAGCACGGGCGAATAAACTCTTCTATGTACCCCTTCACTCGGGGAACCCCGTAAGTGTGAAGGATGAAGGCACGATTCAGGGATTTTCACTCGCGAGGAACTACCCGAACCCGTTCAACGCTTCCACAGTGATCGAGTTCTCGATCGCCGAGGCGGGCAACTACACACTTGAGGTGTTCAACACGATGGGTGAAAAGGTTGCCACGCTTCATGAAGGCTGGCTCGATGGCGGGAAATACAGGGAGCACTTCGACCCCGGTTCCCTCTCCAGCGGCATCTACCTGTACCGCCTGAGTGGCAGAGGAGTTGCATTAGTCCATAAAATGATTTTAATGAAGTAAGGGTACTGAGATGAAAAAAATTGCCATATTGTTAGTGTTGTTGTTTACGGTTTCCCGTCCGCAATTAACGGATGTATTAAAATTTAATGAGATAAAGTCATTCATCGCGGTTGACTTTTTCGATGTTACGACGGGTCTGGTTTTGGCGAGCAATGGTGAGATATATCGCTCGGCGGATGGCGGATTGACGCTCACGCGCGTCGCTATTCAGGGTAACAGAGGGATCACCAACCTGCACATCTCGCGACCTGGAGTTGCTTACATCTGTGGCCACGGCGGGATGCTGATGACCTCTAGCGACCGGGGGCAGACATGGAGCGATATTTCACTTTCCGGTTACCCGGGGTTGAAGCTGAACTTCGTATCAACTCTTTCCGCTTCCACCCTGATAGTTGCGGGAGAGAATGGATTTTACGCAAAAAGTGAGGACAACGGAGCTAACTGGAGCGTAGCGACCATAGGTACCGGAGACATAAGCAAAGTGGTTTTTACGGATCAGAACAGGGGTTACATCCTGTACCAACACGGCGGGGTGTACAGCACTTCCAATGGTGGTGTTTCCTGGAACGGCCACTTCCTGCCATATTCAGGCTCGCCCATAGTAGCTGTTTTCAGTTACGGAAGCAACCGGCTTTTCCTCGCGCGGGACTACAGGTTGATCTTCTCAATTGATGGCGGGCTCACCTATTCACTCTCGGCGACTTCGGCCACCACAAAGATACTGGCGGCCGTAGAAGTGGAGCCGGGAAGGGCGTTCGGACTGACCAGCACCTTCAACACCTTCAAGATCGATTACACGGGAAGCGGCGCCGCGATTGATTTCTACACCCTGCCGACTAACAGAATCTATACGGGATTTTGGATCAAGGGGTCGAAACTCTTCCTCACCGCCGAGGGTCCCGATCTCCTCTATAAGGACCCTGCAAACAATCCAACCTACAGCACAGTTGTTTCGTTCGCTGACAGACCTTTGCACACCATAAATGTGACCGGTGAGAATGACTGGACCATAAGCGGCAGCGTTTACAGCACCTGGAAAGGGAGAATAGCACGAACCACGAATGGCGGCACAAGCTGGTCTTATCTGTATGATGACAAATGGACAGGAAACTGTACCTTTCTTACGAGTGATCAGGGAGTGAGGGTAAGAGACAAGAGCATCGACTACACTTTAAACGGTGGAGCGACCTGGCAAACGGCTCTTACATTCTCTTCAGGAGTGATCATCTCGGAGAGATCGTTCACATACGACACCGGATTTTATATCGTGACCGACTCATTGGAAAAGCCCGTTTCAACAGCCAGAAGTACAATTTACAGACGCTCGGGTACATCCAGTACCCAGCAGTTGAATCTGGCGGGAGCGAGGCTGACCCACCTAAACTTTACTTCACCACAAAACGGCTGGGTTTTACGGGACAGCACCCGATTCTACACAACTGAAAACAGCGGGTCGGTGTGGAACCTGAAACCGGTTGTGACACCATTGATCTCAGATTATGAAAGGATTGGTGATACCGCGGGAATACTGGTAACCAGAAAAGGTTTGATAATGAAGACCAACAACAAGGCGGTTAACTGGACCACCATTTTCTCGGATTCGACTGTTGCTTTTAACACAATGGACATAAAAGATTCGACTGTAATTGCCGCCGGTGATTCGGGCGCGCTTTACATATCACTCGACATGGGTAATACCTGGAACCGAAGAGAGACCAACCGGAGTTTGAACTTCACGGCGGTTAAATTTGCGACAGCCGATCAGTTCCTTTTAGCAACCCGGACAGGTGGTCTTTACAAGGGGGGTGTCGCGGGGACGCAATCACATGTTTTGACGAGCGAGACAACGACTCCCGATACCTGGCTGATCGGTAACTACCCCAATCCGTTCAATCCAGAGACGGTTATCCGTTTCGTGTTGCCCGTTGCCGGTTACGCGAAGGGTGTGGTTTACGACTTTCTCGGTCGCGAAGTGGCTACACTGGTAGACGGTGAAACAAGTGCCGGAACTCATGAGATAAAATTTGACGCCAACGGACTACCATCGGGTGTTTACATTTTCCGGCTTGAGACGGGCAAAACCTCTGAAGCGATAAAGATGTTGCTGATGAAGTAGGGAGTTGGAACTTCGGTGCGCCGCGGCGCATTCGGTGCTACTGAGGTTCTGAGGTACCGGGGTGCCGAAGTTCTATCTCCCGAGTACCATCTTTATAGCTTTGGTCATTCCTCCGGCGGTAATGCGAAAGATGTAAACGCCGGGGGAGAGTCCTCTCCCGTCGAACTTGATAGAGTGTGTTCCTCGCGGCATTTCTCCGTCAACGAGGGTTGCCACTTCACTTCCAAGGAGGTCATAAACCACCCCTTTTACCTGACCGGCCTGTCTGAGTGTATAGTTGATAGCAGTCAGCCCTCCATCAGAACCATCTCCTGTTGAAAATGGATTCGGATAGTTTTGTTCAAGTTCATACCCGATCTCCGTCACGGGGTTGTCCTTGATTCCAACAGCCGGATAATTTACGGAGAAATAACCGTTCTTTGGAAGAGTGTCTGACTGAGGTATAATACTTCTGTCGATTGCAATGAAACGGTAATTAAACTCATAACCCGCCCGGAGTAGAGAGTCATTTAACTGATAATTAATCATTGATGAGTCCGCGAGAGGTTCGAATACCAGTCTTTGTGATGGGGCGGGGATTAAACTGAAACCATTTGAATAATACCCCTCGATAATCGCTGAATCTATAAAATTGTAAAATTTGGGCATCAGATTCCAGGTGTATTTTTTATTATAAGGATGCCGGATTTTAACTGATTTTTTTAGAACCGAAGTATCGATTTCAGAAGGAGGGCGAGTAAAACTTATTACCGGTTTGTCCGTCGGGGTATAATAGAGCGTAACTCCTGTATCATCATATATTTTAGCTTGTCTAAGACGATAATCTTGTCGAATAATATTTCCATGACCCCAGGATACAAAATAAAGATAATAAGCACCAATTCCTTTCGCATATTCTTCATCTGTTACAACTCCACTCGAACCGTAACCTTCATACCAAAAGGCGCGAACCTCTCTGGGTTCTCCTAACACTTCGATGGTGGCGGGATAATTGTGATAAAAATAACTACCCATATTACCATAAAAACTCATGGTCGGGTAAATTGGTACACCTGGTTTCTCTATTGAAAAGTCCGCAATTAATTGATCAGAATTATTGGCCCAACCGAATAGTTTTCGTTCAACATGATCGTATCTAATCCATCTGCACATTCCATAATACTGATACACCTTTCCCGACATCACCGTATCAGAAAGTGCATAATTGAGTTTCACATACGGAGTCGTTTGATAATCTGTTGTAGCCTCCCAGTACTGCCATATATTTCTTGGATCGGAGGGGAAAAATGCGCTGTCTTGCGAATAATTTTGGGAGGTTCCCGGAGGAAGGCCGGTTAATGGAATTCTGACTTTGACAAGGTTTGAGAGGTCAGCCTTCCCGCGCTGAGCGAGTACTGAAATTTGGATTATAAGTAATGTAAATAGAGATATCTTTAGAAAAAGAGATTTCATTTGGGACCACAACTCGAAAAGGAATAATTTTAATTACTAATCCTTAAAATAAGAAATTGCAGATTTCTGACAAATCTTAATCGGAAAGAACTTCTCCGGCGCTGAGGCGGTCCATTGCCATTTTGGCTGCGACCTGTTCGGCGGATTTTTTGTTGCGTCCTTTCCCCTCTCCAAGAACCTGGAGACCTACGGAGACACGAACAGTGAATACCCGTTCGTGTTCGGGACCCGTTTCATCTACAACATAGTAGCGGGGAAGCTCCACTTTCTTTTTCTGGATCAGTTCAAGGAGCTGGCTTTTGTAGTTCTCATCGGTTACATGTACACCTTTGGTAAGACCCGGCTCAAGGATGAACTTCGAAATAAAATCTTTTGCCGTTTGATATCCGTATTCAGTATAGATGACACCGATCAGTGCTTCGATGGCATCTGCAAGTATCGATTTGATCCCCTGCGACTGACTGTTAACGAGTTCCTCCTGAATAAACAGGAACTGGTAAAGGTTGATCACCTGAGCCACTTCGAAGAGGTTGTTTTTATTAACGAGGTTCGATCTCATTTTTGTCAGTGTCCCCTCGTTCGTTTGCGGGAACATAGCAAAAAGAGTTTCGGCAGTCACCATTCCAAGAACGGCATCACCGAGAAATTCGAGTCTTTCGTTTGAAACTTTGAATTTATTCTGGTCGAGAGCCGAACGGTGGGTAAGGGCTTCGATAAACTTGTCGGGATTTGTAATTTTCTTCCCGATAAGTTCTTCAAGCTTTTTAAAATCTTTCCGCTTGAGCAGTTTCTTCTGTTCAAGACGCCTGAAATAATCACGAACAAAACCGAACAAGTTTATGCCTCAAGTTTCTTAAACAGAAGTGAAGCGTTATGTCCGCCAAATCCGAATGTATTGCTTATGGCAAAATCGACTTTTCGTTTTACCGCCTGTTTTGGAACATAATAGAGATCGCATTCGGGATCAGCTTCATCAAGATTGATGGTCGGCGGAATTATATCGTTCCCTATCGTCATGATAGTGGCAACAGCTTCTATTGCTCCGGCGGCTCCGAGGAGATGACCGGTCATCGACTTGATTGATGATATCGCGAGATTGTAGGCATGACTTCCAAAAACCGCCTTTATCGCCTTGGTTTCCGTTTTGTCGTTCAAGGGAGTCGAAGTTCCGTGGGCATTTATGTAGTCAATTTTTTCAAGTGGAACACCTGCATCCCTCAAAGCTTCCTTCATTGCCCTGACGGCACCACTTCCTTCAGGATCGGGAGCTGTCATGTGGTAGGCATCGCCCGTTAAACCGATACCCGCAAGTTCGGCGTAAATTTTTGCACCGCGTCTTTTTGCGTGTTCATACTCTTCAAGAATAACAGACCCCGAGCCTTCACCCAGTACAAATCCGTTCCTGTCCTTATCAAATGGTCTGCTCGCTTCCTTGTAGCGGTCGTTCCATGTCGAGATTGCCCGCATGGCACCAAATCCGCCAATTCCGAGTTCTGTAGCAGCAGCTTCAGCACCCCCGCAAATCATCGCATCTGCAGCCCCGCGCTGAATGAGCATGAAGGCGTCCGCAATTGCATGGGATGATGTGGCACAGGCAGATGTAGTGGAATAGTTGGGACCCTTCAAACCATATTTAATGGAGATGTGTCCGCCGGCTATATCCGCTATCATCATGGTAACAAAGAAGGGGGAGAGTTTTTTTGGGGAATTGTCGTTGTAGAAAACCTGAAACTGATTCTCAAGTGATTTCAATCCGCCGATACCACTTCCAAAAATCACTCCGAACCGCTCGGGATCATACGAACCCTCGGGAAATGCAGCGTCATCCCAAGCCTGCGTGGCAGATGCAAGGGCATACACCGAAAAAGTGTCGATTCGTTTGAGGTTTTTGAAATCTACATAAAGACCGGGATCGAAGTTCTTAACCTCGGCAGCAAATTTTGTGTCGAAGTTAGTGGTGTCAAATTTTGTGATCAGTTCTACTCCGTTTCTGCCGGAGAGGAGCCCGTCCCAATATTCATGAAGGTTGTTCCCGACGGGTGTAACCGAACCCAGACCGGTAACAACTACCCTTCTGTTATTCATAGGTGAGTGCCTGAAAAAAGTAAAGCCGGGTATCACTGCTCACTTCTGGGCAGCCCACCCGGCAAAAGAGAAGTTATTTTTTGCTTGTTTCTTCTTTGATGAAGGCAAGTGCAGCACCAACTGTATCAAGTTTTTCAACCTGATCTTCGGGTGCCTGAATGTTAAATTCTGATTCGAAAGCCATGAAAAGCTCCATGAGATCGAGTGAATCTGCCTGAAGATCGTTTCTGAAGCTTGCTTCAGGTGTGATCTGTGATTCTTCTACGCCAAGTTTGTCTTGAATAATTTGATTGAATTTTACTTCAATGTCCATTATCTACTCCTATTTGTTAAGTTAATAATAAAAAATTACATCGTCATCCCGCCATCGACGGCTATAACCTGTCCGGTTATATAGTCGGCAGCCGGAGAAACGAGGAACGCAACAGTTTTAGCGATGTGTCCGGGTTCTCCGAGAGCTTTTAGCGGAATATGATTTAATAATTCTTGTTTGATATCGTCTTTAAGTTTCGCAGTCATGTCAGTCTGAATAAAACCGGGGGCAACTGCATTACAAGTAATATTTCTGGAAGCAACTTCCTTTGCAACAGATTTGGTAAAGCCTATCATGCCCGCCTTGCTGGCTGCATAATTGGACTGTCCGGCATTTCCGGTAAGACCCACAACAGAAGTGATGTTGATGATTCTTCCAAATCTCTGCGACATCATCGGCTTCATTACAGCCTTTGTGTAGTTAAAAACACTCTTAAGATTGGCATCCATTACTTCGGTGAAATCGGCTTCTTTCATCATCATCAGAAATTTGTCACGGGTAATTCCTGCATTGTTCACCAGAAAGTCACATCCGCCGAGATTCTGAATCGTGAAATCGACCGCTTTTTGAGCATCCTCGAAACTTGCAGCATCAGCCTTGAATCCGAGTACTTTTCTTCCTTCGGCAGCGTGCTCAGCCTCGATGGCTTTTGCAGCTTCTTCCGAGGACTGATAAGTAAAAACGACAGAGCAGCCCTGTTTTGCCAGCTCTTCAACTATCGCTTTTCCGATTCCTCTGGAGCCGCCTGTTACGAGTGCTCTCTTCTCTTTTAATTCTGTCATATTGGGTTCGAAATATATTAAATATTAGTTAATAATGAATATAGAGCTATAAATATTTTTCAATATCTGCGTATTTATCTATTCCGGCGGTTGCAACAGAGGGGTCAATCCTCTTTACAAGACCTTGCAACACTCTTCCCGGACCCACTTCGACAAATTCATCGAAGCCGTCAGCTATCATGTTGCGAATTGTATCCTCCCACAAAACAGGTGCAGTTACCTGTAAAAAGAGATTTTTCTTTATCTCTTCCTTCTCTGTGACGGGTTTGGCGGTCACATTTGCGTAAACCGGAAATTTTGCGTCATAGAAATGAACTGTATCAAGTTTTGCTTCGAGTTTGTCTTTTGCAGATTGCATAAGCGGGGAATGAAATGCTCCCGAAACGGGAAGCTGAGTGACAAGCCTTGCCTTGGCTGCTTTTGCGAGTTCCATCGCTTTCAAGACACCATCGACACTTCCCGAAAGTACAATCTGTCCGGGCGAATTGAAGTTGGCACATTGAACTATGCCTGTTGCGGATGCCTCGGCACAAATCTCTTCGAGAGCGGGTCTGTCGAGACCGATTACCGCAGCCATTGTACCGGGAAAATCGGTTCCTGCCTGCTGCATTGCCTGACCTCTGAACCTCACGAGCTTTACAGCATCATAAAATTGCACGGCGTTGCAGGCAACCAGAGCTGAATATTCACCGAGTGAATGCCCCGCAGCTCCTTCAAAATCGAGTCGTCTTAGAAGTGATGCAAGCACAACGCTGTGAACAAAAATTGCAGGCTGTGTATATTCAGTCTGCTTCAGATCGGTTTCGGGACCGTTAAACATTATAAAGGAAAGGGGAACTCCGAGCGCATCATCTGCGGTCTTGATCATTTCTTTGGCTTCAACAGAATTGTCGTAGAGGTCTTTTGCCATTCCGACATACTGCGAACCCTGTCCGGGAAAAAGTAGAGCCCTCTTTGCCATTTTAGTCCATGCTCCAGGTAAGATAAATCGAACCCCATGTAAATCCGGCACCAAAGGCGGCAAGAATCACATTATCACCCTTTTTTACTTTTCCGGCTCTGTAATATTCTGCCAGACAGGTGGGGATGGTGCCCGAGGTTGTATTTCCATATTTTTCAATATTCAGCATCACTTTGTCCATACCGACTCCCATTCTGCTCGCAGTGGAATCGATGATGCGAAGGTTTGCCTGATGTGGTGCGAGCCAAGCCACATCCTCACCCTTCAAACCGTTTTTCTCCATAATCTCAGCCGACACTTCTGCCATTCCGAGAACCGCTCTTTTGTAAACGGCTTTCCCTTCCTGATAGAGGTAGTGCATCTTGTTGTCAACGGTCTCATGTGATGGTGGATTAAGGCTTCCGCCACCTTTCATGTGCAAATAATCGGCTCCTGAACCGTCAACATGAAGTATCGAATCCTTTATTCCGAGGGATTTATCCTCAGTCGGCTCAAGCAAAACCGCTCCGGCTGCATCTCCGAACAATATACAATTGTTCCTGTCAGAGTAGTCCACAATGGAACTCATCTTGTCAGCACCGATTACGACCACCTTCTTATATGCGCCCGATGCCACAAGACTGGCACCTGTCTGAAGCGCAAAAAGGAATCCTGAGCATGCTGCTGAAAGGTCGAATCCCCAGGCGTTTTTCGCTCCGATTTTTTCCTGTACCAGGCATGCGGTTGCAGGGAAAAGCATGTCGGGGGTCACGGTGGCTACAATAATTGCGTCAATCTCTTCGGCTTTCAGATCCGAAGAGTCCATTAAATCTTTTAAGGCACCATAAGCGAGGTCGCTTGTGGCACCATTTCTTAAAATTCTTCTCTCTTTAATTCCGGTTCTCGAAACTATCCATTCATCATTCGTATCAAGGTAACTTGAAAAATAATCATTGTCGAGCACCTCATCAGGCACATACATGCCTACCGCGGTAATCGTGGCATTTATTTTGGAATTGTTGGTCATTCGGGGTTTCCTTCGTTGTGGTCGATATTACGGGTTGCAATCGCACTCGCGAGTTTCGCAAGCAGGTCTTTCCGGTGTGCTTCTGCAGCTTTGTGTATCATATTTTTAATTGCAAGAGGTGAACTTGATCCGTGTCCTATTATCGTTATCCCGTTCACACCGAGAAGCGGCACACCACCGTAATTTTCATAGTTGAGCTTTGAAAAGATCGATTTTAATGAACTTTTGAACAAGCCAACTTTAATTTTATTAAAAATGCCCTGATCTGCATACTCTTTAAAGAGATGCTTCAGCAGGTACATTACTCCTTCTGCAAATTTTAAAAGGATATTGCCGGTAAAACCGTCGCAAACGGCTACATCCACATTTCCTTTAAATATATCCTTCCCCTCCACATTCCCTATAAAATTGAGACCGAGGGGTTTTATCATCTGCAGGGCTTTTTTTGAAACTTCGTTCCCTTTGCTTTCTTCCTCACCCACACTTATAACACCGACTCTTGGATTCGGTTTTCCAAGCATCTCTTCGGCATAAATGGAACCGAGGACGGCATATTCCGCAAGGTGATGGGCTTTCGAATCAACACTCGCACCGGCATCGAATATTGTGCAAAAACCGCCGATACATGGCATCAGTGTGCCAATCGTAGGGCGGTCTATTCCTTTAATTTTCCGGTAAATCAATGTTGAAAACAACATGACAGCACCGGTGTTTCCGGCACTCACAAATGCATCAGCGTTGCCGTCTTTTACTAAACGCAATCCGACAGCCAATGAAGAATCCTGTTTCGCCTTGTATGCCTGAGCAGGCTGGTCACTCATCGCTACAACCTGACTTGAGTTTATGATACGGTTTTTGTCGAATTGAAGATTGTTCTCCGCAAGCACCTGCTCTATCCGGTTTTTATCTCCGGTGAGCCACACTTCCAGATCTTTGTCTTCCCTCTCCGCATCAATAGCCCCTTTTATCTCGTTCAGGGGGGCAAAATCCCCACCCATCGCATCAAGCACAACTCTACACTTGCCGGATATTTTTCCGGGGCTTTGCATCTTATTCGCCGGTCAGACTATTTCTTGGGCAGAAACATCGATCTTCCTGCATAATATCCGCAGGAAGGGCATGCATGGTGATTCATCTTTACTTCACCACAATTTGGACATGAACCTACTGAAGGAGCAACAGCTTTATAGTGTGTTCTTCTTTTGTCTCTTCTGGTTCTCGACATTTTTCTTTTAGGATTTGGCATCGCTAATTTCCGTCAATTTAAGTTATTAATTAATCTTCTTTAAAATCGTCTTTTAGTTTCTCAAGATCCGCCCATACAGGGTTTATCGGGTCTTTTTCACATTTACAATCACTTTTGTTCAGGTCTGTTCCGCAGCGGGGGCAAAGTCCTTTGCAATCCTCACTGCACAATTTCTTGAACGGTATATCCAGATATGCATAGTCGTACAACTCGGTTGTAATATCTATTTTATCCGCTTCCCTCGATAAATAATTTACATCGGGATCATCCGTCTCCTGACTTCTTTCATCAAAAAGATAGAGAAGTGTAAAGCTGATATCCCGCTTCGACTCGAAGTCTGTCGTGCACCTGTCGCACTCAAATTTCGCATTTACAAGCAAATTCACATCCACCAATAGCTGCTGATGTGTCTTGTCAATCGATATAAAAAGTTCGTAATTACCGTAAAATGGCGCTTCCAGACCAAGTTCTGACACATTTCCTGTGTAATCCAACTCGTTCCTGCCAAACTCCAATGCGGATATCTTTATTTTCAACGCAATTGTCCAAAAAATCGAACTACAAATATAAGAACCCAAGACCATTATTACAAATAATTTATTGCAGCGAGTAGAGCCCTTGTGGCGATATATGGGTAGAACCTGGGCGACACTTCAAAATGAGCCCTTGTGGCGACATATGGGTAGGGGACGCAGATACACGCAGATTAAACAGATTAACGCAGAGAGGCTTATGGTAACACGGATTTCACGGATGTAACACGGATCCCCACGGATGGAAGAATGGAACACGGATTTAACGGATGTAACGTGCCGAAGGCATCCCTTTGGGAGATTCTCACGGATTTTCAATCTGTATTGTTTATTCACAAATTATCATAATCTGAAAAGGAGCGACAATCGTCCTCGATTGTCCTACCGACAAACTCGCGAAATCTGAAAAGGAGCGACAATCGTCCTCGATTGTCCTACCGACAAACTCTCATAATCTGAAAAGGAGCGACAATCGTCCTCGATTGTCATACCGACAAACCCGCGAAATCTGAAAAGGAGCGACAATCGTCCTCGATTGTCCTGCCGACAAACTCTCTAAATCTGAAAAGGAGCGACAATCGTCCTCGATTGTCCTACCGACAAACCTTCGAAATCTGAAAAGGAGTGACAATTCCGCAATTATTGGATCACTTGTCAAGTGTTTTTTCTTGAATTATCTCTTTCAGTTTCTTCCTTCAACCTGAAAGCAACAATTTTTTGGATGAGTTCGACCGGAAGCGGTTGACCTAACGGGAATTGTATCGTGCCTTTCGAACACTTCCATTGTTTCAATTCCTCTGCAAATGTTGCAACACCCGACGCTCCGGGGAAAAGGCTGACATGATTTTTGAAAGCTGCAAAATACACAACCACCCGCCTGAGACGAAATGCCGGCATGCCGTAACTTATGCACTCTGTTGTACCGGGTGCAGCATTAGAAATTATTTCGCGCAGCGAACGAAGCATTTCCTTTGCGTTTTCATCAGCTTCAGAAATGTACTGATCTATCGAGGAGAGGTCTTTTCTCATACATCGGACTCCTTCAATGATTAATAAAATTCATCTGCCTAAAATACAACTCTGCGGGTAAAGATAAAATTTTCTCAGCATCAATCCCCCCTCTCTCCCCGATAATCATCCCCCCAAAAATAGTTATATTTGGCATTGTTCAAAAGAGATTTCTTCACTGGTTATTCACTGGGGGTGTTTCATAAAATAACAGGACTGATCCTTCAGCACTTGGGAAATACTCCTCAAAAGTTATGGTACCAAATAATGTTAAAGTGGAGGGGAGCGTTGATATCGATACAACAACTGTCGCTCTTTACCCAAGAGCCAACCGGTGGGATTATGTCATCGGATTTAACGGCAAGGTCATATTTGTGGAAGTTCATCCGGCAACCACTGGCGAAGTGGATGTGGTACTAAAGAAATTGGATTGGCTCAAGAACTGGTTAAACTCAAAGGCTCCGGATATTGCAAAATTAAGAGCACCGGAACCCTTCTATTGGGTTCAGTCAAAAAATTTCCAAATATTAAAGCATACTCCAAAATATCGAAGAGCTGTTCAGAAAGGAATTCTGCCGGTTTCGAAAGTGACGCTTAATCCGGGTTGAGACTATCCAAGCAGGCGATAAATATCTGTAGTACTTTAACGCCGGAAAGGTACACTATACTCTGCACTACCTGATGCCCGAAAACTTTTTGCCGATGAGCATTGATCAAAGTGCTCTGGAAAGAAAAAATATATTTTTCGAAGCTCAACTATGAGGATTAGAGAGAAATATTCTCGCCATGATATCTTAATTCCTTATTTAATTATCTTACTTTTTGGTGAACCAGTACAAACCTTTTCAGGGGACAGATAAGGGCAAGGCTTTAAAGGATTAGTATGCCAATTTTAAAATCACCACACTAGAAGCCCGGGTTTCCAAAGTTATACTATTTAATAATTTCAGAAACTGTAAGTGAGCGTGTTTTTTGAATGTGTGTATAATCCATTACTCCACCTTTACCATTATGGATTCTTCCACTTAACGCAACCTCTGAAGTAACATCGGTTTTTAATTTCTGAAGTTTGCCAAGATCGTCATTATAGAATATTCTCCCATCGTAGGTAAACTTAGTCCTGTCAAATTTTACACCCTGTTCCTTAAGTTGAGGAAATAAATCGCAAGAGAAATCATACCCCACCTCAATTACAGAGATGTTGCTTCCTTTATATTTACCTTTTTCTCTCAAGGTATAAAGTATGGTGGTATTTAAGTTGTACCCGCCAATAATGTTTTTTTCAGGTCTCTTGTCTTTGAAGGTTTCGTTTGCCTTAAGTGACCCAGGAGAGAACGATACGAATACCTGCCTGATTATATCTTCGAGACGACTTTTTATCAAATCGGCAGTTATATTTTTATGATCTGAATCCATTTCACCATCCCTCTGAATGGTTATGGCATCTACTATACTGTTTATCCCAAATATTTCGCGAATTCCTCCGTTCTTGTCGATTCTCACAAAAAACGGGTGGGAGGTTAAAGCCTTTTCAGACCTATAGTCAACCTCTTTCGCAGAGTCGAGTTTGTCGCCCGTCCTGTACTCACTAATTTCACCATTAATTTTCGACTTTATATTAATGCTTCTGATGGTCACTTTTACTTCTGCTATCTTGGTTATATCTACATTCTTGACCTCGAAATCGACAAGGTGTACATATTTGAGATGCATTTTTGTGTCAACTACTTGCTCTGTTTTCGCATCGAGGGAGAAATCTATGATGGAAGTAATCTTATAAGTGAATTTATCCCCCTTTAAGAGTTTGTATTCGAACTTCGATTTACCTTTTGCCGGTTCAACATCCTCGAGAGTCAGATAGCCCGTATCCATATCTATATAATTCTTGAGGATATGGGACACGTCTGAAGTATCAGTACTTTGTAAACTTACATCTCTCACAGGTGTACTGTCACCGAATACTCCAACGGGGGTAATAGTGAAAATATATTTCTCTACTGTCGGGTCTTTTTGTATACTTACTGTACCATAATCATACCAAGACTGAAGATCGTCAAAATGTTTATTAAAGGATTCCGCATCTCCTTCAGGGTTTTTTAGATCAACTATGATCGTACCCCGTTCGGTTGTAAGTTTGACCTGATCCCTTGGATGAGGTAAGATTATGGTGAATAAAATTATTGCAAAAAAAAATGATTTTTTCATCTATCTCCATTCAATGCCTATTAAGGGCACTGTACTGGTTCACCAAAAAGTAGAATAGTTAGTTATGAAGTTAAGATTAAGCATTAGAAACCGTCAACTATAATGAATGTATTAGTTGTTATTTTAATACTATCATTTTTTTCGTATTCTGAAATCTCAGCCCACCTTCAAGTGCATATGCCTCAAGTGAATAGAAATAAACTCCACTTGCAAATCCTGATCCATCAAATTCGATTTCATAATTATTTGCTCCCTGTATTTCATTAACAATTTGTTTAACCATTTCACCTAAAGAGTTATAAATCCGAATTTTTACCGTGCTTGTATTTGGGATGGAATACCTGATCTTTGTTACTGGATTAAACGGATTGGGAAAATTTTGAAATAAAGCAAAATTCACAGGAACACCATGAAAGTCAACTTGTATGGTCGGTGTATAAGTAAATGATCCATCATAATCAATCTGCTTTACCCGATAAAAATACAGATCCTCTTCTATCGGAGAATCGATAAAACTGTAGCCTCTCGGTTTGGTGGTAGTTCCATTGCCGTCGATAAAACCTATCCTTGTGAAATCCTTTTCATTTAGGTTTTTCCTTTCAATTTCAAAACCCCTGTTATTTGTCTCTGTTTGTGTTTCCCATTTTAATGAAATCTTATTTCCACTCTGAACTCCGGTAAAAGATGTCAATTCAACAGGTACAAACCCCTCCCCATTTATTTTGAAATAAACCGTGTCAGATTTTCCCTTGTAGCTGACTATTGCACAGGTTTCCCCGTTTCCAACAGCTTCAAATGTTTTTTCGCTATCGTTAAACCTTACAATATTTTCATTTTCAACAACGGTAGAGATACATGTTCCCTGAGTACCAATTTCAGAAAGAAATGTATCGAAAACGCCCTTAAAGTTAGGGGTCTGTCTATCCCCTTTACGCATTTTAAATACTTTTTGAGTTACATTGAATGATATCAGACTTTCATCCGTTGATACAATTACCGGTATTTCCTTGGTTGATAGTATTACCGAATCACCCCTTTGATAAAATGCATAAATTAAAACCTTTTGTGTATCTAAATAATTACCATCCGTTTGTACACTAAAATTATAACTAAAATTCTTTTCTGAAGTTTGAAAACTATTAGTCTGAAATATGATACCGACATTTGACAAACCGGTTGTATCACTAATATAAAATGAAATGTTTTTATTACTGTTCACATTGAAAGAAGAAAATGGAATGGGTTCGAAAGGAGTTATGAATGTAGTATCTAATTTCGATATCACTGCAGTATTGATTTTATCTGCCAATTTTGTACTGGTAGAGTAAGTTTGGGAGAAGTACCCTAAAAGTGGCGAATCAATACTTGAATTCAATATCTCAATTACTTTATTATAGGTAGCATTAACAATGCCCGGCGAACCTGTTAATTGAGAATGGAAATATCCACTAATGTAGGATATATTTGAGGCTGTTATATCAGGATCCGATCCCTGGCTGTTTGTACTAACAATAAAATCACTATTAGCTATAAAATCATTTTGGTTATTAAATGAATAAAGATTTTCGTTAATTTTCTTCAAAAAATTTCTTTTTGAAAAATAAAATGGTTTATTATGAAACAGGTCTAAAAAGGATAAGCCGATGGGAAAAAATTTATTATAATTTAATTGGTCAATAATTGAATTTGGAATATTGTTTATATCCGGTTCATTGCCATCTATCATATCACCCACTATTGCATTAGCTTTAATAGCAGAGGTATTAAATTTTACTCCGCCGTTAATTCTCAAATCATTAACCGCCGGCGATACTCGATAGTTAAAATCAAAAAACGCATTGAGAAAAAATCCTGGACAAAGACTGAAAATTTTTGCGATATAGGCACCGGATGTATTTAGACTATATAAATAATCTGCCCAAGGCGAACCTCTATGCGGCGTATCAATTGTGATGAGTTTATTAATAAAACCACTATTATAATTTCTGGGTGTCTTAAAACTACTGTTCAGATAGGTTTCACAATAGCGGGGTAATATGCCTCCCATACTATGACCAACATAATATAACTGATTACAGGCAACCCGTTTATCCACTCTCGTTGATTCGATTACATCTTCAAAAGAATCTCCATCAAGAGAATTATTCAACTTTAATAAGCCTTTCGCATTATACTCATAATGGTCTCTATTGCCGATTGGTGGAGTCGAAATAATTGGAAATAAATAACTATATTCAATCTTTAGAGGATAATGATCCCATAAAACTGGGTAGTCACCCAAACCATGTACTAACATTAAAGGGGGTCGGTAAATTTTAATGGGATTAACAGGTACGATTTCAAAAGTGTTATCTGTATATGTCGCATTTATTGTTAATTGTACCTCTCTGGAACCATCAAATTCATCCCCGTAGCCGGTTCTGACGAAATCGTCAGGAGCTACATACCATACCCAAAATGTATCGTTAATTGCAGAATTAACTGACGCTGAAAGTAAATTCGCTCCATTTGCCTCATCAGACCACTGATCAATAACAGATGCAACTTTTAACTTTCCATTAGTTCTCAAATCAGAAGTTCCATCATTCAGTGAAAATTCTACTTTGCTTATATCCTTACCCGTGCTTGGATTTATTTTATATAAACGGATATAAATCCTTGAAATTCCATCTGCCACACACCCGATTGGTTTTCCCAGCCGGTTGTTATAACTGTAATCCCACATGAAATCCGCTTTAAGATTGGTGAGTGCCTGATTTGAAACTGTAAATACTGCGCTTACTTCGTTTCTGGAAGTGTTATAAAAATCGATAATTTTAATTCTATAATTTTGTCCCGGCTGATCTAGGCTAATACCTTTGTTTAGATTTACAAATTCATCTATTGGGCCTAAACCATACAAACTATCTTTTCTATTCCATGTCGAGCCACCATCAGAAGATAAATCAATAAAATATTTGTACTTTCTCCAGGCACCAACCATTGGATAATTAGATGATAAACTCATTTTATCTGTCCATGAGACTCTAAACTCCTGTCCGGGATAGGCCATATATCCACTGGAAGGCGCAGTTACTTTAATGGAATAAATAACAGGCGCACTGGAAATGATTTCAAATGATCTATTAATTGTGTATTTATTTGTTGTTATATCGTAACCAACTACATTATAATTGCCAGGCGGATAAGTTGAAGCATTAAAATTATAACTAATTTCTCCGTTTGAATTTACATTCATTATTACTTGTGGAATATTAACCCCTGAAGAGCTTGTGAATCCCAAAGATACCTGTCCTCCGTGAGTAAATTGATTACCGGTAATTTCAAGGACGCCAGATTGGATAATTGTAGAGGAAGATATTTGTATGTGTGGAAATGTCGTGATTGCAATCATTTCAGAAAGTGGACGACGCCAAACCCTATGCCAAAATGTTCCTGCAAACAGATTTACTCCACTGAGAGCAAGAGCAGAAATAATCAAATCAGTACCAGGTAATCCACTATTTACAGCAGTCCAACTCGTTCCATTATTAGTTGAGAGATATACTCCACCATAATAGGTCGCTGCAAACAGATTTGCTCCACTGACAGCAAAACCATTAACCATCGATCCATCAGGTAATCCATTATTTACAGCAGTCCAACTTGTCCCATTATTTGTTGAGAGATATACTCCACCACCTCGAGTCCCTGCAAACATATTTGTTCCAATGAAAGCAAAATGATCAACATACATTGCAATACCAGTTAATCCACTATTTACAGGAGCCCAGGTTGTTCCATTATTAGTTGAGAGATATACTCCATGACTATAAGTCCCGGCAAACAGATTTGTTCCACTGACAGCAAATGCACTAACAATCAATCCATCAGGTAGTCCATTATTTACAGGAGTCCAGCTGGTTCCATTATTTGTCGAGAGATATACTCCTAGAACATAAATCCCTGCAAACAGATTTGTTCCACTGACAGCAAGAGAAGTAACCTCCCATCCATCAGGTAGTCCATTATTTACAGGAGTCCAGCTGGTTCCATTATTTGTCGAGAGATATACTCCACCCCGAGTCCCTGCAAACAAATTTGTGCCATCGACAGCAAGAGCATTAACAAACAACCCACGACCAGTTATTCCATTATTGACCCCTGTCCAGCTTGTTCCATGATCTGTTGAGAGATATATTCCTGGTCCAAAATTTCCAGAAGAAATAGTCCCAGCAAACAGATTTGTTCCACAGACAGCCAAGCATCTTACCATTTGATCTGGTCCGTTGGTTTGTACCCATTGAGCTAATGTGAAACTTGATGAAAGTAACATATAAATGATAATATAGACAAATGTGCTCTTGGATTTCATTGAATACTCCTAAAAACATTTTATGCACAAATATTATACATGTGGATTGATTCAGTTGCCCGAAATACGATGCCGGTCCACTAAAAAGTTGAATAATCAGTTTAAATTAAGAAAATATATCGAGAATATTTCTCTTTGATATTAATAGTTGAGATTCAAACAATTTACTTTTTCTTTCAGCAATTCTTTGATCGTTTCTTCTGAGCAAAAAGTCTTCAGAATTGGAAAATGCAGAACTCTGTGTAGTCTTTCGATTCCATTGTTCTCAATCTATCTTGTGCGCTGATTTTCGCATCATTATTGTCAAAACCGGGTTTAATTTCAGACACTCATGAGAATTTAACCTTTAAGAAATTCCTTCTTACTGTTTGTTTATGGATAATCTGCTTCTCACCGGCTTTTCTATTTACAGGTGCCTCGAAGATACCCATGGCTCTCTCAAACTAACGCATTTTCCTTTGAAGAATTACAGGTACCGGAAAATCGTACTTCCTGGAAGCATCTGATACTTTCATTCCGCCATCCATAATATCACTTAATAACTCTTTCTTCTTTATTAAAATATATTTGGACTTTTTAGCATTTTAGGAAGCGCCAAATTTATTTAACTAAATTCATGAAATTCTACTTTCTTGTGAAGATTAACAATACCACAAGAGGAGCTACAAATAGCAATCATCAATCAGGTAAATAACCCTCGAGAGAAACATTTCCTGAAAGGCTGTATAATGTCTGGGAATTAGTAGTATTACTGATTATTTTAGATATAATCAATATTATTACAAAATAAATTCGTAAACCTACTAATTTTTGATACGACTCAAACTAAAATTTATGGAAAAAGCATTATACATTGAATCAAAAAAAGATTTTGTTAAATCAATTTGGCTTAACTTAACCATCTTTAGATCAAAAAGCAAGTACTTTTCCACTAAAACAAGGAAATATATGAATATTTTGTAAATATATTCTTTAAATAATTACGAATGTTTATTATAACAATTCTTAATTATCTAAAATATTTTTCAAATCCTCCTTTATAATAAAAAAAAACCCATCATGTTTTCGATGCTTTTCTTATAACACAATTGACTATTTCGTACTTGTTTCCTAAAAAGTCTAATTATTGGTTTCTAACTTAAAAATCATATCGTGGAAATTCCCTGTGACCAAATTAGTCGAAATCAAGTCAATTAATTTTTTCTTCACTCGAAACGATTTCGAAAATCCAATCCACATCTTCAAAATCCTACTCCCCCCTAAACGCCCTCTGCAACTCTGCCTGAAAATTGTCATCCAGTTCTTTCAGTTGGGACTGCATTTTTTGTTTGAGCGTATCTGTTATTTCCGCCTGAAAATTGACCACCTGACAAACAAAAATTTTTATAGTTGTAGATGGATGACAATAAAAGTACTCAAGAAGAAGAACCCCGGGATGAGTAATCGAGAGATTGCCCGTCAGTTAAAATGTTCACATAATACTGTGAAAGCAGCTCTTTCCAAAGATGAATCACCGGTATACAAGCGTCCCCCAAAAGTCAATCAGCAATTAAACGGGTATTCTGAGTATATACGGGAGCTGCGGTTAAAGAAACATCTTAAAGGTTCCAGGATATTCGAGGAGCTAAAGAGCAAAGGATATACGGGAGGGAAAACAACACTCTACTCATATCTCAAAGAGATAGATGAGATTGCCTCACAACCCAAAGGATATACCCGTTATGAGACAGCCCCCGGAGAGCAATCCCAATTCGATTGGTCTGACTACACAGTAATGATCGGCGGGAGCCTGACGAAGGTACATGTATTCACCTACATAAACGGATACTCCCGGTTCAGAGTCTTTGAGGCATCCCTTGATGTAACTCAGGGAAGTACTTTTGATGCACTGCAGAAGTCTCTCAGGGAGTCTGGAGGAGTCCCGGAAAGAATACAGACCGACAATGCATCTGTCTTTATTACAAATGCATCGGTAAACAACTTCAGAATAAATCCTCACTATGCATCTTTGTCGGCACACTACGGGTTTGAGGTGACACGGTCATTACCGGGACATCCCTGGAGTAAGGGAAAGGTAGAGAAGTCGAATCAGTATCTCGAAGATCATTTTATTTCGGGTAATGAGTACTTCACATTTGAAGAGTTCTTAAGACAACTAAAGGAGTTCCAGCATAAGGTAAACGACAGGGCGCATTCAACCACAAAAGGGATTCCCTCTTTAATGATTGAAGAAGAGAGAGACTCCTTCATTCCTCTGCCTGTCAAAGACTTTATCAGTGTCAGGGAGGTAATCCGAAAGATATCCTCTGACGGGATGCTCTCTTTTGGCGGGAGCAGGTATTCTGTTCCTCTTGAATATGCAAACAAGCAAGCCTGGATAAAGGTATCACGGGGATACTTCCTTGAGGTTTACTCTGAAAAAGGGAAACTTATCGCATCACACAGAATATCCCTGACCAAAAATGAAGTGATAATCAACAAAGATCACTTTGCTCCAAGACTGCATCATCTGCGAACCGCAACAGGACTGAAGGGAATAATTCTGTTGCAATATCCCGAACTCGAAGAATATGTCAGTCGTCTCCTTATACAGAACAAGAAACATCCCACTACAGCCATCAAGGGAGTAGTCTCAGTAATGAATCTGTACAACAGAGAAGATTTTATTGCCGCATGCAGGGAATGCATAAGATACAATACCTTCTCCCTGTCGGTCTTGAACGGATTTTTGCAGTCGGTTAAACCGGAGATAAAGGTAAATGAGACAGGCACAAAAGCAGTACTTCCCAAAGGGGAAGGACTGACCAGGAGATTGAATGAATACAAACTTTTCTAATCTTTTTGAAAGGGAGAAGGAGATGACAGGTTATTCACTTCTCTCCCCTTCGCAAAGATTTTGTTTTTTGTTCCACTTAAAAATAATCAACAAGGATTAAATTATGAAGAAGAATGTTGAATTGCCGCCCGGTAATCTTACCATCAATCAGAAAGTGGAAGGAATACTCAAGTCCCTCGCACTTCACAGAATAGCAGAATGTTATCTGAGGGAAGCCGAGATGGCGGTAAATACGAAGGTATCATATCAGGAGTATCTCCTTAAACTTCTTGAGGAACAGGTTACCAACAGAATTGAGAGATCAATTAACAGAAAGATGCAGATTGCGGGCTTCCCCCAGATTAAGAGGCTTGAAGAGTTTGACTTTACATATCAGCCAAAGTTGAATGAGAGTCTGATCAGAGAACTTGCAAATTGCAGCTATATAGGCAAAGGAGTCAATGTCATCTTTGTCGGACCTCCGGGAGTCGGTAAAACACACCTTGCTATCGCTCTTGGAATAAAGGCTGTCTCTCAAAGATACAGGGTACTCTATACACAAGCTCAGAATCTTCTGGAACAACTTGTCGCTGCTGAGGCTGCCGGAGTCCTGAATAAAACTCTTGATGCTTTATCACGATATGACTTGTTGATCATTGATGAACTGGGTTACCTTTCGTTTGCAAAAGATGCATCAAGAATATTCTTTCAACTCATATCTAAAAAGTATGAGAAAACCTCTTGTATTCTTACGACCAATAAACCTTTTGAACTTTGGGGAGAGATCTTTAACGATGAGATTGTGGCTTCCGCGATTCTTGACAGGCTTTTACATCATTCTCATCCTGTTTTGATATCCGGAAAAAGCTTCAGAATGAAAAATATTCTCGATAATTAATTATATTTAGCCGGTCAATTTTCAGCGAATTATTGGTCAGTTTTCAGACGAAATAAACAAGAAGGAGAGATATCATGTCAAACAATTATATTGAAGCGATTACAACAAATAAAAAGTTGGTGCTTAGAATCTGTCTAGGTGCAGTTATTCTATTGGTGTTAATAGTCGCTACGAAGCAGATACTATACCCGATATTTGACAGCCAATTTGTAGTGGTTGAAGGAAAAACATTTGAGTACAGGGGACAGAGTTGGTCAAAATTTGAGATCGCTAAATTCGAAGTAACTCAAGAGTTGTGGGAGAGTGTAATGGCGAAAAACCATTCAACTTTTAAAGGAAGTAAAAGACCCGCCAATGATTTTAATTGGTATCTCGCGGTGGAATTTTGTAATAAACTAAGTGAAAAAGAAGGTCTGCAGCGGGTATACTCAGGTCGTGGCAAGGAAATTACATGTGATTTCACCGCGAACGGGTACAGATTACCAACCGAGGAAGAATGGGAATATGCTGCAAGTGGAGGCAATAAGAGTAAAGGTTATGTGTATTCAGGTAGTAATAATCTTGAAGAAGTTGGTTGGTATTCCTGCAGTGGAACAGAGGAAGTGGGTAAGAAAAAGCCAAATGAACTTGGACTATATGACATGAGTGGGAATGCACCAGAGTGGTGTTGGGATATGGGCGACTATAGTTTCTCGCGTGTTCTGCGTGGTGGTGGTTGGGACACTAGTGAAGAGTACTGCAGGGTGTCTCGAAGTAGAAATGTAGGAGCCTCACATACTAATAACGGACGAAGAGGTTTACGGCTAGTAAGGACAAGGTGATAGCATTTTATAGAAGCAGATAAGACCACCCCTTTTAAGCCGAGAGGAAAGATGAAAAAGTCCTCTTTTTCTTGGAGACTGTTCAAAGTTTTGGAGAATGTCCGGGAGTGTCAGTGGTTTTGTGTAATTTGAAATAGTCTATAGTTTTGGTAGGAGCTCATGAACCCATTTTTGGGTACAGTCAAAAAATTTACGAATATTCAAATATACTCCACAGTATCGGAGAGCTATTCAGAAAGGGATCCTCCCGGTCTCGAAAGTGACGCTTAATCCGGGTTGAGACTATCCAAGCAGGCGATAAATATGTGTAATACTTTAGTGGCGGAAAGGTACACTGTTCTCTGCATTACCTGATGCCTAATTACTTTTTTCTTGGAAGAATTCATAAAAGTATTACGGAGGAAAAATTATCTTGTTAGAGGCTCAACAGTTAAAATCAGTGAGATATATTCATTCAATGATATCTTAATTCATTAACCAATTAATCTACTTATCGGTGAACCATTACAATTTAGCGTTGGCTATAGGCATAATTTCACCTCCAAAATAAGCCAAACTCTTAACACCACCTTTTTTTCAGCCGAAACGAGGGAATAACAAAGATTCTTAACTAAACTGATTTATGTTACCTATTATTTCATCATCTATTATTGTATATATTCCTGACCCAGTAGGCCACTTCCCATAATTATTACGATTATCCCCACCCATAATGTTTTTCTCACATAAAACAGTCCAGATTATTCTATAATCATGCCTCTCTAAAAATTCCATTATTGCAGATTTTCTAAAGTACAAGCACGAATCACCCGAATCCCCCTCTGAGTTGTCAAAGCATACCAATTCTCCATTTTCAGAATACATATAACTTTCATTGATTTTATATGAAAGCTTAAGTAATTCAACAATCCGACCACATGGCTTTAATAATCGTAACACTTTTTCTTTTGAAAAATCATATTCAGCTTCCCATAAATACGATTCGGTAGTGACGATAATATCTCCGATTTCTTTGTCATTTTCTCTATCATATAATTTGCTTACATGTTCTCCGCCGTAATATTCTTTTTTGAAAAACTGATGCGCCGGAGACCAGTAATATTCCCTGTTAAATATTTCATATCTATCCTGCGATTCTGGCATCCATCTTCCCATAAAGTTTTTGTCAAGCAACCATTTGCAGACATTTTCATACTGGTCTGCAGGGACAAGATAGCTCTTGATAATATACCAAAAACTTTTCTGCGGAATTGAATAGTATTCATGACCCAATATTCTCTCTTCAGTTAAATCATAATGACCCTCAAGCATTACCCATTCTTTTGAGCTATTTTCTATCAATAATTTTGGATCCGGTATATCCGAAATGCTTTTCAACCATTGATGATTATCTGTGCTCCAATTGTTATATTCAATTTTTGGTTGGATATTCAATAAATTGGTTACAGAGTATTTACCGATTGTTGAAGGATCAATATCTCTTGAGAAAGGTTCCCATGGACCACAATAATCTATCAATTCTATCTCATCACCCCATAACCAAGGTACCTTCATTGGGTAATTATCTGATACCTGTGCCAAAAGCTCATGCAAAGCAATCCACTGGTATTTTTTCCCAATTCTTTCTGCTTCATGGTAATGACGGTCGCGATATCCTATTTTGTGATCAAACGAACCATGTTTCTCTGCACAATAACCCATATCAAAAATCTTTTTGATGGCAATGTTTTTCAGATCGGAGATATTAAGTTCCTCCCAATAATTAAATGCACTCTGAAAAACATACCTTCCAAAATCTCCGTAATGCACATTTTTACCATTTCTTGAATGTTCAACTTCCATTGAATAAAGTATTTTATTGATACTCCAATAATAATCTCTGAAGTTAGAACTATTATGATCAATTTCGTATTTCTCTATTTCAATATCCTGAGGTATAGGTGGGAAATTACTTTTATACGGGGGCTGAATCAATTTTACATCAATATTCAACTCTATTCCCAAGGTTAAAGTATATTCTATGATGTTTCGGGCATAATCTCTCATTAACACATGTGGATATACTTTCTCTTGATGGAAAATTGTTTCGTATATATACTCACTTAATTCTTTAAAGTTTTGCCTTGTTTCACTTCGTAAGATACAACCATATGCAGAAGCATAGATACGCTCATTGACATACGGATCATTGACATCCGCAAATTTTTTCAGCAAATTGATCACGATATGAATTCTATTTTCCAGAATACAAATGAGGGCTTTTGTCGCTGAATCCCTTAGTTTACGATTGGAACTTGTTAGAAACCAAGCGAGCATTGTTGCGGCCAATTCGATGGATTCATCAGAGATGTGATTTTTACCTTCTGACGACCAAGCCCAATCTATCAATCTCTTTACTGACCAATCATCATTATACCAGCTATGTATTAATTGGGTCCACCATTCGTCGCGTCCAGCTAATGAATAACGACTAAGCACCGCATGAGTTTTATTTGCATTGAAGCAATGTTTAGGATTGATAGCCACTGCAATTATTGTATCCCAATAATAATCATGCGTCCCCTCAAAGTTTAGAACTACATTATTTATATAGTCAACTACTCTCTCCTCAATCAATGATTTGTTCTTCCTCCAAAGTAGGCTGCTAACAAATGCTTCAGCTATTTCATAATTATCATTCTCTCTTAATAACTCAAATAATTCAATTCCGTACTTTTCAGGTAATTGAATTGAGAGTGCTTCGATTATTCCTCTATTTTGATTAATCGCATATTCATCTTTTATAAAGTTAAATAATGCACCCTGAGATTCAAAACACTCCTTAATTTTTTCATTTGATACTTTTTCTAAGATTTCAGAAACGACTAAATGATCATCAAAGCGCTCATACGATATATATATACCTTCTTCATAACTTCCTTTTTCTTTCCAAAATAGATTTTTTGAAAAAATCCCTTCGGCAATCAACTCTTCAGCCAAATTCCCATTAATATTATATTTTCTTTGGATTTCAGTTATAATTTCAACTGCAGTATCGAGTGGCACATAAAATAAATTGTGAATCGATTTATACTTTGTTATTTCATGTATAATTTTTTTAACTAGATTTAATTCCTGTAAATAATTAAAATTTTTGGGCAAAGAAAGCTTTTTATTAATACTGGAGATAAAAAAATCAAAAACTTGAGTAATACCGTCAATCCCGTCTGGAATTTTTGTGAACCCCGCCTTATTAAGTCCCTCGCAGAAAATTTTTAAAAAGAGAGGATTCTGAAATTCAGGATGCAAAAGTGGAACACTTGGCAATTCAATGTTGTAATTCTTGAAGAATAATTTTGATGCTTCATACTCAACATTCCTGAATCCAAAATGAGTAAATTGTATAAGTTCCCTAGATAAATTTTTAATATTATCTTCAAATAATTTAAGATAGGATGAACGAATTGAAATAACCAATCCTAACCAGCTGTACTTTGAAATCGATTTAATGAAGCCGTTCAAGTTATCCGGCCAAAACTTTCTACCAGCCCCCTCATTGATAGCATCAATTATTATCATTAATCTAGTCCTTGAAATTTGGGCCTTACAATTTAACGCCTCAAGAAATTCGTCAAATCTACAATTTAAATCCAACTGATCTAATATTTGTTTCTGCGGATTTTCCTCTCGATTGAAATGTTGGCCAAGAAGTAAAATTGAATATTTCCCTTCTTTTTGACGAATATTGGCTATGTCTGCTAGTAGATGCGATTTACCTACACCAGCCTCTCCGTCTAACAATAGGTATGGTTTATTAAATAAGCCTACTGTTTTGCTGACTATAAATGACTCAAAATTTACAATTTGCGAATAAGCATTTCTTAAATTGTATTTCAAATACTCAAGACTTTCTTTAGATCTTTGATTTAATTTAGGAATTAACTCATCAATTATTTTATCAATACTATTTAGAATTGATGTTACTTCTTTCATCTTAGATACCAATATTCCAAAATCGTACTGGTTCTCTTTAATCGAAATTATATTTATATATTCCTGGTTAAGAGAATCACAAAAACGAGTCAAAGTACTAAATTGCTTTGATAATTCACTATCCTCATATCCTGATTTAATTTTTTTGAGACTGATTAGGAGATCATCGAATTGTTTGTGTAATTGTGCATAAAATTTATTGTCACGAGCTATACCATCAAATATTTTAACAATATCTAATTCAAAGTTTATCTCTGATGTATAACGATTTCCCAAGTTAGCGATCGATATTTCAAGTTTATCTTCAAACCATTCGTCATTAAAGTATTCTTTATCAAACCAAAATTTTAAAAAACCCGCATTCTCCTGTTTTTGAAATCTTTGAATGAAATCAGAATGCCACCAAGGAATGAATTCAATGGTAAGATTTCGCAATTTTGCCCATCCTTGCCATTTTACAATATGTTCATCCCATTTCTGAAGGAGAGATTTTCTTCCTTCAACTCTCGCATCGGGAGGATCTATTGGGATTGCGATTATATATTTAACAACTTTTGGGTGCTTACTCATCACTGTTTTCACAGATTCATCAAGTTGTTTCCATTGGCTAGTATCAAGACTGGATGTGAAATATTTTGCCTGCCAAGCCCATTCTGTGTCATCATTCAGAATCCATAGGCATTCAACTCCAGCATCAGGTTTACCTATTCTGAAGTAATGTCTCTTATTCGAAATATCTTCTTTTCGAGCTAACTGGGAAACTAGTTCTTCGAATCCTTCTTTTTGATCACCATTTATTGGTCTGATATTGTGCCAGTTAATGCTCATACATTCCTCTTTTATCATTCATGAACTGTATGGATGTGGTGTGTTCTAACGGTGGAGTTGAGAAATATCCCATGTACTGCATATATATTTTCTATAAAAGGTCTTGGTACTTTGCTCAACATAAAACTCTTGCTTTCAGGATTGTAATATTTTACCTGGTCACCAAAAAGTGGAATAGTTAGTTAATTAATACGGATACCATTTAAAGATGTTTCGTTGATATCTTAATAGTTGAGCTTCAACCAATTTATTTTCTCTTTCTTCACTTGAAACGATTCTAATAAAATCCAATCCACATCTCTAAACTTCTACTCCCCCCCTAAACGACCTCTGAAGCTGTGCCTGAAAATTGTTTTGCAGTTCTCTTAATTGGGTTTGCATTTTTTGTTTTAACGATTCGGTATTTTGAACTATTTCTGAAAATTGACTTTGCAATGCAATTGGTGGAGAGTAAACAGAAGTTTCATTCAAGCTCCTTGAATTTACTCTAGGCAAATTTGCCCCTACCGTACATTTTATCATTTGTGATACGAAATAATCGGACCGAATCAAATAACAAATAAAATGCTTTTGTGATTTATCTTTTATAGGCATTAACGGCAAAATATCTGTTGAGCAAATGCCTTCACGCTGGGGTAGTGCTACTTTATTCAAATAAGGACGAAGTTTTCCATAAAGCACATTTTCGTTTGTGAATACGAATTTTGTACTTTTTAATAAAGCAGAATTGGATGAAGAAGTTTTGATAATCCTTCCAGTTTCCTTTTCAATATCTTCCAGTCCAATATAATAGTCACTATTTTTAATTTTAATAGGAGATATTTGTTCTTTCTCAATTTTGCAAATATCCTCAAATTTAACTTTCTCCCACCCCTTCGGATTACTGACCGGATCCCCAAACATATCCAGGAAAACTGCTTTTATATAGTCATCCAAATATGAAATTGCTTGTTTTCGTTTTTCAATGAGTGATTGAGCCAGATCAAGAATTTTTACAATGCGGTGTTGTTCTTCGATTGTTGGGAGAGGAATCGGGTATTCTTTCACAATCGTGGCAGATATATTTTGAAGAGCCACTCCTCGTGCTAAGCCGATAAGTTCAGATTTTGAATAATCTAGCCAATACTTTAAATACTTAAAGTATAGCACTTCCGGATTTTTCGGAATAAGACCCAAAATTGCTTGATTCGTTGACATCTCTCTACCAGCAATCGCAGTCTTACCAACAGAGCCATAGAGTGCCAAAAAGATTGTGTCCTTTTTAAATATTTTGTTGTTGATGGATTTAAGACCATCTTGGGTTATTGATTCTTTAGTGGTGAAAAGATAACCACCCTCGGCATTTTCAATATCCCCAATTTTTGCCCATGGGACATCACCACCATAATATCCATCAATACCCCGGCGAGGCGTTCCACCGCTAAACACTTTACAAATATCGCCTATTTTTTTTATTGGACTATCTGAGCTCATAACCCCTTCAACTCATTAATCCCCAGAACAATCTCCTCCTCAAGAGCCTCAATCTTAGCCAAGATTTCCTTCGGGTCTTGATACACAACCTCTTTATGTTCTGCCACCTTATACCGGTTGATGCTTAAATCGAGGTCGTTATTTTCAATTTCGGTTTTTTCGACATGGAAGAATTTACTGCCTCTGTCATTCTCTGTTTGTTCCGTTCTTGAATTCCATTTTGTAACGATATCGCTCAGATCGTTGGCATCAATTTTATTCCTTTTGTCATCAAGACTGTAACCGTCAGCCTGCATATCGTAAAACCACACTTTTTCGGTAGTTCCGCCTTTAACGAAAACCAAAATGGCGGTACTCACTCCCGCATAGGGCTTAAATATTCCACTTGGCATCGAAATAATCCCCTGAAGTTCACAGTCATCAAGGAGCATTTTTCTCGCCTGCTTGTGGGCATTGCTCGAACCGAACAAAACGCCGTCAGGAACAATTACCCCTGCCCTGCCTCCGGTTTTTAAGGAATTGATGATTCTGTTCAAAAACAGCAGCTCCGTTTTTGTGGTTTGCAGCGACAGGGAATCGTTGATATCTCCCTTGTCAATGCTCCCCTTAAACGGCGGATTTGCCATGATAACATCATAAATCCCGTCCTCATTGTAGTATTTGGAAAGTGTATCCTTCTGCTCGATATTCGGACTTGAGATGCCATGCATCATAAGATTCATTAAAGCGATGCGAACCATGCTTTCATCGGCATCATATCCGTAAAAAGTCTTCTCCTTCAGATGAGTCCACTGTCTTTCATCCGTGAGTTTGTCGCCAAGCAGTCCACGCACCAGGCCGTTTTCATCAACCTGTCGATTCTGATCACTCGTAAATTGTGTGATGATATGTTGATATGCCCCCAGTAAAAAGCCGGCGGTTCCCGCTGCGGGGTCACAGATGGTGTCACCCAGCTTGGGGTTTACCAGTTCACACATAAGTTGAATAATATGCCTTGGGGTTCTGAACTGCCCCAGTTTACCCGCAGTAGTGATTTCGGAAAGTAAAAACTCGTAGAGGTCGCCCTGTGTATCCTGAAAGCCCTGCCCTTCCATCTGTTGCTTTAAAATCTCTTCAAAAATTTCATCAATAATTGATACAGCTTCAACCAGGAGAGAGGGTTTCGAAATGATAAAAACAGCATTGGTCATATATTTTGCAAATGGAGCATCATCTTTCCCCAGTTTTTTGAGGAACGGAAAGACATTATTTTGAATGTGATCGCGCATCTCTCCCCCCTCCAGTTGTCGAAAATGGCTCCACCTCAGAACCTCTTTTTCCCCTTCAAAAAGGGATTGATAAGATTCTCCCGTAAAATCCGAATCCTGTTTCTTTTTAAGATCAAGTTCGTCCAGTCGTTTCATAAACAACAGGTATGAAATCTGTTCAATTGCGGTAAGAGGATTTGCAATTCCCCCGCTCCAAAGTTTATCCCATAAACGGTTGATCGATGATTTTAGAGTCTGATTAAGCATAGTTTAAAATTCTGTCCGTTAATTGTAAAATTTCCTGTTGCAGTTGATGATCAAACAGCCCCAAAAAGCCGTTATTGTGGAATTTTGTGAATGGTTCGGAAACCAGATCCTTTTTACTTAGTTCTCCATTTTCAATGATAAATGATTGAAGAGTCTGAATAAACTGAATCTGTTTTGTTGTTAAATTATTGTGTTCGGCTATAAATCCGTCAAAAGCGGTTGTTACCTTTTGCGGGAAAGTAACCAGTCCGCTGACACCCATGATATATTTTATCAGGTCGAGAAATTTAACTTTTCGTGCTTCATACGCCTTTTGTAAATTTTCCTCAGTGGGATACGGATCATTTTCCTGTAAGGTGGCAGCGAGCTGGTTTAATTCTTCATCCGTTATGCTTTCACCAAGTTTGATTTTGCGAAGCACGACATTTTTTTGTTCAAGGTTTTTGATGAGAGCTTCCACACGGTCACGGTATTTTTGCACGGTGATTCTTTCGTGTCCGGCACCAAACTTGATGTATCCTTTCTCATGTGTAACATCCTCCAGATCGAGTGACACCTGGCTTTGTTTTACGGGGTCACGCAACTTCATCAGGGGACCCAGTTTTTCAACAAGGTTGTTTAACTCAGGCTCACCCCCTTTTTGCAGATAACCGCCTGTGAGGACGTAATTAATCAAATCCTTCTCTTTTGCCACCACATTTACATTCAGAGGAAGATCAGCAACCATTTCGATTATTGCATTTGAAGTTCTCAAAAGCAGGTTCTCCCTTAACTTCTTTTCCTGCTTTTCATCAATTTTTGCGATTGAGTATAACAGCACCTTCAATTCGAAATACATTGCATCAAAATCTTCACCCGAACGGGTACGCATCAGAGGAGCTATCTCATTCTGCAGGAACTCCGTTTTTTCTTTTGTCAGGTCTGACCAGTAATTATCATCGATCCGGTCAAGTTTCGTTTTTGCATCAAGGATCACCACATTGTTTTGGGGCAAGGAGGCTATTTCAGCTTTCAGCCTGTTTATGCAATCTTCAATGACCGGGGTCTTTTTTAACGACTGAGCCAAAGTCAGTTTTTGAAGCCGGGTTAAAAACAGTCTGACGGGTAACGGAATGGATGGTTTCTCAGTTACCCCGCCGGGTTCAATCATGAAATAGTCAAAGTTTCCCCAGCAGTCGATTATCAAAAATTTATCTTTTGTTTTACACCAGGGTTTTATCTTTTTTGGTTCGAGAAGGCGGGTTCCCCGTCCGATCATCTGCCAGAATTTGGTGTATGAAAAGACAGGTTTAGCAAAAACAAGATTGACCAGTTCCCTGACATCAAGACCCGTGTCGAGCATATCAACACTGATTGCGATGCGGGGGAAGTTTTTATTCACAAATTGATCGAGTAATCCCCCCTTGCCGTAAACCTTTGGGTCCTCCGATACAATTACTTTTGCGATCTCCCCTTTATACTCGGGAAACAGGTCATCAAAAACTTCCCGAAGTCTTTGGGCATGTGCGATTGTCATTGCAAAAAATATGGTTTTCCCCGGAAGAACTCCACTTTCGTCCTTTATACACTCTTCCATAAATTCCCTGACAATCAGGGTATTGGTGCCAAGATTTGTGACACTTTTCTCGATTTCGGTACCTTCGAAATTAATTTCCTCGGGTTCTTTCCCGGCTTTGAGTAATCGCTTTTGATCCTCAATCGAAATTGTCTCTTTTCTGATCCCCTCTTTTAAGAATCTCGTTCTGATTTTCAGAACCTCAAAATCGCAGAGATAGGGAGGATTGTTTTTTAATGCCTCTTCATAGGAATACGCAAATGTCGGGAGTCCGTCTTCACACTGAAAAAGTTTAAATGTATTCCGTTCAAGAGCATCTTTTGGGGTGGCCGTTAAACCAGTTTGAAGGGCATCAAAATAATCGAATATGTTTTTGTAAACATTGTAAATCGACCGGTGACTTTCGTCGGCAACAATCAAATCAAAAAAGAAGGGACTCAGCCTGTAATCGTCATCTTCAATGATATTGAGCATTGTCTGGTAGGTTGTCACATAAACTCTCCGGTTTGTGACAAATTTGGTTTCACCCCTCTGAGGCCAAAGGGGAGCATTGGGGAGATATTCCCTGAACGCATCAAGTGCCTGATTCATCAGGGCAATTCTGTCAACCAGAAACAAAACTCTTTGCACCCTGTTTGTCCTCATGAGAACATCAATCATCGACACACAGGTACGGGTTTTTCCGGTACCTGTTGCCATCACCAAAAGAAATTTCCTTCTTGCGTGGTCGATTCCTTCAAATACAGAACGGATCGCCTCAATTTGATATGGTCTGCCACTGATCTCAGTATTGATAAGTTCTTTGGAGAGAGGTTTTTCATGTTCCCGCAGGAACATCAACCTTTCGAGGTCTTTTTTTGTGGGGAATCCATAAACTTTGCGTGGGGGGTATTTCTCGGTATCCCAGAAATAGATGTCATTGCCGTTAGTGTAAAAAACGAACGGAAGTCTACCTTTTAGTTGAGCCTGAATGTTTTTTGCGTATTGCTTAGCCTGTTCCTGGCCAATTCTTGCATCACGGGAGGATTTTTTTGCTTCAACAACCGCCAAAGGATAACCGTCATCACCGAGAAGAGCATAGTCAGCATAACGATGCCCGTCATACAGATGCCCATCTTCCTGTACGGAATCCGGGCTTTTGATCTTTATATCCAGTTCTCTTTTGACTTGGGCAGGATTGTTTACATTCCAACCGGCTTTGGCGAGCCGATGGTCAATTATATCCTGGCGCGTTTTAGCTTCGTTCATAATAAAATTCAATAATTTAGATTCTGCTAAATTATGAATATTGTTGGAATATCCAAACATCTCTAAAGCCGGTTAAAGCTTTATTTTCATTCCGTACCACTCACACCTCCCCCCTCCATCATCCCCTAAAAAATAGTTATATTTGGAATCGTTCAAAAAGAGATTATTTCAACCGGTTCAATTGTAAAATGAAAAAGCAAAAAATATCCAACTGGGGCAGATTCCCCTCGGTTGAAGCTGAAATTTATGACCTGACCGACGAGGTTCGTGCCCGGCAACGAGTAAAATCCCTCAATCCTGTAATTGCGCGGGGTCTTGGCAGATCCTACGGCGACAGCTCCCTCGGTGAGAACATCATTTCGACTGTCGATTACAACCGTTTTATCTCTTTTGACGAGGCTGCGGGGGTTCTGAAATGTGAAGCCGGGGTCTCGTTTGCTGACATTCTGGAGGTTTTTGTGCCAAAAGGGTGGTTTTTGCCTGTTACGCCCGGAACAAAGTATATAACGGTTGGCGGCGCAATTGCATCCGATGTCCACGGTAAAAATCACCACAAAGAGGGTTCTTTTGGCGACTGGGTAAGGGAGATGAAAATTCTGGTGGCTTCGGGTGAAGTTCTGCTCTGCTCCCCCTCCCAAAACGAGGATCTCTTTTTTGCTACAATCGGCGGTATGGGGCTTACGGGTGTGATACTCGAAGCGGAATTTGCGCTGAAGAAAATCGAGACTTCCTTCATTTCGCAGGAGACACTTCCCGCTGAGAATCTTGAAAAAGTGATGCAGCTTTTCAGCGAATCAAAGAAATTCACTTATTCGGTAGCGTGGATCGACTGTCTGGCAAAAGGGAAAAATCTGGGAAAATCGATCCTTTATCTCGGTGAACACGCACCATTATCCACCATTGAGGAGACAGTTTTCAAAGATATTCCGCTTTGGTATCACGGAAAAGGAAAGCTCGGAGTCCCCTTTGATTTTCCCTCGGGTTCGCTTAACTCCCTGACGGTTAAAATGTTCAACGGTCTTTATTATGAAATGAACAAACTGAAGGGAAACGGCATAGTCCACCTTGATCCTTTCTTTTATCCTCTGGATTCCGTGAACAACTGGAACCGCATCTATGGCAAAAAAGGCTTCCTGCAATATCAGTTCGTACTTCCGCTGAACAAAAGTTTTGAGGGGATGACAGAAGTGCTGCAGACCATCGCTAAAGAAGGCAGAGGCTCGTTCCTCGCCGTACTTAAACTGTTCGGCAGACAGGATTCCCTGATCTCCTTCCCGATGGAGGGTTACACCCTGGCTCTCGATTTTCCGATTATGCCGGGACTGATGAAATTCCTCACCAGACTTGATGAAATTGTCCTGAAATATGACGGCAGATTCTACTTTACGAAGGATTCCCGCCTGAAAGCGGATGTTTTTAAGAAGGGTTATCCGCATCTGAACGACTTTCTCGAAATAAAACGAAAATATGACCCGCAAAATATCTTTGCATCTACACAATCAAAAAGGCTGGAGTTGACATGAAATTTGTTCTAATCATAGGTGCCGGAAGTGGAATAGCCAAGGCTACCGCTGCTGAATTTGCAAAAGCCTGCTATGGTCTCTATCTCGCCGGGCGAAACATGGACGACCTCAAAAAAACGGCCTCCGACCTTGCAATCAGACACAACACAGATGCCAAAGCCCTCCATTTTGATGTGCTCGACTACAACTCCCACAAATCTTTTTTCGACGAACTCGACCCGAAGCCTTCGATAGTAATAACCGCCGCGGGACTTCTCGGTGACCAGACAGAAGCTCAAAATGATTTTGCCGCAGCTCAGAAAACTCTGGATACTAATCTTACCGGGCTCGTAAGCATCCTGAACATCGCAGCGAACCACTTCGAGGCTGAAGGAAAAGGCTCGATAATCGGCATTTCCAGTGTGGCAGGTGACCGCGGAAGAATGAAAAACTACATCTACGGAGCAGCAAAAGCGGGCTTTACTGCATATCTTTCAGGTATGAGGCAACGCCTCAACAAAAAAGGCGTTTTTGTAATGTCGGTTCAACCGGGATTTGTGAATACAAAAATGATAGAGGGTCTCGAAACTCCAAAACCCCTGACAGCACAGCCGGAACAGGTCGCAAAACTTATCTACAACGGCTGGAAAGCAAGGAAACCGGTGATTTACACACCCGGTTACTGGCGACTGATTATGTTCGTTGTCAGATCGATTCCCGAGAAAATTTTCCAAAAACTCGACCTGTGATTTGTGTTGCACCCCTCTTATGGTGCAAATTCAAACCGTAAAATTCCTTAACTTGTCGTTTCAATTTATTCGAAATTTGTAAAGCACAGAGAAAATGAGAGAAAACTATCTTGTATTTGGCAGTCCCGTTATAGAACAGGAAGAAATTGACGAAGTAGTAAATACATTAAAGTCGGGTTGGATTGGAACGGGTCCAAAAGTTGCACAGTTTGAAGAAGAATTCAAAGAATATGTCGGTGCAAAGTATGCAATAGCAGTTGCAAGCTGCACGGCAGGGCTCCACCTTAGTGTAGTGGCTCTCGGAATTAAAGAGGGTGACGAGGTAATCGTTCCGGCTCTTACCTTCGCAGCAACCGCCAATGCAGTTATACATTCAGGTGCCAAACCCGTTTTCGCTGATGTTGACCGCGATACAATGACTCTCGATTTCGATGATGTTAGACGCAAGATAACCTCCCGCACCAAGGCAATAATCCCCGTTCACTTCGCCGGAAGAGCAGTGGACATGGAAAAGCTTTATGAAATTGCCCATGAATACGGTATCCATATCATCAATGACACCGCACATGCGATAGAAACAGAATTCAAAGGGAAAAAGATAGGTTGCTTCGACGACATTTCAAGCTACAGCTTCTATGTAACAAAAAATCTGACCACAGGCGAAGGCGGAATGATCGTAACAAACAATGAAGCTATTGCGAACAGATTAAAAATTTATGCTCTCCACGGAATGAGCAAGGATGCGTGGAAACGGTTCTCGGATGATGGTTATAAACACTATCAGGTGGTTTTTCCCGGCTTCAAGTATAACATGACCGACATTCAGGCTTCCCTCGGAATTCACCAGCTCCGGAAGGTTGAAAGACTACACCAGCGGAGAGAGGAAATCTGGAACACTTACAACGAAAGATTGAAGCATCTCCCCTTGATTCTTCCTGCTGCGGCAGACCCGGAATCCCGGCACGGACTCCACCTCTACATTATACTTGTGGACGACACAAAAACCTCCGTTACCCGTGACCAGCTCATTTTCGAAATGCACAAAAGGAAAATCGGAACAGGTGTCCATTACCTCGGACTCAACTGGCATCCGTTCTATCAGCAGGAATTTGGCTACAAAATCGGCGATTTCCCGAATTCTGACTTCATTTCGGCAAGAACCCTCTCAATTCCGTTCTCTGCCAAACTGACGGATCAGGATGTAAACGATGTTGTCGAGGCTCTCGAAGATATTCTAAAACAGAGTTAATTTTCGTAGTAGTAGGCACCAAAAAGGCGGATTGCGGGGGCTCCCCGTGCGTCTTTAATTTTTAGTCTTACCTTGGTTACTTCTGCCGGAGTCTCAAGTTTTAGTATTCTTGACCTCCCAATGGTAGTCCCGTCAGCGAGAAAAATCCAGGAACCGTTCACGAAGCCCTCTATCTCGAACCCCTTCACTCTTTGTCCGTATCTTATAGCTTCCTCTATTCTAAAATAGTTGATCCGCTTCGAAGTCCCCAAATCCACCGTCAGGTCAGCACTCACAACTCCCCTTTCAGTAACCCAGAAAGTACCCCTGCTGCCGTCGATTGCCATTGCAGGTGAGAAAAGCGTGTCATCAAGTCTGGTATTACTGGCTGAAGCAATTCCGCCCCGCAAAAGATTGGTTCTGAATATATCATCGATAATTCTTCTAAAACCGAGCAGACTGTTTACATCATTCTCATGAAAGACTCCATCAGGAGTGGGAGGAACATTTAGAAGAAGCTGACTGTTCCGTCCAACCGACTTAAGGTATAAATCGGCAAGGTAGGCGGGAGATTTCACTTCATTGTCCTGATAATCATGGTAAAACCAGGCAGGTCTTATCGAAACATCACATTCTGTGGGCCACCAGACATCCACATTTGAAACTCCGTGGTGTGCAGGATGTGAATAAGTGAATGACCAGTCGGTTTCCGACCCGAGACCGTCCTCGTTACCAACCCATCTTATATCAGGGCCCATTATCGCCATTAGAGACTTCGGTTGAAGTGCCTTCGAAAGTTGGGCGAAACTCAACCAGTCGAACATCGGATGTGTAATTACCGGATTCCTCCCCAGGTATCCGTCAAGCCAAATCTCGTTTACTTCACCATATTTTGTGCAAAGCTCTCTTGTTTGATCTCTGTAATAATCGTTATAAGCGGGAGTACCGTAGAGTGGGGAGTTCCTGTCCCACATCGAAAGATAGTAGCCGAATTTCATTCCCTGTGCGGCACACTCATCGGAAAACTCCTTTACTATGTCCCCTCTTCCAACCTGATAAGGACTGTTTTTAATGGAATGTTCGGTGTAATCGGTCTGCCAGATGCAAAATCCGTCGTGGTGTTTCGCAGTAAGAATGAGATATTTGAAACCTGCCGCTTTTGCAACAGATACCCATTGCTTCACATCAACTTTGGGCGGATTAAAAAGGGATGGACTTTCGTTCCCCTCTCCGATATCCTTGCCCGTAAATGTATTCATTCCGTAATGAATGAACATTACAAGTTCAGCATCCTGCCAGGCAAGTTGAGGCTCTGATGGCACAGGATAAACATTCTCTATTCCCGGGGAAGTGACGGTGTCATTCCGGTTTGGTAATTCTTCAGCGACGGGGTTCACAATTGAGTTGTTGCATGATGCGAAAAGCAGTGAAAGCAACGGCAGGAGCAATAATACAGCACTTCTGTTTTTGGTTCCGGACATCATTGATCGTTCTAATTTAAAAATTTAATCGGGGAAATATATCAATAATGTTTCGGGTATAAAAGTATAAAAGGAACCTGAACGGGGGGTGCCCGAACTCCTTCTCAATTTTTAGCTTACAAAATAATTATATTGCAGTTTGATTTAAAATTCTTTTTATCCGCAGACCATAATTTGAAAAATAACAGAAAACAGAAATGACTGAAGAGCGAAAAATTGAAATGCTTGATATCCTGGTTGTACTTGTCAGGAAAAAATTCCTCCTCTTGTTTGTTGCAGTCCTCACTGCAGCACTGGGATACTTGTCAGTCTATTACTTTATCGATGAAAAATTTGAATCCACAGCCGTTGTTGTCCCCTACGAGTCAGGGAAATCGGGAGGAATGTCATCCCTCCTTAAAAACATCTCAGGCTTGCCGATAGGCGGGCTCTCAAATCTTGGCGGTTCCACTTCAAATCTCGATTTTTATCTCACAATAGTTTACAGCAGATCGACTCTTACTGAAATAATCGATAAATTCGACCTTCGAAAGGAGTATGACCAGAAGTACTTCGCCGATGTGCTCAAAAGGGTGATCGAAGATATTACTGTAGTAAACAACGATGATCTCTCGGTTTCAGTTGCTGTAAGGAATAAAAGTCCCAAAAAAGCAGCGGATATAGCAAATTATATAGTTGATGTTCTGAACAAAAAAGTCCTCGAAATCAATACCCGGAAAACCAAGGACAACAGAATTTTCCTCGAAAAAAGATACAAAGAAGTGGTTGCCGAACTTAAAGATGCCGAAGACAGACTTGAAGAATACCAGAAAAAAAATGGTGTCTTTGAAGCTGAGCAGCAGGTAAAAGCGAGCGTGACCGCATTTGCAGATCTCGAAATGGAGCTTGCAAGAAAACAGGTTGAATATGAAACAGCCGAGAAAATGCTGGGTGAAAACACTCCTTCTGTTAAAAACCTTAAAGATGCACTTGCCTCCCTCGAGAAAAAAGTAAATGACATCAAAAACGGAAAGAACGGGAAGTCAGTTCTGATTCCGATGGGTTCACTCCCCACAAAAGCGATTGAGTATTTCAGGCTTTACAGAGATGTAAAGATCAACTCCGAGATGATCGAGTTTCTTCTCCCTGTTTATGAGCAGGCAAAATTCGATGAGCAAAAGGAAATTCCTGTAATTCTCTCAATCGACAAAGCGGTTCCCTCGGATAAAAAAGTGTATCCCCCGAGGATGGTCTATGCCATTTTGATTTCCCTTTTTGCCACGGGTATTATTGCTTTTGGTCTTGTAATGAAGGAAGTTGCGGGTAATGTGTCCGATCCAAAAGTAAAATTTGTGCTCCGGAATATCTTGTCGATCAGGAGAAAAGAAGATTAAAGCAGGCACTTCACCGGAATTCGGGCGGGACCTCAGGAATAACTTTTTTCTGACCGGTTTTGTCCTTCTGCTTGTTCTTCCGCTTACTTTTTTACTCGGTGATTTTGGTGAAAAGCGAACCACCCAGGTGATCCTCCTAGGTCTCCCCTTCCTCCTCCTCGGTTTTCTGAATTTCAGACTCGCACTTGTAATTTTTGTTGGCTCTCTCTTCATCGACATTAATCCCGTTTTTCTATACAGCCTCTCTTTCCTTGTAATTCCATATCTCCTTCTTGTTTTTGTTGTACTGAATAAAGGATTCAGCCTCGATGAACTTAAAACTCCGTTTTTTGTCATAACCGTTGTTTTCGTAAGTTTCATGCTCCCCTCCTTTTTCAACAGTCTGGCGAAGACAAACGGCGGTTTTAACATGTTCATGTGGCCCGGATTTGTTCTGCTCTTCACACTTCTTGCAGTGGCTCTGAAAGATCTCGACAAAATCAATTTCCTCACAAAAGCCTACCTCACCTTGGTCGCTTTGAACTCCGTCTATGCAATTTTTCAGGGGATAACCACAGGAAGAAGAGCATTTGGTTTCGCAGGAATTATGTTCGTCGATATTCTTGGAATCGCGATTATCATTGTTTTTATTCTGCTGCTCCATGCAAAAGGAAAAACAAAAGCAGGATATGGTGCCCTGTTTGCTCTTCTCATACTTGCAATGATATTCAACAAGACGAGAAATGTCTGGATAAATGTTGCTTTTGTTATGATGATCTCTTTCATCCATGTGGCGGTTAAAGCCCGGTTCCTGCAGATGGACAGAACAAAAATCCTCCGCTACGGTACCGTTGCACTCCTTTTTGTTGCTCTCTCGGGGGGACTCCTTATCAGTTTCTACGGAACAACATTTTTCCGGATTGAAGAGAAGCAGAAACTCTCAGCAGAAAGTCTTGAAGTGGCTGATGTAAACAATTCCCTCGTTACCCGTTACTTTATCTGGAGTACCGGGTACAACGGCTTCAAAGACAACCCTGTTTTTGGCATCGGCATGTATTCTTTTGCCTATTCCTCAAAGTTTTACAACGAACTCCCCGACAATATTTATAAAAAGTTTGTTTCCGGACTCACACTCCATCAGGGATTTTATTCAATGCTGGTTGAAACGGGTATCTTCGGATTTACCGGACTCCTGATCTTTCTCACGGTGCTGTTTCGGAAATCGAGAAGAGTTTACATTGAAGCGGAAAATACCCCGCAGTTCCTCCACGCATTTATTGCGTTTTGGGTGCTGATTTACATAATGACTTCCCTGATGTTCACAGATGCCTGGTTTTGGGGAAGGGGAATTGTGATGTGGGGAACTGTTCTCGGAGTAATCTCTGCAATAAATAATATCAACAAAAGGGAACGGGAAGCATCACAACAATGAGTGAAAAACGGGACAACCTCTGGCTTGCCGCTCATTACATCTTCACAATGATCGCTTCACTGGTGTCGCTCAAATTCAATCTTATGAACTTTGGAAGCGATATTTTCGGAGTCTGGGTGCTGATCTCCTCCATCTGGGGACTGAGTAATGTTGTCGATCTCGGCTTCGGACTCGCGCTGATCAGAGCAGTATCAAAAGAAAGAGACAATCCCGATATTCTCGGCAAAGTGACTTCCACCGGTTTTGTGTTCTTTTTCCTCTTCGGATTTGTAATTCTCTCCATAGGTTTTCTTATTGGTAATTATTACTACATAGAAAATCCTTCTCTCATCAACGGCTCAATTAAACTTTCTGCGACGAATACCAACCTCCTTCTCGGTATCTTTTTCTATGTCAACTATATTTCCACCTTCTTCAGATCTGTTTATGAGGGACTGGGAAAATTCATATTCTACAGCAAAATAGCGATAAGCTACAGCCTGCTTACTCTTCTGGCTGCATTTTTTTCGTGGCTTTTTGCTCTGGATATTGCGGGACTTGCAGCCCTGATGCTGGCAGCAGCTACAATTCAGCTCTTACTTCTTGCAACTTTCAGCAGAACATCAAAGATGCTCCCCGGATTCAAACCGACAAACTTCAATTTTGACATTTTCAAAGGGCTTTTCAGTTTCAGTATTGGAGTTCAGGGTGCTACAATTTTGGGAACTGCCGTCGACCCCGTCCTGAAATATATTATTGGCAGCGGACTGAATGTCTCCTTTGTAGGATATTATGACATAGCGAAACGGTTCTCGCAGGCATCATCGGGACTTTTCTTTGCAGCTTTCAGAACCATCTACCCAAAAGCGGCGAGAATCGAAAAAGAAGAGGAAAAGGGGTTCCTCCTCAACGAAGTTCTTTCCCTCTCCAAAAAAGGAATTCTGTACGGCGGTCTCGTCTTCATGGCGGCTTCTCCCCTTTTTGCTGCCATTTTTATCTATTTCTATTCTTCACCCCTCTCATACAACATTTTCCTTCTACTCACACTTGTTGAGTCGGTAAATCTCTTTGGCTATTCTTATTATTCGATGTTAATGGGAACGGGGAAAGCGAAATTCCTTGCACTTATTCAGTTGATTAACCTGATCGGAGTGGCGGTTTTCCTCTATTTTGGCATTAAAATAACGGGTTCCTACACGGGAATCGCCGGATATGCGCTGACAATAATTCTCGGAAATTTCTTCATGCTTTCGTGGATAAAACATACGGTCGATTACTCCCGACTCCGATATCTTCTTGATGCGGGAGGAATTAAACTGATCGCCCAGTTCGGGATAATATGTGCGGCTTTCATTGCTCTTTACAATCTGGAGTTAAATCCATTTTATATTGCTTTCGGGCTGACTGCCGCATGGCTGATACTTTTCGGTTCAAACCTCAAAAGTCTCATTGAAATTTTATCAAACCTGTTAAAACCGGCAAAACAAGGTTAATTTTGGCAAAACATAAATACACAGTATCCGCTGTAATCTCACTCTTCAAAGGTGAAAAATTTATCAGAGGCAGAATCGAAGACCTTCTCGCCCAGACCCTCGGCAAGGAAGTTGAGATTATAATTGTCGACAGCAACTCTCCCCAAAATGAAAAAAAGATAATCGATGAATATCTCCCCGGGAACGACAATATTAAATACCTTCGAACTCCGGAAACCGAATCGATGTACACATCCTGGAACAGGGGTATTGAAATGTCGTCAGGCAGGTACATAACCAACGCAAATGTTGACGACCGTTTGGCTCCGTTCGCTCTCGAAAAACTTGTCGCCGAAATCGAAAAGGATGAAAAAACAGGTCTTGTCTACGGTGACTATTTTGTCTCCCCCGTTGAAAATGAATCGTTCGATGAGGCATCCCGGAATGAAAGAACAATCCACATCACCGACATGTATTCCCCACTCAGGTTGTTAAACGGCTACATGTGCGGACCCCAGTCACTCTGGCGGCGGGAAGTTCACACCTTCCATAAAATTCATTTTGATGGCTCTTTTGAAGTAACAGGCGACTACAAGTTCGTTGCTGATGTAAGTAAAGTGTACGAAATCAGGAAGATAAATTCCAATCTCGGTGTCTATTTCAGATCACCAGCGGATGAAAACAAAGAATACCAGAATCTTGACAAAACCATACACGAAGCATTTAAGATAAAGCTGGAGCTGATTAATCACTTTCTTGATAATGGTGTTATCGACTCAGATTCCGGTGTGACAAATTTAATGCGGCTTTTTCGTTCTCTCCCTGTGAGAATTTCAGCCCTGTTCTGGAAAATATCAGCAGAGCCTGTGATCAATTACGAGACCATCTACTGGATAATTGCAGTGTCAGCCGAAAGAGAAGGTGATTACAAGACTGTGAAAAAAATTATATCCCGATTCAAAAAATTCCCAAAAGCTGTCTATATCCAAAATTATGAGAAACATCTCACTGCGAAGGGGGTAATATGATCGAAAAGATTGGCGTCGGTATCGTTACTTACCAGCGACAGGAGTTTTTCCGGAATTTGTTTGTATCCATCCCCGCTTGTGATGAGCTTGTGGTCGTGAATGATGGAGCATCATATCCTGCCGAAGCATACAGCGGAAGAAAAGCTGAAATAATTCAGCACAAAAAAAACAAGGGTGTTGGCAAATCTAAAAACGATGCAATGAGATACCTGCTTGAAAAGGGATGCAAACACATATTTATACTCGAAGATGACATCCTGATAAAAGACCCCTCCGTTTTCGAAAAATACATTTCCATTTCAAAAAAAACGGGCATTCAGCACTTCAACTACGCTTATCACGGTCCCCTCAACAAAAATAAGGACGGCTCACCAAAGACAAGAGGTTTGGCAACCTATGACGGGGAACCTCTCGTGATTCTGAATGAACATATTCCGGGAGCTTTTTCCTACTTCACAAGGGAAATTCTCGAGCAAACCGGATTGATCGACGAGTGGTATTACAACGCTTGGGAGCATGTTGACCTTACAACCAGAATAACCAAACTTTCAGCTCACACCCCTTTTTGGTGGTTTGCGGATATTTTTGGCAGCGACCTGCTGATCGGTGATCAAGACCAGGACCTCTCCAAAAGCTCCATCAGAAAAAATAATTTCTCCTTTATGCTTTGGTTTAGAATATTTTCCCGCTACTATCGGCTGAAACACGGTTACATCCCCTACAAGACTCCCGATTCTACTCCCGAGGAAGTGGAGAGACAACTTACCGGCATTTTTACCAAATATTGCGGCGGAAAACCCATCCCAAAAATAAAAATTTCCACCTCCAATTGAACGGTAAGAGGCTCATTTTAATCATTAATAATTTTTCTTGATTTCCTGATCGCCATTCCCTATATTTGTAAGCTATATTTCTTTAAATTTTTGGAACACCATGGATTCCGAAATTAAGGTCTTCTCAGGAAGATCAAATCGTCCGCTTGCCGAAAAAATTGTAAACTATATGGGCAGGCGTTTGGATGTCGATAAACGACTTGGGGCATTAGAGATCAAAAAGTTCAGCGATGGCGAGATCTGGGTGAAATACGGTGAAAATGTTCGCGGAAGCGATGTTTACCTCGTCCAGTCAACCAACCCCCCTGCTGAAAATTTGATGGAGCTGCTCATAATGCTTGATGCAGCCAAAAGGGCTTCCGCTAAGCGGATCACGGCTATAATTCCATATTTTGGATATGCCCGGCAAGACAGAAAAGATCAGCCAAGGGTGGCAATTACTGCCAAACTTGTAGCTAACCTGATTACTTCTGCAGGTGCCGACCGTGTGATCACAATGGATTTGCATACCCCTCAGATCCAGGGATTCTTTGATATCCCCTTCGATCACCTTTATGGTTCAATTGTATTTTATAACGAGCTTAAGCATCTCAGCAGTAATCTTGCTGTTATTTCACCCGATGTAGGTGGAATAAAAATGGCAAGAGCCTATGCCAACAAGCTTGATGCATCTCTTGTGGTGAGCGATAAACGACGCCCCACCCAGAATGTCGCCGAGATAGCACATATTATCGGTGATGTCGAAGGGAAGGATGTCCTCATTGTCGATGATCTCATCGATACCGCAGGAACATTCAAGGGAACTGTTGAATCTCTCAAAAAAAGAGGTGCCAACAAAATTTATGCCTCTGTTACACATCCCGTACTTTCAGGTCCGGCATGTGACAGAATTCTGGAATCAGATATTGAAAAAATATTTGTCCTCGATACTATCCCACTCGGAGAGGACAAAATCGAAAAATTAGGAAACAAAATTCAGGTACTTAGCGCTTCAGCCATTTTTGGTGAGGCTATATTAAGAATCAACAAACACGAGTCAATCAGTTCTTTATTCGACAAGGATAAAGGATAGTTGCCTTAACGGAGAAACAAATGGAAACAAAGGTTGTAAACGCGTCTGTAAGGACACTTTTCGGAAAATCAGGAAGGAATCAATTAAAGAGCCAAGCTAAAGTACCGGGCATCTTCTACGCTAACAAGACAGAGCCTGTTGCAATAGAAGCACTTGAAAATTCCATAAAACAAATCTACTTCACTTCTAAAAGCTACCTTATCAATCTCGAGATTGAAGGGAAAGAAACTCAGCAGTGCGTGCTTAAAGATGTGCAGGTTGACCCTGTAACCGACAGAATTATCCACTTCGACATGTACGGTCTCACCAAAGGTGAAAAAGTTACTATTGATGTTCCTGTTAAATATGAAGGAAACTCCATCGGCGTCATCCAGGGCGGTCAGCTCCAGATCAATCTTCACAAGCTTACCATTCAGTGCTTGCCAAAAGATCTGCCAAACGCATTTACTGTGGACATTTCACCATTGAAACTTGGACACAGCTTTAATGTCGGCAAATTGAATGTGGAAAATATTACCATTCTTCACCCTGCTGAAACAGTGCTTTGCACCATTACAATTCCTCGCGGTGTTGAAATCCCTGTCGAGACTGAAGAAGAAATGAAAGAGCCCGAGGTTATCTCGAGAGGCAAGGATAAAGACGACGAATAACTTTGAAGATCATTGTTGGGCTGGGGAATCCCGGCAAAAGATATGAGAAAACCCGGCATAACGCGGGTTTTATCTTTCTTGACTCGTTCGCAACTTTGCATTCTTTAAAGTTTTCTCCCTCTAAACATGATTATTACCAGGCACGGGGCTCCATAAACGGGAACCCCTTCTTGCTGGTTAAGCCTGTTACTTATGTAAATTTAAGCGGTAACGCCGTTAAAAATGTACTCGACGAGTATGGCGCCTCACCTGAGGACCTGCTTGTTATCCATGATGAGATCAATCTGATGCCCGGCACCTTCAAAGTCAAAAAAAATGGCGGCGATGGTGGTCATAATGGCATCAGCTCAATTATTTATGCCATCGAAGACGACAACTTCCCGCGAATCCGGATCGGTATCGGTAACTCCTTCCGCCCCGGTGAAATGGCAGACTTCGTTCTTGAGCCTTTTACCAAAGAGGAGGAAGAACTGCTGTCAGGCATCATGGAAAGTTGTTTTGTGTTAATGAACAGTTTCGTTGCTTCGGGAGTAAAAGGGCTTCTCGATGCCAACAGTAAAACGATAAATAAAAAAACAAACGGCGAATAATTAATCCGGGAGATTAAATGGAAAAATATATCATCTATATTTTGCCCCTCTTTGGTATTCTAAGTCTGCTCTTCACCTATATGAAAGCAAACTGGATATCCAAACAGGAAGTGGGCACTGAAAAGATGAAGCGCATTTCAGGATACATAGCAGAGGGTGCGATGGCTTTCCTGAAGGCGGAGTACAGAGTACTGGCAATTTTTGTTGCTATTGTAGCTGTCCTGCTGGCTGTAACCGCTAACATGAAAGAAGATTCGCATCCATTGGTTGCTGTTTCTTTTGTTTTGGGAGCGTTTTGTTCAGCACTTGCAGGCTTTATTGGCATGAGAGCCGCTACAAAAGCAAATGTAAGAACAACAAATGCAGCGCGGAAAAGCCTCGGTGCAGCACTTAACATCGCATTCACCGGTGGCTCGGTTATGGGTCTCGGCGTTGTGGGTCTTGGTGTTTTGGGTCTTGGCTTGCTTTTAGCCATCTACTCGCAATTATGGCTACCGCAGGAAGTTTTTGCTGATAAAGCACAACTTGCAAATGCTGTAAGTAAAGTAATCACAGTTATTACAGGATTTTCGTTCGGCGCCTCTTCGATTGCCCTTTTCGCAAGAGTCGGCGGTGGAATCTATACTAAAGCAGCCGATGTCGGTGCTGACCTTGTCGGAAAAGTGGAAGCAGGTATTCCTGAAGATCATCCGCTTAACCCCGCAACCATTGCTGACAATGTCGGCGATAATGTCGGTGATGTTGCCGGTATGGGTGCAGATCTTTTTGAAAGCTATGTCGGTGCTATAGTGGGAACCATGGTTCTCGGCGCCGCTTTTATCCCGGTTCAGACTTTTTCTGAACATTTTGGGGGACTTGGTGCTGTGCTTTTGCCTCTCGCAATTGCCGCGCTCGGAATTGTAATGTCAATCATTGGCACCTATTTTGTTAAGGTAAAAGAGGGTGGAAATCCTCAAAAAGCTCTTAACACGGGTGAATTTTTATCTTCGTTCTTTACAATAATCGGTCTTTGGTTCCTGATTCAGTATATGCTGCCGGGCTCATGGTCGTATGACGATCCCCTTTATGGTCAGGTAAGGGAATATACTGCCAACGGCGTTTTCATAGCTACTGTAATCGGTCTTGTTTCCGGTCTCCTGATCGGACTTGTAACCGAATACTACACAGGTACCGGAAAAGGTCCCGTTATGAACATCGTCCGTCAGTCAATGACAGGAACTGCAACCAACATTATCGCCGGACTTAGTACCGGTATGATGTCAACAGCAATCCCGATTATCATCATAGCTTTTGCTATTGTGGTTTCTTTCGAACTCGCGGGCCTTTATGGTATCGCAATTTCTGCTGTGGGTATGCTCTCCAATCTTGGAATTCAGCTCGCAGTTGATGCTTACGGACCAATTTCCGATAACGCAGGCGGTATCGCTCAAATGGCTGATCTGCCAAAGGAAGTAAGGGAAAGAACAGATAAACTTGATGCAGTCGGTAACACCACTGCTGCAATCGGTAAAGGTTTTGCGATAGGTTCTGCCGCACTAACAGCACTGGCTTTGTTTGGTGCTTTTATGACCGCTGCAGATTTGAAGGTAATTGATATTTCGAAAGCGAAAGTAATCGCGGGCCTGTTCCTCGGTGGCGCTGTTCCGTTCCTCTTTTCGGCTATGGCTATGATGGCGGTTGGTAAAGCTGCCATGTCAATGATCGAAGAGGTAAGAAGACAGTTTGCTTCAATTCCCGAGTTGAAAGCAGCACTAAATGTGATGCGTAAAAACGACGGAAAAGAGAGAGACACATGGTCAAAAGCTGACCAGGATACTTTTGATTCAGCAGAGGGTAAGGCAGAGTACGGAAAATGCGTTGAGATTTCAACAGCTTCTGCCATCAAACAGATGGTACTTCCAAGCTTGCTCGCTGTTATTGTACCTGTACTTACCGGATTCCTCGGTGGTCCCGAAATGCTCGGCGGCCTGCTCGCAGGTGTAACGGTAACTGGCGTTTTGATGGCTATCTTTCAGTCAAACGCCGGTGGTGCCTGGGATAACGCAAAGAAAATGTTTGAAGAAGGCGTTGAATACAACGGACAAATGTATTACAAAGGTTCTGAACCGCATAAAGCCGCTGTTGTTGGTGACACTGTGGGTGATCCATTCAAGGATACCTCCGGTCCATCACTCAACATCCTCATCAAATTGATGTCGGTTGTGGCTTTGGTTATCGCACCATTGATTAAAGTAATCAAATAATTTTTTTATTGTTCATTTATTTATTAACCCTACCCGGTTTCCCAAAACCGGGTCATTGCCCATAGGGAGGATTCTTGAGAAGAAATCACTATGAAACAGCCGTTATTATTAATGCGGCTCTGGATGACGAACAGATCGAAGCCGAATTGGTGAAGATCAGCGGTATAATCACCGATGGTGGTGGCGTTATATCGGAAACTGAAAAGTGGGGCAGGAAAAGACTTGCTTACACTATCAACAAAAACAGAATTGGCTACTATGTTATCTACAGGTTCGAAGCACCCGTGGATCTCATCGCAGAATTCGAAAGACTTCTTAAAATCGATGAGGCTGTTGTAAGGTTCCTTACCATCAGACTCGAAAAAGAGGCTCTCGAATATTTTGCCAACAAGAAAACCGAAGCTGAAGCTGCTGAACTTGAAGCAGTCGAATTTGAAGTGGTGGCTGATGATGAAGCAGATGTAATTGAAACCGAAGCTGATGAAGCCGAGGTCGAAGTTGAAGCTGAACCCGTTGCGGTTGTAGAGGAGCCGGTGGCTGAAAAAGTCGTCGAAACTCCCGTTATTGAAGCAGCAGAAGAAGTTGTAGCAGAGAAGACAGACGATACCGACGAACAGTCGAAGTAGATATGAACAGAGGAGATCAATTATGGCTGAGTTGAAGATGCCGGAAATTAACTATGTGGTTATTGCCGGTAATTTGACAAAAGACCCTGTTTACAGGCACACTACCAATGGTACACCTGTAGTCAATTTTACCATCGCATCCAACAGAAAATTTAAGGATTCCGGAAGCCAGTGGCAGGAAGATGTCTGTTTTGTTGGAATTGTTGCTTGGAACAAACTGGCTGAAAGTTGCCGTGAGCGTGTAAGAAAGGGTTCAGCCGTACTCGTCGATGGCGAACTGCAATCACGAACCTGGAGAGGTGAAGATGGCAGCAGCCGCAGTATCGTTGAAATCAAAGCAAGACGGATTCAATTCCTTAATAAACGATTTAAACCGACCGGTGAAGAGGTCTATGAAGAAGCTATTTCTGATTATGACGACGATTCTGCCGGTTACACATCCGATTCTTTCGACAAGTTCCTTACTGAAGAAGAATCTAAACTTATTAAAGAGTAATTATGATACATAACAACAACAATAACTTTAGCAACAACAGAAACAAAATGCGTATGTTGAAGCCCAATAAAGTCTGCAGATTTACTCAGATGGGCATCAAATACATCGATTACAAAGATGTAAAACTCCTCCAGAAATTCGTTACCGAACAGGGAAAAATTATCCCTAAGCGAATCACCGGAACCTGCGCTAAATATCACCGCCAATTAACAACTGCTATCAAAAGAGCAAGACACATGGCGATTCTGCCTTATGTCGCTGATTCTTTGAAATAACCAACAGGAGAAGTGATCATGAAAGTAATATTAAGACAAAATATCGATTCTCTTGGAAAGGTTGGCGATACCATCGATGTAAACGAAGGCTACGCTCTCAACTACCTCATCCCAAAAAAATATGCCTATGCTGCCCTCAAAGGCAACCTTAGAGCTATTGAAGATGAGAAAAAACTTATCGTTAAGAGAAGAGAAAAAGAAGTGGCCGCAGCCACCCAGCTCGCTACTGCCATCGAAAATGTGAAAATTGAACTCACCGTTCAAGCCGGCGAAGAAGACAAACTCTTTGGATCCGTTACTTCACAGATGATTGCTGACGGTTTGAAAGAAAAAGGATTCGACCTCGACAAAAGATCTATCGAACTCCACGAACCTATCAAAGCTCTCGGCATCTACGATGTACCCGTGAAACTTCACTCATCCGTAACCGCAAAGATCAAAGTCTTTGTTGTGAAAGAGCAGAGCTAAGATCAAGTTATTACTTATGACTTATTAGTTATGAGTTTTTGACGAAAGTCAGTAGTGAATACTGAAAATATTAAAAGGCTGTCTCAAAAGAGGCGGCCTTTTCTATTTTCATACCGTCAAATATGACCAATTTCCCAGCCCTTTAGGGCGAAATATGGATAGAATTCGGCGTCAAAACCCCAAGAAAGCCCTCTGGGCGACATATGGATAGAATGCCAGTTATGATTTATGAATTATCAGTTATTAGTTAATCACAACCCCGCAGGGGTGGCATATGGATAGAATAGAGCGACCAACCCCAAGATGGCCCTTTAGGGCGACATATGGATAGAATCCGGCGACAAACCACAAGAAAGCCCTTTAGGGGCGACATATGGATAGAATCTAATGACAAACCCCAGGAAAGCCCTTTAGGGCGACATATGGATAGAAAATGTTTTTTGAAGCAAAGTAAATTTCTCCTGAAAAGATGGAGTTAATTTCGAAGGGGAGACTCTGATTGAGGTAAGGATTATTCTTTTGAACAAAAAACACCGCTAAGTCGTTTTTTTATAGTTTTGGGATTGGTTGCGAATCTCTACACATATGTCGCCACAAGGGCTCTCTTCGAACGGGTCGGCAGGTTTCTACCCACATGTCGCCGCAAGGGCTCTCTGTGAACAGGTCGGCAGGATTCTACCCATATGTCGCCGCAAGGGCTCTCTGAAGATTTGTCACCGGGTCTCTACACATATGTCGCCACAAGAACTATTTCAACTCAGCTAATAGCTCATAGATCATAGCTAATAGCTAATACCTAAAAACTCATAACTCATAATTCAAAACTCATAACTAAAACCTACTCTTTCCCTCCCACATAAAAATTCAATCCTCCTGCTCCAATCCACTTGTTTTCATTTCTGTCGATAGCTATGGAGAGGGCGGAATTGTCTTTTATTCCCGAGTTTGCGGTGGTGTATCGTTTGAATTTACCGTGAGTGAGGAAGAAAACTCCTGCATCGGCGGTGGAGACCCATACATTTCCGAGATTGGATACTGCAATTCCGGAGACTATGGAACCGTTAAATCCTGAATTTCCCGGAGTGTAATTTGTGAAATACTTGCCGTTGAAGGCTGAGACACCAACGGGAGAAACGGTCCCAATGTACCCGATCCAAAGATCACCCTTTTGGTCGATGACAATCCTGTTAACATACTGACCGGGAATGTTTGAGGTAACTGTATTGTAGATTGTCCAGTTGCCTGTAGCCTGAGATAACAGGGCAATACCTTCGCCGTGTGTTCCAATGAAAACATTACCGGTGCCGTCTGATTTTACGGCATTAATTCTGTTTGTTGGAAGTCCGCTGTTGCCTGAATTATAAACCTTGAATGAGACTCCGTCAAACTTCACCAAACCGGCAGAATAGGTGCCAAGCCAGACATTTCCGTAAATATCGATATCTATCGAGTTGATGTAGTTATCGGGAAGGTTGCTGTTCGCTTTGTTAAAAACTGTCCAAACACCGTTGTCATATCTGCCAAAACCTTCAGTTGTGGCAACCCAGATTCTGTTTTGCTTCTCAATTACAAAATCGAGAATGTAATTGTCGGGTATCCCTGAATTGGAGCGGTCAAAAATGGTCCATGCTTGACCGTCATACTTCACAAGTCCCTTCCCGTTGGTAGCGAGCCACTTGTTGTCCTGATAATCGATCAGAATTTTATTGATCGTATTCATCGGCAGTGGTGAATTGGAGGAGTTCCAGTTTTGCCACCAGTCAGCGGGATTTTCCTTCATTTCCAATGCCATTGTGTCCTGCTGGTCACGGGCTACGAGTGTGTAGAAAGTGGTGTCAACATATTTGCTCAATTTCAGATCAATTTTATAGAATCCCGGTTCGAGCCCCTCAAGTACGGTTGGTGTGGTTTTCCCCGTATTTTTATTGTTGAAGAAGACAACAGCGCCCGGAGGTTGTGAAACAACAGTAAGACTGCTGAATTTCAAACCCGGAAGTACCGGTGGCTCCTCTTCACACCCGGCGAAGAAAAGTAAAAGGCACATCAATAATATTATCGGTTTTCTTTTCATAGGGTCATGCAATTGTTCTAAAACGAGGAATAAAAAATCTATTCTTTTAGTGTAGAATATAAGGCTTTTGAAGCAAAAATGGTAATGTAAATAAACCGACAGAGTTCCAGAATTAGGAAATCCGAGAAAACAGGAAAAAATTTGAGACTGAAATAAAATAAAATTGAAAAATTCCAGTTCGACCTCACGGGTTATGACAAGATTTTTGACATTTTGATCGAATTGCTTAAATTATATATAAAATTTACAATTCTTTAAAATATCTATTTTAGTTGGCTACTTTAAATGATCTTTTACATTTCCGCACTCATTTTGTCAATATTGTACATTGGAGTTTGGTTCTATTTCTCTAAAAAGACAAGCAAAAGTATTGCTCCGATAAGAGGTTTTTTTTCGGAATTAGAAAAGATAACTCAGGGGCTTAGGTACTGGACTTTTCGTACTTTAATTGAACTCAAAGCTAAATCAATCGACCCGCCTTGGACGCCGCCTATCCTCAAGATATTTCCTGTCAAAAGAATAAATATTGACCTGATAGATAGATACAAGAATGAATTTGCTGCCTTGGATCAAACTCGAAGTGTTTTTAATAGGACTTTCATCCAAAACGAAACCGAATTATGCACCGCTCTTTTTCAAAGAGTTAACGGTCTTCCTCTCACAGAGAAGCAGTGCGAGGCTGTGATTATTGATGAGTTCAGACACTTGGTGGTCGCGGGGGCTGGTACTGGAAAAACAAGTACCCTTGTTGCAAAAATTGTTTATTTGACAGAGAGGTTGGGGGTTAACCCTTCTAGAATTCTTGCACTTTCTTTTACCAAGGTCGCTGTTGATGAAATGAGACAGCGTTTAAAAGCGATAACTGGAAAAGAGATAGCAGTCAGGACTATAAGTTCATTTGGACTAAATGTCATTCGGGAATTAGCAGGAAATATTTCCAAAGTTTCCGAAATGGCCCCTGAACAAAAAGATTCTTCACAATTCGGAAAGTTCTTCGAAACCGAGATCAATAAAAATGTTAGTGATCTGAATTATCAGGGAGAATTTGTTGAGTTCCTGATGGTGCACCTTCCGTTTCCAAAAACAACTGACGAATACAGAAAAGAATCTGAGCAAATTCGAGCAACTCAAAAAGAATTAGCCCTTGACGGCAAAATTTACCGTAGTAATGAGGAAATTATCATTGCTAATTTTCTCTATTTGAATGGTGTGAAATACGAGTATGAGAAGTGTTACACCACCAATGACCGTACCCAGTATGAGAATTACAAACCTGATTTTTATCTAAAAGATTATGGCATCTGGATTGAGCATTTCGCTTTAATTAATGAGCGTGGGGATGTACCCCCATTTTTTTCAGGACAGGGACGAAAATCGGCGAGTCAACTGTATAACGAACAAAGGAATTGGAAACTAAAACTTCATAAAGCAAATGGTACCTTACTAATTCAGACATTTTCTTTTCAAGTAAAGGATGGTACTCTTCTTAAGGAACTTGGAAAAAGTTTATCAAGGTATGGTATCAAGCTGAAGAATCCGGAAGAAGTTTACATTAGATTGAAAGAGTCAAGTTCTTTCAAGAATATGATAACCCTCATATCAACTTTTATTACTCTAATCAGGTCATGTTCCCTTTCAGTAGACGATTTACGCGAAAAGATCTCAAAGAATAAATTGGGAAGAAGATATGAGGTATTTGTCAACCTGATAGAACCCCTGTTGATAGGATATGAAGAATATTTACGGATCAATAATCTGATTGATTTTTCCGATATGGTGAATAAAGCCACCGACTTTATCATTGAGGAAAAACCCGACTTAGCAATTGATTATATACTTATTGATGAGTTTCAGGATCTTTCCGTTGGACAAATGAGACTTATCAAGGCAATTCTACAAAACAATCCAAGCATTAAATTATTCGGCGTCGGAGATGATTGGCAATCAATATACCGATTCGCTGGTGTGGATGTTAGCATGATGACTAACTTTGAGAACTATTTCGGTAAAGCAGAGATAACCAGACTCGAAACTACATTCAGGTTCTCGCAGGAAATTGCTGATGCTTCCTCAAATTTTGTAATGAAAAATCCGTCTCAGATCAAGAAAAAAATTACATCCACAAAGACGCAGATAAATGGTTCAATAAAGCTTGTGTCAGTTTATCCGGACTATTTTTATTCCAAACCTGGTTCTTCTTTGCCAGTTAATGATCCCCTGAATTATATCCTAGATGAAATACACAAAACGAGGGGTGACAACAAGACTTCAATATTAATCCTCGGCAGATTCAAAACAGATATTCAGCATTTTATACAACCTGTTTTTAGGAAATATCATAAATATGATATTGCGTACAGGACTGTGCATGCGGCAAAAGGTGCAGAAGCTGATTTCACAATTCTTTGGAATGTGAACGGGAATACCTTCCCTTGCTCAAAAGAGGATGATCCGGTTCTGAATCTTGTGTTAGCACAAAACGATGAAATCATGAACGCCGAAGAAAGACGACTATTTTATGTAGCGCTTACTCGAACCAAAAATATAGTATATGTTCTTTATACTGTGAATAATCTGTCACCATTCATAGAGGAAATGCAAGGAATCTATGTCAATTATCAGTCCTGCCCTTCACCAGATTGTAATGGGATACTTGTAACACGGATAAACAATAAAGATAATTCGATATTTCTTGGTTGCACAAACTTTCCTCAATGCAAACAGACGCGCTCGGTGCCAACTCAAAAAAATGTCATGAAATTTGAGAATTGGAATGTCCCCAAACCACAACCAAACGGGTCATTGGAATGTAAAATACAACAACCCAGATAATGTATTTTCTATCCTTTTATTCGAGTACGAAGTTGTGGACATTCTCTCAGAATAATTTTATAAAGACGCGTTGTATTCGTTGACCAGTTGATTGAGTAATTACCAAACAGCTCTTTTTCAATTTCTTTAAATTGGTTCCGTAGTTTTTGTACAGATATTTGATTTTCACCAATAACCGAAGAAATAAAAGAAATCCTCCCGTTAACTCCTTGAAGTAAAAGAAGCAAACGGAATATGGGGTAGTTTGAAAAGTGACTTTTTCGGTGTAGCCTGATTTTGGTTGGATTTATTAATTTTTGTTGTTGTTTTTGGTTCCGGATCAAATAATGAAAAGAACTCAAAGACAAATTTCTACTTAAGTATTCCTTTTCATAACTCTGATATGTCGCAAAAACCGATCCCCTTGAGACCTGACTTAATGCGCTGAATGGGTTATTTGAGATATTATGGAGAATGGCACTTGTATTTCGCAAATACTCCCTCTTAACATTCAACTTTGTGTTAACAACTAAACCCGTGACCACTTGCCTTTTGCCTCGAGGCATAATCCTGGATTTTGAATTATTTAATTTAAATCCAAATTTCTGAGTGATCTGAGATACTTCATCAATACATGTTTTTTCAATAGTCCTGGTCTCTGACGAAAAAACCATATCATCAGCGTATCTGCTATAAATTAAATTGTTCTTAGTTGCCCATTCGTTAAGTTCGAAATCCATTTCAAATACGACTGCATTTGACAGTATAGGGCTGGTAGGGGCTCCCTGAGGGAGCTTCCCATTAATTGTCGTCAACTTTATTAATAGTTCTAAGTCTTCGCTTTTTTGAACACCATGAGAACGAAAAATTTTCTCTAAGTGTTCAGATGTGATGCTTCCGAAAAAATCTTGAATATCGAGAGTGAGGATTGATTCTTTTGCAAGATGTAAACTTGCATGAGTGATTATGCTTTTTCCAACGACAAAGCCATGGGCACAACTGTGTGTGCGCAGTTGTTGGAAAAACGGAAGAAGCGACCGTTGTGATTTCCGAAGGAGTAGACCTGGAATACTTATTATTCTTTTGCCCCCTTTTTTCTTATTAACAACGATCTGTCTATAAGTGTAAAAAGTGGCTTTAGTATAATTTTTCCTTATTCCATCAAGAATTGCAGTGAGCATATGTCCCTTGATTTAAAAGCGTCGTATACTTTCGAGAGCCGTGCAGTCAGATTTAAGAGTCTAAAATTTCTTACAAAACCCTCGCACTCGTAATCCAAAGAATGACCCATCCTTACCTGTGATAATTACCGACAGATATTAAGTAATACAGAACTGATTACAAAAATTGAAATCAGCACATGCCTCGCAGTTCGCACGAGGTAGCTATACGACGCTTATTAAATTTATTATTTAACGCACTAAATTAATATCTTTTCACGATTTATTAAAACGAAAAAATTGAAAACTAAACACCCCCTGATTGCTTCTGATAAAGAACTATCTTAAAATAGTGTGACGAAGCTATTATATGTTCCAAAATCTGGGCCTGAAAATCTTCATATTTCAGAAATGTGGTCTCTGAAGTGAAGGCATATATCTCTAAAGGAATACCCGACTCGACGGGCTGGAGAAGTCTGGCAGAGACATTCAGATCACCCCGAATTTTTTCCTGCCGCATTAGGAACCATCTGATGTAGTTTCTGAAAAGCATCAGATTGGTAACATCTATATCCTTGGAACTCAAGTATGCGTCACTCATCAAAAACTCATCGAGAAAGGGTTTAATTCCCTCTTTTTCGTTAAGAGCAGCGAGTATTTCGGTATCAACAGCTCTCACCGACGAGACATCTATTATTAAAGACCTCTTGATCCGGCGGGCATTCAATTCCTGTATCCGTCTCCAGTTTTTGTATCCCACTTCCATCAGTTTGTAGGTCGGGATTATGGAAATGGTATTGTCCCCGTTTTGAACCTTGATTGTATGGAGTGAAATGTCGGTTACCGAGCCGTCTGCTCCAAATGCCGGCACTTCTATCCAATCCCCTTTTTCCACCAGATCGTAAGAATTTATCTGGATATTAACGATAAATGAAAGAATTGTATCACGGAAAACCAGCATCAGAATGGCAGTTAGAGCACTCAGACCGGTTAGTATCGACCACGGGCTTTGGTCTGTGAAAATACCCGCAATCACCACTAATGCCCAAAATCCTATCACTATCTTGATAATCTGAAGATATCCTTTCACAGGTTTTCTGTTCAGATTCTCGTTTTTCTCGTAGATCTCAATCAGTGCATCAATAGCGGAAAACACTATCAGCGTGGCGAGTATGGAATACCAGACATAGAGGAAAGTTTTTACTTCGGCTGTGTCTCCACCAAGCAGATAGGCAAATCTGTTCGCAACTATCGTGGGGAGAATAAAAATTGCCCGCCGAACAAATTTTTTGTTCAGTATAACATCATCAAACTTTGTCGCTGTTTTTCTGACAAGTTTGCTCACCACTTTTATTGCAATTGCCTGCAGAATTGCCCATGCAATTATTGCAACAGCCAGTATGCCAATGTATAAAAAAAGATTTTTGTCAGCCACACTGAAGTCTAAAAACTCCGGCATTTCATCTCCATTTCGTATCTTTGCTGTTTGGATCAGAATATAATAATACAGGAACAACAAAAATAATGAAGTCCATCTTCTTTTTACGCGAAAATGTCATATTTCTCAACCATGGTTCCTTCGGTGCATGTCCCATGCCTGTGATGAAGGAATACCAGACGAGACAAATCGAGCTCGAACAACAACCTGTCGAGTTTATGGACAGACGGCATGACGAACTTCTTTCCTCTGCCAGAGGCTGCCTCGCCGGTTATTTGGGATGTGAAAAAGAAGACATCGTATATGTATCCAATGCTACAACCGGAGTAAATTCGGTCGCAAGGTCACTTCCCCTTAAACCGGGTGACGAGGTGCTGATCAGCGACCAGGAATACGGTGCCCTCGAAAAGATGTGGAAATTCAGATGTGAAGAAACGGGTGCGAAGCTCGTGAAAGCCACAATTCCCCTTCCTGTATCCAAAAGTTCAGAGATTCGTGACGCCATGCTTGCGGCTGTAACGCCCGCAACAAAAGTTGTATTCATCAGCCACATTACCTCTGCAACCGCTCTCATTTTTCCGGTAATAGAGATTGTGGACGCACTTCGCGGGAAAAATATTTATACCGTTATCGATGCTGCGCATGCACCCGGACAAATCCCGGTAAATATCAGCGATATCGATCCCGATTTTTATACGGGCAACTGCCATAAGTGGATGATGGCTCCCAAGGGAACCGCTTTCCTCTATGCCAGGAAGGATATGCAGCACCTTCTTATTCCCTCGGTAATAAGTTGGGGAATGACACACAAAGCACCGACTTCTTCCCGCTTCATCGATGAATTCGAATACCAGGGCACCCGCGACATTTCGGGATTCCTCGCAGTTCCTGCCGCAATCAAGTTTATGAAGTTTCACGACTGGGAGCAAATTTCTCTTAAATGCCACAAACTGGTCCTCGAAACGAAAGAAAGAATGGAGCAGATTAAGGGAATGGAGAGCATTTATCCCTCCGACAGTTCACTGATCAAACAGATGGCTTCGGTAAAACTTCCCAAATCAGCTCCCGAAGACCTGAAGCAAAAGCTTTATGATGAGTTTAATATCGAGATCCCTGTGTTCAGCCACAATGGTGAAAGATTCATCAGGGTTTCGATCAATGGCTATAATACACTCGGTGACCTCGACAAACTGATTGAAGCACTTCACCATTTCCTCGATTAGGAAACCATTTTGCTTCATTTGTTGTCTAATATTTAAAGAATCAAATAATTAACGGGAATCTTTTGCGCCTCCTGATCATTCTAACCCTTTTTGCTTTAACGATTTTTGCCCAGCCGGGTGATATCGGCAATAAAATTATGCTCGCCCAGCAGTTTGAGCAGTTGAACCAGATCGAAAAGGCAAAAACCATTTATCTTGATCTGTACAAAGCCAATCCTGCGGATTACATGTTACTCGAGTCGGTGGTCAGAGTATGCAACCGCCTGAAGCAGTTTGACGAGTCGCTCACTTGGCTTGCTAAATGGAACGAACGCTCCCCGGGTGACATCAACGGCGTGAATCTCACGGGGAAAACACTCTTTCTTTCGGGAAAGGAAAAAGATGCTCTCGATTTGTGGCACGGATTCCTTAATAACGCCGGTTATGACATAAATTACACAAAAATTCTCGCCTACTCTGCCATAGAAGTGAAGGGTTTCGAAACCGCCATCTCTCTCCTCGAAAAGGGAAAGGAAGTGTCGGGCAAGCCAATCTATTTCCTTCTCGACCTCGGTTACCTCTACGGTTATGTCATGCAGTTCGACAAAGCCGCCGAAGCATATGTCGAATTGCTGCAACTCGAGCCCGGGCAGGCAGGTCAGATTGAAGGCAGAATAAAATCGACCTCCAACAACCCCGATGCCGTAAAGGAATATATCAAGGCTTTTGAGAAGGTTGACGACCCCGGCGAGGCTGCTCTCCGTGTCCTCTTTTCGCTTTATATCGATCAAAGATTGTTCGAAAAAGGGCTCCAAACCGCTCTCAAGCTTGAATCTTTTGGCAAGGAAAACGGTGTCTCCCTCTTCAGACTCGGTGAAGAATCTTTTTATGCGGGCGATTACCCTTCGGCTGTGACAGCCTATTCGACACTCCTCGAAAAATACCCGGGGAGGCCCGATAAACCGGTCATCAATCTGAATCTTGTAAAAGCTCTCGAAGAACTGTTAAATCTGAAATACCGTGAGCTGAATCCCGAATGGAAGCCTTACGACAGGGAAATCCTTCCCCCAAAGAGTGAATATGAAAAGGTAATCGGGAAATACAGCGAAATAATTTCCACATTCAAAAATTCGGAAACCGCCTCCGAAGCCATCTTCAGAACCGGCTATCTGTGGTTTAAGTTAAAGGACTACGACGAAGCCGAATCGTTTTTCGACAAACTGATTGAAGAGAGACCAAATTCCCAGTTTACTGCAAATTGCAGATTATTTAAAGGACTGATTGCCCTCAGAAAGGGTGAACTTGCACAGGCTGAACACGCTTTCAACGCGGCAATCACCTCTTTCACAACCGATCCCGATGTAAAAAACAGGGCGAAATTCAACCTGATGATGTGCAATCTTTTCAAAAACGATATCCCTGCAACGACTGCACTTCTTGCCGAAATTTTGAGTGTCCCGTCGGATAATCTTGCAAACGATGCCCTCGAACTCTCCCCTCTGCTGAATAAAAACATGGCGGACTCACTTTCCCTGATCTCTTTCGCTAAAGGGGAAGAGGAAATCATGAAGGGAAACCTGGAGGATGCCTATAAAATCTTCTCCGGATTAAGAACCGCTAATTCAAAAATAGTTGCGTCTGTGGCGGTTTTTCGTACCGCGGAACTTGCAGCCTCTCTCGACCGTTACGATGATGCCATCGCCGTTATCAATGAATCTGTCAAGGATCCAATGAACATATATGCGGATAAATCGTTATTTTTACAGGGAGAAATTTATAATTTTGGTAAAAAGGATATCCCAAAAGCTATCGCGGCTTATGAACAAATCCTCATAAACTTCCCAAAGTCCATCTTGTACGATAAAGCCAGGGAAACTATCTTGTCAATTAAAACCAACTGAGAAAATATGTCCAAAAGACTTTCAGATAAAAATGCCAGGTGCTCTTTCTGCGGAAGAGACTCAGGCGAAGTCAGCCTCATTGCCGGTCCCGATGTTTACATTTGTGAAGTTTGCGTCGAAAGCAGTGTCGAAATCCTCCGCTCAAATATCAGCGCTGTAAGACCAAAACAAAAAAAAGCGATGGATGTCACTCCGAGATTCATCTTCGACACACTCGGTGAACATGTAATCGGACAGGAAAGAGCCAAAAAAACTCTCGCCGTCGCCGTCTATAACCATTATAAAAGAGTGAATCAGATGGATTCATTCATGACTCTTAGCGATGTCGAAATCGAAAAAAGCAATATTATGCTTATCGGTCCGACCGGAACGGGCAAAACCCTGCTCGCAAAAACACTCTCAAAAATCCTTGATGTCCCTTTTGCAATTGCAGATGCCACAACCATTACAGAAGCAGGATATGTCGGTGATGATGTCGAGACCGTTCTTGTCCACCTCCTCCAGGCTTCCGATTACAATCTTGAAAAAGCACAGCGCGGCATAGTTTACATCGATGAAATCGACAAAATTGCCCGCAAAAGCGAAGGTTCATCAATTACCCGTGATGTGTCGGGCGAAGGCGTTCAGCAGGCACTCCTGAAAATTCTCGAAGGAACTGTAGCCGGTGTCCCCCCAAAAGGCGGAAGAAAACACCCCGAACAGAGCCTTATTTATGTAAACACCAAGAACATACTCTTCATTGTAGGCGGTGCTTTCGAGGGAATTGAAAAAATTATCTCGAACAGAATAAATCAGAGCAAAATGGGATTTGGTGCAGACGCCATCAGCACCGACCATCTCTCCGACGATGATCTCATCGGAATGGTAAAACCCGAGGATCTCCTGAGATTCGGACTTATCCCCGAGCTTATCGGAAGAATCCCCGTTCTCGCTCCGCTTCACTCATTGAGTAAAGAGGCTCTGTCGAGCATACTCCTCGAACCTAAAAATGCCATTTTGAAGCAGTATAAAAAGATTTTCGCCCTCGAAGATGTGGAACTTGAGTTCGATCCGTTCGCTATTGACGCAATCGTTCAAAAAGCAATCGAACGGAAAACAGGCGCCCGTGCTCTCCGCTCCATTGTCGAAGAGTTTATGGTTGATATTATGTTCGATCTCCCCGAGAAAAAGGAAATCGGCAGATGCATCATCACCCGAGATGTCGTGTTTGATGGCGCAGAACCAATCTACCTTGAAAGAGAAAAGAAATCAGCCTGATAATGTCAAAGCCTCTCCCCATATTATTTTTTGTCATCTTGCTTTGGGTGAATGCCCTTCCCCAAAGCAAGATTCTCATCCCCATGGATCTCGCCCAAACAGACCACCTGAAAGCTTATGGAGTTACTTATCGTGCCCTCGCCAAAGGCTATACAGCCGATTGGCTCCTGAACTACCGGGGCGGTTCTTTTGCGATCGATAAATCAGATGAAGTGCTGCTCGACTGCCGGCTTCAGGGTGTAGCTTTTGAAGTGCTTGATCCCGGTGCTGCTGTCGAAATTTACTCTTTTGTGCAGCAGGAGGATCAGAACATGGATGTTGTCAGAATGGAGAAGGCTCCCAAAGTGGCGGTATATGTTCCACCCGGCTTCCACCCGTGGGATGATGCCGTTACCCTTGCACTCGAATACTCGGGTATCCCCTACGACAAATTCTGGAATGAGGAAATTCTAAAAGGAGACCTCTCAAAATATGACTGGCTCCACCTCCACCATGAAGATTTTACGGGACAGTACGGAAAATTTTACGCAAGTTACGCAAATGCTCCCTGGTACATCGAAAATCAAAGAAGATACGAAGCTGATGCTAAAAGACTGGGGTATGCCAAGGTCTCAAAAATGATGCTCGATGTGGCGAAGGGAATCAAAAGTTTTGTGGCTTCAGGCGGGTTCCTCTTTGCAATGTGTTCGGCGACAGATTCTTACGATATCGCACTCTCCGCCGAGGGTACCGACATCGCCGCTCAAATGTTCGACGGAGACGCTGCAGACCCCCAGGCGCAATCTAGACTCAACTACAGCACCACACTCGCATTCACCGATTTTATTCTCGAACAAAATCCCTATGTTTACGAGTACAGCGACATCGACATTCAGCCAACCGAGATTCTCGACTTCGGAAATGACTACTTCACCCTGTTTGAGTTTTCCGCAAAATACGACCCCATTCCCACAATGCTTACACAGTGCCACACAAATGTGGTGAAAGGCTTCATGGGACAAACCACCATGTTCAGAAGAAACCGTGTTAAAAAATCGATCATCGTCCTCGGTGAAAGAAAAGATACCGACCAGCTCAAATACCTTCACGGCACCTTCGGCAGAGGTTTCTTCACCTTCTACGGCGGTCACGACCCCGAAGACTACCAGCACGCAGTCTCCGATCCTCCGACCGACCTCAACCTCTTCAAAAACTCCCCGGGCTACCGCCTGATTCTCAATAATATCCTCTTCCCCGCAGCCAAAAAGAAAAAACAGAAAACCTGACGATTTAGGTATTAGGTTTTAGGTATTAGGTATTATTTTTTTTGATTTGCTTTGATTTGGGGCTAAATTCGGGGTTTTTTCATGTTTTATTTAATCTAAACCTCATCCTCAGAATACAATATTATTTTGTAACAAAACCTCATCCTCGGAAAAGGAGCGACAATCGTCCTCGATTGTCCTACCGAAAATGTTAATGAAAATTTGCGGCAATATGTGGGTAGAATAAACAACAAATCAAATCAGAGCCCTTGCAGCGACATGTGAGTAGAACCCCGGCACCCAACCCAAAAAAGCCCTCTGGGCGACACATGGGTAGAAAACAGCCATTATCTGTATGAAATATCCGGACAATTTTGCAATCCGATTGCAAATTTGTCCAGCTTTTAAACTTTGTTAAGAGATTTGTTGGGGAAGGCTGAAGAACTCCTCTAACCCACCGCCTCCTCTATCGTGGCAACGGCTTTGATTTTCACGCCGGTTTTCCCTTTGGTTTCGGGGAGATTGGCTTTTGGGATGATTGCGGAGGTGAAACCGAGTTTTTCCGCTTCCTTTAGACGGGCAATGATTTGCGAAACTCCCCTTATTTCCCCTCCGAGACCGACTTCCCCGATTACGATCATTCCTGCGGGTAGTGTCTTCTCCTGAGCTGATGAGATTACACTGAGGCATATAGGCAGATCGGAGGCAGGTTCGTCAATGCGCATGCCACCCGAAACATTTATGAAGACATTTTTGTTGGAAAGGTTTATTTTCGCTCTCTTTTCGAGGACTGCGAGAAGTATCGAGAGTTTTCTCTGGTCGAATCCGCTGGTGATTCGAGAGGGATTCCCGAAATAGGAAGGAACCACAAGTGCCTGAACTTCCGTAAGAATAGCCCTCGTCCCCTCGAAAACGGCAGTGATGCAACTCCCTGAATTTACGGTTTTATCTTCGTTAAGGAAGACGCCCGATGGATTCAAAACCTCCATGAGTCCGCTCCCTTGCATTTCAAAAACGCCGATTTCATTGGAGCTGCCAAACCTGTTTTTGATCGCCCTGATAATCCTGAAGAGATTGTTGCTGTCTCCCTCAAACTGCAGAACGGTGTCGACCATATGTTCGAGTATCTTGGGACCCGCAAGCGAACCCTCTTTTGTGACATGACCAATGATCACGGCGGTTCTTCCCGTGGTCTTGGCATTTTCCATGAGCGCGTAGGCTGATTCCCTGATCTGGGAAACAGTTCCGGGCGAGCTCATAAGTTCGGGATTGTGGACGGTTTGAATGGAGTCGATCACGAAAAGTGAGGGGGAAGTGTCGTTTATGGCACCCAAAATCTTGTTCACATCGGTTTCTGCAAGGATGGTGATAAGGTCAGAACGAATACCCAGTCTCTCCGCCCGCATCTTGATCTGCTGGAGCGATTCCTCACCCGTAACATACAATGAGGGTTTTGCAAGAAGTGCAAGCGACTGAAGCAGGATGGTCGACTTCCCTATTCCCGGTTCACCACCAAGAAGGATCACCGAACCGGGCACAAATCCACCGCCGAGTGTCCGGTCAAGTTCACCAATACCGGAAGAGAAACGGGCAATTGAAGAGGATTCTATCTTTTCAAGTTTGCTCATGTTCAACGAACCAGAAAAGGGCCTTTTCCCTTTCGGCTCCTCTTTTACAACGAGTTCCTCACTGAAACTGTTCCACGAATCGCACTCGGGACACTTCCCAAGCCACCTGATGCTCTCGTAACCGCAGGAGGCACAAACAAATTTTGTTTTATCCTTTTTCAATATTCTTTCAGTCTTTTCACTTCGTCGAATATTGCCGGTAACACATCACCCGATCTGCCGTTGATAAAAAGTCGTCTTCCCTGGTGATGGTCCGATTCGTCAATGTTGATATCGACCACCATTGCTCCCGATGAAAGGGCAGCAGAGGGGAGAAGTGCGGCAGGATATACCACACCCGAGGTTCCCACGACTATCATCACATCACACGATTCACAGTCTTCCTCAGCCATCTCATAGACACCACCGGGGAGGTTTTCTCCAAACCACACCACATCGGGTCTGATGAGCGCTCCACAGTCGCATCTTGGCGGTTTATTGTCGTTCAAATCGATTTCGGTGTCATATCTTTTGCCGCAGAGGGTGCATTTATTGCGGGTGATGTTGCCGTGCAGCTCATGCACGCGGGAACTTCCCGCTCTCTGGTGAAGATTATCCACATTCTGGGTGACAACGGTGACATCGAAATATTTCTCAAAATCTTTGATTGCACGATGACCGGAGTTGGGCCGGGCTTCATTAATTATTCGGCGCCTGTACTGGTACCATTCCCACACCAACTCCGGATTCTTCATGAAAGAGTCGAAATTTGCCAGTTCCTGGGCACTGAATTTTTTCCACAAGCCATCATCACCGCGAAATGTGGGGATACCACTTTCGGCACTGACACCCGAACCTGTAAAAAAAACCACTTTCCTCGAATCAGCCAGTCTGTTTATCAACTCCTTCGGTATTACTATATCATAAGACATTAAAGTTTTGTTCTCCCGTAAAACTTCATACCTGAAAGTTATTTTCCTTTGATCTCATTAAGCAGGTTTTTTGCCTCTGCGAGAACTGTCGCATCATCTTCATCAAGGAAAGGAATCCCCGCTATTTTATTCAAATGTGTGCGGGCTTTGTCATACTGATCATCTTCAATATATGCTTTTGCTATCTCAAGATGGAACATTCTGAAATTTGGACGGAGCTTGATCGCTTTATTCAAATACTTTATTGCTTCATCAATATCACCCCAGCCCAGACCAAGAGGAGCTCTAAAGATATAAGCTTTTTCACAAAGTTTATTGTGAGTTCTGCCCAGAACATAATTCGCTGTGGCCTGAATCTCTGATCCGCCGTTACCGAGCTGAAGAGCTTTTTCCACATCAGCTTTTACCGAATTAACTATTCCTGCTGCGCTGAACACATTTTTAAAGAGTGCAATTCTGCCGTTTGCAATAGCCCGTCTGAGGTAGTTGACAGATTTGTCCGGAGCAAGTTTTATCGCTTTCGAGGCATAGCTCTCAGCGGTTTCAAAGTTTGAAAGCTGTGAATTTCCGCCGGAGTGCTCACCGATGTCAACATAGGTTCTGCTGAGTCTCCAATAGATCTCCCAGTTGTTGGGTGAAAGTTTGTCTGCTTCTTTAAACTTCTTAAGAGCATCGTTGTTTTTAAACTGCTTTGTAGCAAGTTTATCTCCCTCTTCGACGAGTTTTTTCCAGTCCTGGGATTGTAAACTTCCTGCGTTGAGAATGACAAGTGCTGCCAGCAAAAAGAAAAAAAGTTTGGTTTGTTTCATGCCTGATTGCCTCTGTTGGTTTGACAATGTTAGTTGATTATTGATTTTACTGCCTCTGTTAGTTTGGTCTTGTCTATTGGTCTCTGAAGAATTGCTTTTACTCCCCGCTCCGAATGGAAATCTGAATCCACTCTCCCGTCATCGCTTAGCAGGACAACAGGAGTTTTGAAGTGGCTGTCTGAAGGATTTACAGCTTCGATAAATTGCTCGCACGACATAAGCGGCATGTTTTTCCCCGCAATAATCAGTGCCGGGGCACTCTCTTTTAACAGATCGACTGCCTCGTAGCCGTTATCCACACTCACCAGTTCGTAATCCTTAAATTCCGTATGAATCATCTCCCTGAGGGATTTCTCTTCGTCCGGTTCTGAATCGACTATCATTATGGTGTTCGCAGGTACAGGCAGGGTGAAGTGGAACTCACTTCCGCTGTCCTCCTCCGAATAAAACCATATCTCCCCGCCGTGTTTTTCCACTATCTCTTTCACAAGGGTCAGGCCAAAGCCGCTCCCTTTTTCCCCTTTCGAACCCTCTTTCGAAACAATCTTGTCGAGGTTGAAGAGTTTCGCCTTGTCATCAGGTGAAATTCCCATACCGTGATCTTTTACGATAAATTCCACCTGACGGGTATTGAATAGCCCTGCGGTAATCTCCACTTTACTGTTCTCGTAAGAGAATTTAATTGCGTTGTTCAGGAGATTTGAAATCACCTGACCTGCGAGTCTCTCATCGGCATGGACATATAAATCTATAGGCACATCAAGCACAATCTCAATATTTTTCCTGATGGCATTTCCCGTAAGATTTGAAACACAGTTATGAATCAGTGCATGAGCCGGCAATCTCTGACTCTCGGGTTTTAATTTTCCCGTTCTAAGTCGTGACCAGTCCAGCAGATAGTTAATGAACTGCAACTGACTGACCGATGCCTCATAGATATATGTAAGATATTCAATCTTCTCATGTTCAGGGAGATCGGGCTCATTCAGAAGGATCTCTGCAAACCCCAGGATACTTGTATATGGACCCCTGAGATCGTGAGATAGTATATTGATAAATCTGTCTTTGGAATCGTTCAACCGTTTAAGGTTTGTCTCCGATTCCTCGAGGTTGAACTGCTTGAGCTTGAGCTTTGTAATATCGGTAACAATTCCCGACACTTTTTCAGGATCACCCTTGCTGTTTCTCGTGATGGTCCGTTGCTCTGATACCCAAATAACCTCTTCACTTTTCGTAACCAGTCTGAATTCAAGTTTTACTTTGTGCTGGGCATGGTTGTTTTTCGCTTCATTCAATACCCGTAGAACATTCGTAACATCTGCCCGGTGAATTATCGAGAAGAGCCGTCCGTGCATTTTATTCAACTCAACGGAAGTGTAGCCTGTTATTTTTTCCACCTGATCATTAAAACTGACGGGTGCATTGGGATTCATTGGATCGCTGTCCTGCCACAGGAAAAAATCGATATCGGTGTGAGCCGAAAGCAGGTCCTTCAGTACCGGGTCACTGAGTTCATTTTCAGAAGTGGTGAGAAAAAAACCGTAGGCTGTGAATCCTTCTTCTTTGGGCACTATCTTTATGAACATTCCATTGCCCGGAATTTCCCTCGATAAAAAGGATCCGGCAAAACCGTTTTTTAATATCGATTCTATGTCGAAAGCTGCGGCGCTCGTAACAGGACGAAAAACTTCCCTGAAACTTCTTCCGTGAAGTGCTGATGCAGAAAGTCTTCTTTCTTTCCCCTTTGTTTCAACACTTTTTATCCTTAACCGGTCGTCGAGATCAATTAGAAAGTCGCTTGTTTGCTGCATTTATTTGTATCGTGAATTTGTTAAAACCAAAGTTCAAAATAAATCAAATTTGCATCACTACAAAGTATAGAATTGGGGTTCTTTCTCTGAATATCAGAATAACCCGTTTAAAAGGAAAAAGCATGCCGGATTTCTCCAGCATGCTCTTTATTCGGTTGTTCTCTTTGGAAAACTATTTGAGCTTGTTCAGCGATATTGATCCACCGCTGGTTTTGCAAATGAGGGGAACACCACCACCGTTTACGCTGCCTGTGAAACTGCTGTTGCCTGTCTTTACATTCGATGCTGGAAGTTCGCAACTTACCGATCCGCCTGAGGTTTTCAGCATCACATCTGCCTTGAAGGATTCAGGGACATATACATCAATGTCACCGCCTGAGGTTGAGCATTCAATTCCCTGATTCTCTCCCGTATATTTGAGGCGAATGCTTCCGCCTGATGTCTTTGCAACGATGGAGCCTGACTGACTATCAATCTCGACATCTCCACCCGAAGTGCCTGCTTCAACAGAACCTTCAACATCCTTAACCTGAACATTTCCACCTGATGTATGAAGTTTTGCAGAACCTTTGAATTTACCAAGCTTCACATCACCGCCACTTGTTCTGGCATCAAGTGATCCTGAAGAATTGGCAACTCCGATGTTTCCGCCCGAGGTTTTAAGAGCAAAGCTTCCGTTCATGTCTTTCAATTTGATAAATCCGCCGCTGGTCTTCACTTCAGCACTGTAGCTTGCGGGTGTTTTCACTTCAACCCTTAAATCGAGATTGCTCAGGCTTTTCAAAAAACTTTTCTTCTCTATGGATACCGAAACTGTGTTACCTGACTGTTCGACTGCGATGTCCACCTTGTCAAGAGCATCCTCATCACCGTAAATCTTTACGCTTACTTCATTCTGGTTCCATGTGGTTACTTCGACATCAGCCGCCACTACTTCAACTCCCAGCTTCCCGCCTGCCGTAACCTGAAATGACTTTTCAAGAAGCAGTTTGGCTACTACATCCTTGTGATCATAGTCGCTGTAGTGGGTTGAGCATGAGGATGAGATCAGGGATACCGCCAACAGAGGGAGTAAAAAGATCGTTTTTTTGATTGTGTTAATTGAAGATTTCATGTGATTTTCCTTGTTATTAAGTTCTGATCTTTTGACCACGAAATATCATAAAAGGTTGCTTTATATTCCACCTTTTTTTAACCGCCCGTAACTTTATTTTGCCGTTCGTTTAGGGGATTCCTTTTCCCTGCGGCAGTCTGACATGTTTTCTTCTTTTACCCTGCTTAACATGATGAAAAACCATGACAAAATGTAATGCGGCTCGATTCATAGACGGGCGAAAAACTGTCCCAACCTTCTTGATCACTCTACAAAAGAACTGTCCTACGGAAACAAGAGAAACAGGTGAATATCCAACCCTCCTCTGTGCCATAGCTTTTTTATTAATCGCTTATTTATTAAGTTTAGGTTCATTTACAATTCATTTTGGATATTTCTTGACCGAAGAGATCAAAAAAAAAGTTAACTATTGGTTTGAAATGGTTTTCTATGATTTGGAAACTGCAAAAGCCATGCTTGAGTCAAAGAGGTATCTTTATGTCGGATTTTTTTGCCATCTAATTATTGAAAAGGCTCTTAAGGGTCATTTTTGGTTTAAAATTCAAGAAGAGCCGCCATTCACTCACAATCTGGTAATTTTAAGTGACCGTTCAGGTCTGTCGAATTTGCTCACGATTGAACAAAAAATACTTTTATCTGAGTTGATGCCTCTTAACATTGCGGGTAGATATTCGCATGAAAAAGAAGAAATTGGAAAAATCCTGACAAAAGAACATTGTAATTTATTGTTAAATAAAACTGAGGAGTTGGCAAATTGGATACTGAAACAATCTCAGTAATCGACAGATTCATATTAAAAATAAAACAATCTTTCAGTCCCAAATATGTCATTTTATTCGGTTCGTATTTAAGGGGAGAGCAGAAGGAATTTAGTGACATAGATATTGCTGTAGTTTTTGAAAAGTACGAAGGCAAGAACATTTTGGAAGATAATGCTTTTTTATTTCGACTGGCCTGGGAGGTGGATGCCCGTATTGAACCCGTAATCCTGTCTCTTGAAAATGATAATAGTGGTTTCGCTGAGTCTGTTGTAAAAAATGGTAAAATTCTATACGCTGCGTAAGAAACCTTGATTGAAATTCACAACTAAATGTAAACAGTTGCAGAATTTAAGTAAGATTCTCTCCTATCATCCAATATTTAATGCTGCCTTGCCCGGGGCAGGCGTATTTTTATTTCCCTCTTGATTATTAACTGATTAAAGTGTATTTTTGCAGACTGTTTATCAATTAAAAAGGTGCATAATGGGCAAAGGCGACCCAAGAACAAAAAGAGGAAAGATCTTTAAAGGATCCAACGGCAAATTCAGACCTACCCTGAAGAACATCAACAGGGCGAAAAAAGAAACTGCCCAAGGCGAAACCTCAGCAAAATAGTCAGTTTTTTTTGAGTTTTGGCAGTACACAGTAGTTTGTATATTATTTTGTACTGCTTTTCTATTTTAAAAGGAAGCCATTCTGTCCGATAACAACAGCTGTGTAGTTATTACTTTTTACAAATACACAAAAATTGAAGACCCTGAAGAATTTCAGCCGGTTCTCCTTAATTTCTGCCTGCAGGAAGAGATTAAGGGGAAAATCTATCTCGCCAATGAAGGAATTAACGGTTCCATTTCAGGTGAGAGAAAGAAGATCGAAATTTTCAAGCAGTATCTTCAGGCTTTTCCCTTCATTGGCGAGATTATTTTCAAGGAAGATCCGATAACCGGACTCTGCCACGAAAAAATGTTCGTGAGAGTGCGAAAAGAGCTCGTCAACTCGGGGGCAAGGGATATCGACCTTAGCCTCGGTGGCAAGAGACTCTCTCCTGAACAGCTCCTGAAATTCTACGAAGAGGGGAAGGAATTTGTAATTATCGACACCCGCAACTGGTATGAAAGCAAGATCGGCAGATTCAAAAACGCTCTGACACCCCATATCGAAAACTTCAGGGACTGGCCCGGTTTCGTTGACCAGATTGAAGACCTGAAGGACAAAACCGTCATCACATACTGCACAGGCGGCATCAGATGCGAAAAGGCATCCGCTGTTATGGTAGAAAAAGGTTTTAAGGATGTCTGGCAGCTCGATGGCGGAATCGTCAGTTACCTCCACAAATATCCCGATACCTACTGGGAAGGCGGCATGTTTGTGTTCGATAACCGGAGGGTTGTCGAAGTAAATACCAAGGAGGAGTTGAAACATGTTGCACAGTGCGAACACTGCGGCAAACCAACCTCCAAATACATCAATTGCCACAATCTGATCTGCGACCGGATTTTTGTATGCTGCGAAGACTGCCGTAAGGAAATGGATTATTCATGCAGTGAAGAGTGCATGAAATCACCCCACAGGAGATCGAAGTATTACGACTAAAAAACTCTTTATCCTGACGGTTTTCATTGCCGCTATTTCACCATTGCTGAATGCTCAGGACACATTAAAAAATTTTCACCCCAATGGTGCTGTTTCCGAAATATTTGTTCTTAAAAACAAAGTAAGAGACGGAGTCGGCAGGATTTTCGACCCTGCAGGTAATCTTGTTTCCGAAATACCCTATATATCAGGGAGAGTTGAAGGAGTTGTAAAAAACTATTACAGCAACGGAAGCGTCATGGAATCTTTTCAGATAGTTGACGGAAGAAGAACGGGGATATATGAGAAATATGACTCGCTTGGAAACCTGGTTGCCACACTTAATTTTTATAACGGCGCCATAAAAAAGTCAGACCCCGTTTCTCCCGACAATCAGTTTGCCGGAGATGAAAGTGACAACAAAAAATATGATCTCGCCTCGGTAAAACTTACCAAAGAGGAAGTGGCGTTTCTTCAAAAATACAAACCTGTAATTCCTCCCGGAGATCCCGCGATTTACGACTCATATGATGAGCCCGCCCGTTTTCTAAGAGGTGAAGAGGAATTCTACAGCAGGTTGTTCTATCCTTCCCGTGCACTCGAAGACGGACTTGAGGGAACTGTTGTCATCCGTGCCCTGATTAACACCGAAGGAGCAGTCGAAAAAACAGAAGTGATAAAATCTCTCGGGCTGGGATGCGATGAGTCTGCAGCAATCACTGTGCGATATACCTCATTCCTCCCCGCAAAATTAAAGGGTCGAGAAGTAAACGCATACACCGATATAACAGTCAACTTTAAGTTACCCGGAAAAGGGAATTAACTCCCGGTAAAATTGTATCTGAGGGACTGAAGCCCCGCTTTTATCACCGGGTCAACAATTTCCCCTTTAATGATATAATTTGTATACTCCCGCCTCAGTTTGTAGTTTTTTCTCAGTCCGTCAAAAGCAGCACCTCTCTCGAGGTCAGGAAGCTTGGCAGTTTCACGCATAGCTGTGGTATCCAAATCAGGATCATAATAAGAACAGAGAATCCTCTCGACAGTTTCCTCGAAACTTCCTGTATCCATGTACTCCACAACATTGTTTTCCACTACAGGCAAGGCCGGAGGCAGTTGCCTTTCCAAACCGAGGAAGTCGCACAAGGCATCATGAATAATCACAGTCCCATTTATCTTTCCTTCAAGCGAGTAACCTGCGACATGGGGTGATGCTATGAAAGTTTTGGCAAGAAGTGAAGGTGAAAAAACAGGTTCCCCCTCCCATACATCCAAAATGGCAGTAACATTACTCTCCGAAAGTTTGAGGTCAAAAGCAGTGTTGTCAATCACCTCTCCTCTTGAAGCGTTGATTACGATCGCATCGTTTTTAAGGAGTTTCATCCCCCCCTCATCAAGAAGGTGAAATGTGCGATCAACTCCCGTGCGGTTAAGTGGTGTATGAAAAGTAATTATGTCACACCTTAGAGCTTCCTCGAGGCTGCGGAATTTTGGATCTCCCGTCTCCCGCTGAAGTGGCGGATCATTAACAACCGTCTCAAATCCGAATGCTTTAGCTATTCTCTCGACACGACTCCCGATGTTGCCACACCCCACAATTCCAATTGATTTCCCTTTTAGTGTAATCCCTTTTCTAACGGCGGCACGGAATATCGAAATAAAAACATACTCAGCAACAGCATCTGAATTGCACCCTTTTGCTGATGAAAATCCAATCCCCTTTTCGGCGAGGTATCCGGTATCGATATGGTCGGTTCCTATCGTTGCAGTCCCTACAAACCGAACCCTGCTCCCATCAAGGAGATCCTTGTTTACCTGCGTTATCGACCTTACAATCAGAATGTCGGCATCCCTGACAATGTCGGAAGTGATTTTTCTTCCATGTACAAGTTCTGTTTGTCCGAGATATTCGAATGTTTGTCGGGCGTTTTCTATGTTTTCGTCTAAAATAATATTCAATTTCATTCAGTATAATTAGTTTTGCTTGAAAATCAATTAATAAATTTAATCTTTTTTAATTTATGATACAATTATATTTGATTTGTTCACGAAATCAACTTAAGTTTAGGATATGGTTTTTATTTCTTCAACAGAGTTGACAAAATGAACTTCGACATAATGATACACAGCGGAATTAAGGTTTTCCGTATTCATAACCCGCGCGCCACTTCAACGATTGCACCTGAATTCAGGAACCTTCTTATCGAGGAGATTACCATGAACCCGGGAGCGATAATAGCAATTGATTTTTCCAAAGTTGACTATATCGATTCCTCTTTTATCGGGTCACTTGTAGCCGGATATAAGGAATCTCTCAAGTACAATGTTACAATAAAAGTTTTTGGGACACAGGAAAGAGTTGAATCAACATTCGAGTCGACAAAGCTTTACAATTTGTTCGAAATATTCAAAAACTTTACACAGCTCAAGAAAACACTGGAATAATGGACCCCTGCAAGGTATCTCTTAAATTACCGGCTTCTGCCAAACATCAAGTCTTCTTCTCGGAAACGGGAATCAGGATTATTGAGTCCTTCGCCGGAATTGAGAAATCTGCGGATAACACAAAATACCTTTCAGACTGCAAGCTCCTTCTCCACGAACTTTTCACCAATGCAATAAACCATTCCGGCACCCCGGAGGTGGAATTTCAATTTTCATTCGAGGAAAACTGGTTTAGTATCGAAATGATTTTTGAAGGAGCCGGATTCACAATAAAACCGGTAAAGGAAGACAGCACTCCGGGAGCCGTAAAACATCAGCCGCCATACAAGGGACTCCAGGGCGAAAATTTCATCCTCCATCTCGATGCTGATTTTGAAGTGGTGTGTGAAGTGACGGGAGAGCATGAACTTACTCTTAAGAACAGGGAACGAACCTCACCAAAAGCGGAAGACAGGTTTTCAATCCCCGAGCATTTCGGATTGTTTATTATTACAATGCTTGGACACGATGTACATTATAAAAGGGACAAGGAAGGGAAGAACTTTTTCAGCCTGAAAAAATCCCTCCCCTGAGAGGTTTTAACCTACTTCAGTAATCCTTCAATGTCTTTTTCGTATTCCGCCTTGGGAATCAGCCCCACATGTGTTTTCACGATATTACCATCACGATCAATTACAAAACTTGTTGGTATCGACTCGATATTCCCAAACAAAGCGACTGTCTTTTCGTCACCATAAACCACAGGATAGTTTATTTTATACTTGGTTACAAACGGTTCCACATCCTTAATGGTTCTTTTGTCATCGAGACTTATCCCGATAATAACCAGGTCCCTTCCGTACTTCTCCTGTAATTCAACCAGATCAGGTATCCCTTTTCTGCAGGGAGGGCACCAGGTAGCCCAAAAATCTATGATCACTATCTTTCCCTTGTAATCGGAAAGTTTAATCATCTTGCCGTCAGTGGCTTTCAGCTCGAAATCGGGTGCCTTGTCATACACTTTAAATCCGAATGAGAATAAAACGGTAACCACTGCCGTCAAAAATATTAAGCCGGATTTACGCGTCATTTTTGCTCCATTAATTTGGTTGAAATAAAAACCATGATATAAATTAAATTTGAATGGTCAAATTCATAAATTTATTCCCTAAAGATACACCTGTGAAAGTATTTTCAACATATCACCTTCCCGGCAACCTCGAAGAAAAGTTTCAGAAACACAACATTCAATATTCTGAAAATCCGTTTAACCGCTCATTAGCCAAAGACGAAATAATTCAAATGGCAAAAGACTGCGACGGACTAATAGCCCTTCTTAGTGATAACATAGACAATGAGGTCATCGGTTCCTTGACCAACTGCAAAATAATTGCAAACTATGCAGTTGGATTCAACAATATCGATCTGGATTCAGCAAAAGCACATGATATCGTGGTAACAAATACCCCGGGTATTCTGACTGATGCCACCGCGGAAATCACATTCGCCCTCATTCTGGCTGCTTCAAGGAACCTAAGAGCCGGCGAAATGATGGTCAGGGAAAACCGATTCACCGGATGGAAACCGGAATTACTGACGGGTCCGGGTCTTACCGGGAAAACCTTGGGAGTGGTCGGAGCAGGAAGAATTGCACAGGCAGTTGCACGGATAGCGGTTGCGTTCAAAATGAGGGTGATTTATTATTCCCGGAGCAGGAAACCTGATATGCCTGGAGAATTCACAGATTTGGAAAACCTGATGCGAACCTCCGATTTCATTTCCCTCCACATCCCGCTTAATCCGGAAACCAGAGGACTAATTTCCGCCCCGTTGCTCGACATGATGAAAAAAGATGCGGTTTTCATTAATACATCCAGAGGTGAAGTAGTGGATGAAAAACATTTAATTGGAATTTTGAAGAATAATAAAATATATTCAGCAGGATTTGATGTCTACACAAATGAACCCGCAATTGACCCCGAACTCCTCCTGCTGGACAATGCTGTACTCCTCCCCCATCTCGGAAGTGCCACATTTGAGACCAGAAAAGCGATGGCTCACCTCGCTGCTGACAACATTATTGCGGTTCTTAACGGCAACAGACCTCTCACTCCGGTCGGCTCCTGATATGATTTATAATACAAAGTTTTACCATTAAAGGATATTTTATTCCCTTCCCTCAAATATTTTTTGGAAGCAATCTAATTTATTAGTATTTTGCCGTTGATAAAGTTGATATGTTTTGATTATTCTCAATTCATATTTAATATCAATTTTTAACCGAACTATTTAAACGATGCCATTATGAGATATTCAATTACATCCGGTGATGAAAACCAGGAATTCAGACTTCTTTCTACACCACTTTTTTGCGGAATCAACCCAATAACCCCGGATGAATCAATTTTCCCTGTGGAAATTGATGCGTCACTGTTTCCAAAGAATTCACAAAGACTCTTTGAACTGACCGGGGCGAAAGAGTACAGGGACATACTGAATATTCATTATGTTACCTTATTAAGGGACCGCAGAGTCAGAAAGGTGACCATCGATCAGACCCGTAACCTGATTGCCGAACTTTTTTACGGTGAACCGGGCAGGTTTCTGAAGGAAATTGATAAGAGAAGTGCTCTCAAACTAAAGGAAACATTCCCTGAAAAAATATTTCTTGACGGTCATGAAATGGAAATTACTCCCGTTTTAAGGGAAATCCTGGATCATCCGGCAAAAAGATACCTCCTGAAGTTCAGTACAAAAAATAAAAAATATATTTCCAGCAATCTCTGGATCAAAAAAGTTTACCACATCCACAACCTGCTCGCTTTCTATCCCGATGAATACCTTAAAAATGTAACAGTACCCAAGGAAAGCCTGACTGATATGATTCGCTCTTTCATGTCGATTATCTCGAACCAGACCACGGATGTTTACTCTTCAAAAACTTCCCACAAAGATGTAATCGCTGAAGCAGCTCTTATTCTTCAGGCACTGCACGACATCCAGGATGACAGAACCAAAGACTTCATTCACCTTCGTTTTGGCCAGGGTCTGGATATGAAGGTTATTGGTAAAAAACACGGTATCTCATCAGAAAGAGTAAGGCAGAAACTTGTCGCTTTCATCGATGATGCCCGTCACGACATTTCTCCGCTCGAAAGAAAACTGCAGGCTCACATACTGAACCAACTGGTCAAGCAACCCGAAGTGCTGCAACCTGAGTTTTTTCACAATGATATAATGGAAGTGGATACTTTCGTCAGAATGTTGAATACAATCTACCCGAGTATTCCATCATATTGTAACAAGTTTTTTGTATCCCAAAATATTTATCGCGAAGAAAACCCTCTCTACGCCCATTATCTGAGACTCCGTGAATATTTCAAGGAAAAAGATGGCGTCACCATGGAACAATTCATGGAAGACTTCTCTGATGTTAAGGGATGGGAAAAACTTAATATTTTCAGAATCCTTCTGGCTATCAAATATTTTAAAATTATCCGAAAAAACAACACATGTATCCTCAGAGGGAGATTGAGTCTGCCAGAAATGGCTGAACACACCCTTCAGGGCAGGAATGAGGCGATGAAAATAAAAGACCTCATCTCTCTTATCAAAGATCTATACGGCAGAGAGTACCATGATTTGAAAGTCTCCCTGTGCCACATCAGAATGAACCCCAATGTGCTGCAGCTCGACCGGGATACTTTCGGCGTAGAAAAACATCTTTCCTATCAGGGTGATGAGTCGCTTGCTATCCAAAAACTTGTTGCAGATTTTCTCGAAGAACAGAAGAAAATTGTTGATGCCTCCGTTCTTTTTAAGCTCGCTAAAAAACAGTTCCCCCGGATCAGGTCAAAATATGAGCTGGTACAAATTCTTAGAAGAGGGAAGGATATTGTCGATCTGGGATTCTTCTGCTTCATTCACAGTTCTGTAAAAATGGACCAAAGGAAGATTGTGAATGAGTACCTTGTCGAAGTATTGAGTAAAAACAACTTTGTAATGCACGGGAAAGAACTTCTGGCTGAGATCAATAAAAAGAGGGTTGTCAGCGTTACCGGGTTCTCCAGCAAACTACAGCATGTCGATTTTATCGATTCCTACGGTGGAAACTATTACGGTTTGAAAGACCACAGGGAAGAGAATAAAAAAACCATCGCGAAAGATCCCCTGTTCATTAGCAACTTCCTCTTCCAGTCGGCATATCCCGATATGAGATTATCGAAGGTACCCGAACTCTTTAAAGAATTCGATGTGGAAACCATTACAAATACAATCCTGACGAGTGATCTTTTCATTCTCTTCGATCATCCTGGTGTACGGGATAAACTCATCCTCTCCAAAAACTGGAAAAGGAATAAACTGTTCTATATCATTCTGTACGCTCAGAAACGGGCTATCACACTCGATGAACTCAACAGTTATATGCAGCCACTGGGATATGATTCAGCAGTTCTGCCAAAAATAAACTTTTATGCTCTTGGCATCGAAGTGGCAAAAGAATACTGCTGGATTCGGGGAAAAACTCCGGTTCCGAAAGACCTGCCAAGACGACGCAGAACACGCAAAAAGAAAGCTTAAACAAAAAAAGGCTGCCCCGAAAGAGACAGCCTTTTTCAATTTTAGGACTCTAAACGAAGGATCAGGAATTTGTTTCCCAGACATTTGCCAAAGTAACAATGTTCTTTACCGACATTTCCATATCCTGAATTGCGACCCATTCTGTCGCTGCGTGGAAATTATGCCCTCCGGCAAAAAGATTAGGAGTGGGCAAACCCATAAAGCTGAGTCTCGAACCGTCTGTGCCTCCTCTTATCGCTGACTGGATTGGTTTTATGCCAAGCCGTTTTAGTGATTCAAGCGCATTGTTCTCAATTTCTGGATGCTGATCAAGTATGTATTTCATGTTTCTGTACTGTTCCATAACCTGAAACTCGTAATTAGCGCCAGGATATTCAGCAATAACATCCTTCAACAGGTTCTCGAGGAATCTCTCGTATTCTTTCAGTTTATCATCTATGAAGTCACGAATGATAAATTTCATCACTGTCTTTTCTTCAGTTCCGTTAAAAGCTACACAATGGACATATCCTTCCCTGCCCTCGGTGGTCTCAGGACAGAGTGAATCTTTCGGCAATTTTTCCATGAAACGGGAAGCAACCCGAATCGAATTGATCATTTTACCTTTTGCGTAACCGGGATGGACATTCTTTCCGAGAATTGTGATCGCCACAGCGTCAGCACTGAATGTCTCTGTCTCCACTTCGCCACGGGTTGAGCCATCGATTGTGTAGGCATACTTCGCACCAAAACCCTTTACATCAAAGTGTTCGGTTCCTCTGCCAACTTCCTCATCTGGAGTGAAGCAGATTCTGATTTTTCCGTGCTTAACTTCAGGATGTGTAACAAGATAGTTCATTGCGTCCATTATTTCAGCAATTCCGGCTTTGTCATCGGCTCCAAGAAGTGTGGTTCCATCTGTTGTAATGATATCAAATCCTGCCATTTCCTTCAATTCCGGATTCGATTCCACATCAATTACCTTTGTAGGGTCTCCGGGCAGAACAATATCCGTACACTGATAATTTCTATGGATTACAGGCTTCACATCCTTTCCGCTGATTGCCGGGGATGTGTCAACATGGGCGATAAATCCTATTACCGGCACATCCTTCTCACTGTTTGAAGGAAGTGTGGCGTAAACATATCCGTGTTCGTCAAGAACTGCATCTTCAAGTCCGATAGCCTTCAGCTCCTCTACGAGTATGCGCGAAAGGTCCATTTGCTTCGCAGTGGTTGGGAACCCCGGAGCATCATCATCAGATTGTGTATCCACTTTTACATAGTCTAAAAAACGGTCTGTTACTGTAAACTTATAATTTGGGTCAAACATCTCTTTCTCCCGATTTATTTTCAAAATAGACTTCAATAATAGAGAAAATTTACACCATTTTCAATTGTTTTTTTATTCCTCACCCATTTTATTTTTCACAAATGGATGCCATAAATCTTAATTATTCCTTATCTTTTACTTTTTAATATCAAAAATTAACAGGTAACCAGATGTCAAACTTAAAGAAGAAAACAATCCTTTGTATCTCAAGTTTTTATAAAGGTTCCGACTTTTTGGTCGCTGCTCATGAAACCGGCTGGCATGTTATTTTTATCACTTCGAGAAGCCTCGAGTATGAAAACTGGCCGAGAGAAAGCATCGATGAAATCTATTATATGCCCGACAACAATAAGGAATGGCATCTTCCCGACCTTATTAAAGCGGTAAGCTATCTCGCACGGCATGTCGTTATCGACAGAATTGTAGCCCTCGACGATTTTGATGTTGAAAAAGCTGCCGCACTTCGGGAGCACCTCCGTGTCCCCGGTATGGGTGAAACCACCATGAGATACTTTAGGGACAAATTCTCGATGAGAATGCTTGCAAGGGAAAAGGGGGTACTCGTTCCAGACTTCATCCATGTCCTGAACTACGATGAAATCAATAAATTTATGGACTCAACAGAACCCCCCTATATTATGAAACCCAGAATGCAGGCTGGTTCGATCGGGATGAAAAAACTTGAATCGAAAACTCATGCCTGGGATGTAATTAATCAACTGGGTGACGAACAGTCAGGCTACCTGATGGAGAAATTCATCCCCGGTGACATTTATCATGTCGATACCATTATTCAGGATCATGAGATCAAGTTTGCTATCTGCAGTGTTTACGGCCTCCCTCCCCTCGAGGTTGCACACCAGGGAAGGGTTTTTACTACCCGCACGGTGCTCAGAGGGAGTGATGATGAAGCCGCACTTCTAAAATTGAATGAGACAGTACTTAAAGCTCTCGGTATGAAAACAGGTGTCAACCATACTGAATTTATCAAAGGAAAAGACGGGCACCTCTACTTCCTGGAAACTTCAGCCAGAGTTGGTGGTGCGAACATAGTGGAACTCGTAATGGCTGCCAGCGGAATCAATCTCTGGGCTGAGTGGGCAAAACTTGAAACCCTCGATAAAGGAAAGAAATATAAATTACCGAAAGTGAAAAAAAATTACGCTGCACTACTGAATTCCCTCGCAAAACAGGAGTACCCGGACCTTCACGCTTACAATGATCCTGAAGTAGTGTGGAGACTAAATAAGCAGTATCATGCCGGACTCGTTATCTCGTCCCCCAAATATGACAGGATTACAAATCTCCTCGATGAATATGTGAAGAGATTCTATGTCGACTTCTTCCATTTTGTTCCGATGGGTGACAAGGCGGCGAACTGACTATGACGGATAAAATGAAATTGAACGGGTTATCTTTTTACATCATCCTTGTCAGTTCCCTCATGATTGCAGGTTGCCTGAATTATTCACAGGAAACTCAACTGAACAGGGATGGCAGTGGCAATATGAAGCTGAGCTACTCCTTTCCCGCAGGCTCTCAACAGGGAAGAGAACTGTCACAGCAACTTGACACTGCTGAAATCAGGAAACAGGTTCAGGATACCCTCTTTACCATTAATAAAATCTCCACCAAAACGGGAGAGGGCGGTGCCTGGTCTGTTCAGCTCGAAATCGGTTTCAAATCGATAGAGGCGCTAAACAACACCCGTCTCTTCAACATGTTCGATATCTCGTTTCAGGACGGGGCTCCGGGTCAAAAAAAATTCCTCCAATTTATAAGACCATCTTCTGAAAGACCTGACCCCCGAATCGAATTTACAAGAACTTTCATCTTTGAGTTCGACGGCGAAGTTATCACACACAATGCTCACAAAGTTGATGAAAGCAAGTATATCTGGGAATTCAAATTCAACGATATTGGTGATGGTAAATATATCGAAGCCACTTTCGCTCCACAGGAACCGAATTATATCGTTTTCTACATCCTTGGTGCTCTGGTTGTGGTTGCGGCTTTGGTATTCTTCGTGCTTAAAAGACGAAAATCGAAACCTGTTATTGAGTAATTTTTCAGCAGAATTGTTTAAAACAAAAAGAGGCTGCCTTTTCGGGCAGCCTCTTTTTTTTGGAATTGTCTTGTTTTTAGTAGACCATTATTCCTGCAATTATTCCGTCGATAGCGTAGATAATTACACCGTAATCTTCGAATACCAGTTGCTGTTCTGATCCAAAATCGTCAACATATGAAGCTTCGCCGAGCAGATTTAGTGCATCCTGAAGATCATCATTTACGCTGAATGATTTACCGTTTATGGTCAGTTTAAGTGAAGGATCGAAAGATACAACTCCTACAACTTTATTGTCACTGTCGAAGTAGATGATAGCTGCTGGTGTATCGTATGACCAGATGTCGCCGTATTCATCTTTGGTCTTTGAAGCAGGGAGTTTCAGTTTGTTAAGTACATCACTCTGGCTCATTCCCATGTTCAGACCGGCGAGTGAAGGAGCGTTCTTGGTGGCACCGGCTTTGAATTTGTTTTTAGGTCTGGTGTTTGGTCTGTCATCTTTCTTTGGAGCAGGGTCTTTTTTCTTGTCAGCAGTCGGAGCTTTTTTGCCTTCGAGTACATCAAGTTTCTCTTTAGCCTGCTGAGCATAATAGCTGTCCTTGAACTTCTGGATGAAGTTTTTCCAGGTGCTGATGGCTTCATTTTTCATCTGACCGTAGGTGTAAGCAAGTCCCATGTTGTAGAGAGCCTCAGGTCTGCTCGGATCAGTTGTGTTGGCAGTCTTAAAGATATCGGCCGCTTCTTTGTATTTGTTCAGCTCGAGCTGCAGGAATCCTTTTGCAATCATCACATCGTATGATTTCTTGGAAACAGATTCAGCCTTGGTAATTGCTTCGGTTGCTGCTTTTGTATTTTTGGTCAGTGTGTTCAATACTGCAAGGTTAACATAAGCCTGGATGTATTTAGGATCGAGTTCAAGAGCCTTTGTAAGAGCTTTTTCAGCCTCTGCAAGTTCGGCGTTCTTCAAATTATATTCGCCTCTCTTAGTATTTACGGTGAATATGTTTGTGAAGAAGTCAACTTTTGAAAGTGTTGTCGGGAGCAGCACTTCAAGCTGGATTCCCTTTTGATTCAATTTCTGTGAAAGTACTGCAACAGCGAGGTTGTTGTATCCTTCTTTGAAGTTAGGATATGCAGAGATGAATTTGTTGAAAGCTGTGATCGAGTTTTTGTAGTCACCTGAGTTAAGGTAGATCAAACCAAATTCGAAATTTCTTGCGTATTCATAGTAGGTAGCGATGTGTTTGAAGACTTCAACGACTCTTGCAGTAAAGTTAGGATGTGTTACATAACTCATGGTGTGAGGTGTGTACTCGTATCCCTGATTAGTCATGAAGTTGAACCATTCGATTCCGCCTAATGGTGAATATCCGGCTCTCATTGTGTAAAGTACTGCATATTTGTCAGCTTCGAATTCCATCTCACGGCTCAGTTTCAGGAATTGCTCTTCTGTGGCATTGGGGTTCTTATTCAAAAATTCGTCGCCTTTTGCAGGGTGTTTCATCAGAACATGTGCAAGTTCATGGGCAAGTACAAATGCGAGCTGATCGATGCTGTTTCCAACCGATTTGAACAATCCGGTGTGAACATAGATGCTGTCGTTGATGTAAGCAAAAGCGTTGATCTCTTCGTTTTGAATCAGCTTAAACTTAATGATGCTGCTTCCGGTAAGTCCGGCTGCCTTGTTAAGTACTTTGGCAATCTCCTGGATTTTTTTGTACTGTTCTGTTCCGTAAACAGGTTTTCCATAAGTTGCAATAACGATACTGTCGTGATTAATCTCGACCTGGTTTTTCTTCCTCTGTGCCGTTAAGTCGGGGGATACAAAGGATGCGATTATAAGCAAAGCAAAAAGCGCTGCTACAAAGTTGAATGATGTTTTCATTGTGGTGTCTCCGGGTTATTAAATTTGAAATTGTTTAATATTTCTACTTACAGGGAAGAAACATGTTCCGGGGTTGTTTCATCCGTGTGACAAACGGCATATTTGTGTGATGATCGTTATTTTTTTGATGTAAAGAAAGTGATGAGTTTTTCGAGTTGCAATTTAGGAAAAGAATCTGTAAAACAAAAAAAAAGCGTCCGGGGGAACGGACGCCTTTTAAAACTTATTTTATGTCCGTTACTTTTGACATGTCGTCAAGTTTTACGAATTTCTCGTTAAACTTGAAGGAACCTTTGTCAGTCTTCACCGACTTGATCACCTTAACCGATGTAAACGGATCTTTTTTCTTGCCTTTTGCTTTATCGCCGAAGGATTGAACTTTTGCCATTTTTTATTCTCCAATTATCAAGACTACAAAAATAAGGATATTTGCACGATCTGCAAAATATTTATTTCAAGAATAACATTTTCTTCGTTTGTACAAAGTCTCCTGCCATAATTCTGTAGAAATAGACTCCTCCGGGCAATGATTCACCGTTAAATTCCAGCCTGTGTCTTCCGGCTTGGACCATGCCATCGACAAGGCTCATCACCTCTGTTCCCAAAACATCGAAAACACTTATCTTTACATGCGATGCCTCTTTCAGACTGTATTCAATTACGGTAGAGGGATTAAACGGGTTTGGATAATTCTGATACAAAACTATTGATGAAGGGAGCTCTCCATCCTCTTCTTTGATTGATACAGGGTATTTCTCCAAAAAATCGCCCGGAGTGAGATCTTTTCCAACAAGTCCGGGGTGCGAAGGCGAGTACCTTTGTGCACGGAACACCATATTCAATTTTTCTCCCGGGTGTGTCGGGTCATCCGGGATGCTGTCACCCTGAAACACGGGTCCTGTATTGATTACGGGACTGACATATTTCCAGACAATCTGACCTGCAGATGTGACCTCAGTCAGAATACCATGAATTCCGTCGCAAACGAGTGTGTTGCCGTTTTGTAATCTCTGGGCTCCCGAGATAGCCCAGGAATACATGGAGGCTGGTGGACTGGCAAACCAGGTCCAGGTTAAACCTGCAGGACCAAAAGCTGTTCCCGACACTCTCGAGTAGAAACCAAGACTGTCAACGGGCGGAACGAACTCATCTGCCGACGAGTAATTTCTTCCCAGCCCGTTGTTGAAGACAAGGATATTTCCCTGGCCAGGTAAACCCGGGTCGATCCATTGTGCATCATGTTGCTGGAACAGTTTTTGATTGCCTGCATTTCCCATTTTGTAGCAGATTGGATTTCCCCACCTGTACAAAAGGTCACCACCTTTTCCATATCTTCCTCCGGAGTGCCCTGCCGACTGGGCAGTCGTAGTCGAGTGATCGATTACCCAGACCTCACTGTTGCCTCTGACGCTCATAATAATCTGATCAAACTGTGCATTATAATTGACCGAGTTCATGTGATTCCAAAAAACAGGAAGTTGTTTTCCGTCGCCATCGGCATCAATCAATTCAGGATGATTAACCACCACACCATAGTTCAGCTTTGTCGAGTCGAAATCCTGAATTAAATGGTCCCATGTATGCCACTCCCAGACAACATTTCCTCCAACGGGGAAGGTTTTTTGAACCTCAACCACGAAATCGGGGAGCATGTACCCTTTGGTGTTTATTTCAGGTTGGAACTTGGCTGAATTAAATCCTGATGCCAGCAATTGGGCAACGGTTTTTTTCTCAACCGCCAGCATGATAATATTTCCGTTTGGAAGAGGTCGAATGTCATGGTGCGACATATAATTCGCGGTTGAATAGTCAAACTGCCACACGAGGGAATCATTCCAGTCATACTCCTCAACCCTCCCTCCTTCACCTCCACCGCTGCTGAGAGACCCGTGGGTCATGCAGGAGCGTAAAAGATGACCGTTTGGAAGCAAATAGACGGATTGACCGGGGGGGAGAGTGCTCTTTGTCCATTTGTGGACGACTCTTCCCTCATTGTTAAGGAGATATGTGGCTGTGTATAATTTTGGAGCCAGAAGTGTATAACCCTTCCACGCCTGCAATGTGTCGTGAACAAACAGACCAACAGTGCGGGGTTGAGCCTGTGTGAAAGTAGTGCATAAAAACAACACTGTGATAAATAAAGCTTTGAACTTGAAGTTTTTCATAAATGTACCTCTGTGGATATAAGACAGATTGTCGCTATTTGAGTAAAATCATTTTTTTAACTTCAGTGAAGTTGCCTGAGGAAATTCTGTAAAAATAAACCCCGCTTGAAAGGCCTGACGCATCGAATCTTGCTTCGTAGGAACCCGCCTGTTTATAGTCATTGACCGGAGTGCTGACCAAATTTCCTATGTTATCATAAATCTCCAGCCTGACCGTCCTCGCAACAGGTATCGAGTACCTGATTGTTGTTGAGGGGTTGAAAGGATTCGGGAAATTTGGATACAGGCGGTACTCTCCCGGTAGCGCCCCCTCATCCCCGATATCAGTTGGAGATGAAACGAAGTACCTGGCAACCCTGAACCCGATATGGTACCAGGGATGGTTTGGATCCTGGGGCCCGCGATAGTACGAAGGGTTCCTGTTTGCAACCCTGGAATGCCCCCACTGACCATTGTACCAGTTCCCGCCCCTCATCCCCCTGTACGGCTTGCCGTCGGGCATAATAAAGCCTGTTGCGGGTCCTTTGGGATTGTCAACGGGACTGATTGAATAGTAGTTTTGACCGTACCAGTCGTTTACAAACTCCCAGACATTCCCCGCCATATCAAAAAGTCCGTAGGCATTCGAGCCGTTCGATGTCTGGTAGGAAGTCTGACTTCCGGGCCAGTTATATTCTGATTTAAGTTTTAATTCACCGTTGTAAAACCCGACAGGAGTCGTCCACGGATAGTTGCCTGTTTCATAGGGATCACCTGAGTTGGGCCAGTTGGCTAACGATACATTCGTCGAGTCATTTCCCCACGGGAAGACATAGTAGGGATTGTACCGACCTCCTCTTCCGGCGTATTCCCACTCTGCCTCGGTCGGCAAACGGTATCCCGGTTTTGTGAAGTCACAACTCCATGTGGAAAGATTGTAGCATGGGACGAGTCCCGCCTGCTGACTCAACCAGTTGCAATATGCTGCCGCTCCGAACCACATAATTCCCACAACGGGGTGTTTTGCCCGGAAATCAGCAACTGAAAATGCCGTTCCGTTCCAAGCTATGCTGCTGTATGAAGCATAAAGACTGGTGTAGCAATAGATGTTTGTGTCACCCGTCGCATAAACAATGTTGTTTCTTACTTCGATTAAGCCCTGCGATTTTGCAGAATTTAGAAAATCACAAAATTGTTGATTGGTGAGTTCGTACTTTCCTATGTAAAAAGAGTCCAAGTGTACCTGATGCAGCGGGAGTTCATCACTCGGGTGCTGAGGATCGACATAACCGTGGTGATCTCCCATTACAAAGTTACCTCCTGCGATAAGTACAACCTCGGGGAGTGATGCCGGCAGTGCCGACTCGCCTCTTACACAAATCACCCTTTGAGACACATTTTTGGTTTCGTAAGATGTTAAACCGTATGAAAAATTCAGATACCATGCCTTGGTGGTGGTACCGTTAAGGGTTGTCGAAGACCAGTAGTTCGCCGGTGAAATATTTCCAAAGAAGGATGTGTCAATCGAAGGATTTTTCAAGATCTCACTGTTAAGTGACTGCAGTTCCTTGATGTTCGGCAACCGCCAGTCTGACTTCCCGCCGAGTGAGAGGTTCTCGCTGTAATTCAGGGCATCATCCCAGGTAAGGGTGTTTGTCCCCGGGTTGCTTTGCCAGACAAGACCTGTTGATCTGTCCAGAACAGTCCCGTCGTTGTTGTTAAGAAACCTGGTTGATACCGAAGGATTAGTGGATACGGTTCTTACCGCACGGACATGAAATCTTTTTGTTCCTCCGGCGCTGATTGTTTCGGTTTTGGGGTGAGCCCCTATTCCTCCACCGGCATTTGTGACCCATATTTTTGCAGCATTGTCAACCTGTTTGTCAGATGACCACCAGTATTCGGCAGTTGTCTTGGTGAAGTAAGCGGTATCAAGAGCGGGATTGGTTTTCCCGTGATTCAAAATGGAGAAGAGTTCGTGGCAGGTTGGCAAACGCCAGTCGCTGTAGCCGCCAAGAACAAGGTTTTCACAGTAAACCGCAGCCGACTCCACGGTCATCTCTCCACCGTCAACCTTTTGCCACATGAGACCCGCAATGTTGTCGGTTACTGTCCCGTTTCCGTTATCTGTGAAGGATGGTGCATTTATCAGGTAGTCCGAGTCCTCGCCAAAGATTGCGGTATAATTGGCGGTCTGACCCGTGTCAGGCAATTTTTGAGGTGTAATCGCCTGTCCTGACGAAATATTGTTTGACAGGATCAAAATTATCGCAGTCAAACATATCTGAAATTTTAACTGAAACACAAAATTTCTCATCTTGCAAGTCATTTTAATAAAAGCATTCTCTTTGTTGCGGAGAATGCACCTGAAGAAAGTCTGTAGAAATAGATCCCGCTCGATAAATTCTTCGCGCTGAATTTATATTCGTGAGATCCGCCCTTTTGGACTTCATCTACAAGTGTACTTACTTCGACTCCGAGCATATCGTACACTTTTAATGACACATACCCTTCAACCGGCAGTTCGTATCTGATAACAGTTTCACTGTTTCCAGAGGGTGAACCGGCTGCAAACGGATTTGGATAATTCTGATGAAGTTTGTATTCATCGGGTATGGTCTGAGGCTCCTGCTTTATTCCCGTGGGACTTTTTATTATGGTGTACGAATGACCAATATCACCATTGTGTCTTTGTGAATTCTCTTCTGAAGGCAAATATGTCCTTATATATTCCACTTTTGCGCTGGTATCATTCACCGTCAGGAGTAAGTAACCCCGACTGGGAAGAAATACACCATTGACATAGCCATACTGGGTGGCTGAAATATTCGTAAAACTTTTCGATGATGGCTGAGGGACTTCCTGATAGATAACCCCATCCTTTTCCTGTCTGCCATAAAAATGATCGTGACCGTGAAAGAAAATGGAAACATTATTCTCCACCATTAATGAGTGAATTGGTTTCTCCCATCCGGGCCTGTTCGTGAAAAAGCCCCATGTCGAGTCGAGGTTCAAACCTCCCATTTCAAACAGACCGGCATACTCTGTACCGCCTCTGCCGTCGTTCCCGTTTCCACCGACAATCTGATGGCAAAATACGAACTTGAACTTTGCCTGGCTTGTGGTAACCACACTCTTAAACCAGTTGTATTGTGTTGCACCGAGAGTCCACCCCCATCCCGGTTTTGTTTTTGTGTACCAGTACGGGTCGATAACTATAAACAGGGCATCACCCCACTCCCAGGCATAATAGTTCTGACGGAGCCCGACAAATTGTTCGGGCGTGGAATTTCCAGAATAAAAGGCATCAGGTTCAGGATTTGGATAATACAGTTTCCGTGTATTCGATGCCAGAACAGGAAGACTTGTTGCTGTTCCGTCCAGTCTCCATCCAAGTTCCCCTTCGTGATTCCCGATAGTAAGAAACAGAGGGATTGAATGGCATGCATGATCGAAATACTCACGAAGCAGGAGGTGCCTTTTGGTTATTTCGAGCTGAGTCTGCGAAGCGAGTTTTTCTGACATAAAAGTATCGCCAAGATCCAAAAGAAAATCAGGTTTTTTGGAAAGAATATTCTGAAGGGTAAGAGTATATACTGCCGGGATTGAGTTTGTATCCAGATGTGGATCAGCCTCAACCGCGAAAGTAAATGTAGATCCAGCGGGCCTTGCAGTGTGAAAAGTATGTGTCCCCCTTGCGAAGAAGTTGGTCATCCCAATTTCACGGTACCGCATGCGATAATAGTATTGTGTATTCGGACTCAGATTTCCCAAAACTTCAACAAACGGTATGCTGTCCAAACACCTCTTTACATTTGTGGAATTTGTGAAGTTGAGTGAATCGGTACCATATTCGAAATAAACATCCAAATCTCTGTTCGTGCAGGCATGAATTGTAATCGAGTTTGCTGTCGGTCTTCCCAAAAGCTCCCCGCAAGTAAAGGGGAGAGTGTCAGAAACGGCAGTAAAATCCGAGGCAAAACATGCGATGCTGAAAAGAAATGTGATTAAAATTGTTCTGATACTTTTTTTCATTGGTAATCTTGTTGGATTATTTTATAAAAATCGCTTTTTTGGTAAGAACGGTTGAGTTCATTTTCAACTGATAAATGTACACACCCGATGAAAAGCCTGTGTTGATGCCATCCCGTTCTTCACTAGTCAATCTGAACTGATATCTATAGTGCCCGGCTTCTTTATACTCATCAGCCAAAATCGAGACTGTCCGCCCGAGAATATCATAAACTTTCAGCGTGACATGCCCCGCCTCAGGAACACTGAAACCTATCACGGTTTCGGGGGTTCCTCCCGGGGAGGAAGCTGAAAAAGGATTCGGGTAGTTTTGATCAAGTTTCATCGTCGTCGGCATTTCATGGGACTCTTCAACTGAAACCGGATTCGGAGCAACCTTGTATGAGAAAGCCACTGCTCCATTATGGAAAATGGAATTCGTATCCGCAGGTAACCATGCTGAAACAAATTCCACTTTTGCACTGTCGCTGTCAACTGTTACCCTGATATGCCCTGTCCCCCGGACTTTAACAGAAGTGTACGCATCGGCATTGGCGAGCATTCCGATTTCATATGTTGAATCGCTCGGCATGGGAATTTCCTGATACACAACTCCGTCGAGTATCTCCTGAGCAAAAAGATGATCATGTCCCTGAAAAAAGATGTTCACTCCGTGATTGACCATCAGTTGATGTACGGGCGCTGCCCATCCGGGACGGTTTGTGCTGAACCCCCATGATGAATCCATGTTTCTACCGCCCCATTCGAAATATCCGGCAGGAATTATGCCACCCCTTCCCCATCCCCTGACATGATGAGCGAATACAAACTTGTACTTTGAAGTGCTGTTTTCGAGGGTTTGCTTGAACCAGTTGTACTGCTCCTGACCAAGAGTCCAGTCCCAGTTACCGGAACTTGCACTTGCGAACGAGTATCTGTAGGCATCCAGGACTATGAACTGAGCGTCACCCCAGGTCCAGGCATAATAATTCTCGGGCTGACCGATGCCAAAACCTTCAACATTCTGATTGCCTGTGTAAAATTGATCGGGCACCGGATTTGCATAATAAAATTTTCTTGCCAGTGTGCCCCAAATTGCCAGATTATTTGGCGGATTCTGTATCAGGAAGTACCCGTTTTCCCCTTCATGATTCCCCAGGCAAAAGAAATAATGAGAGGAATTTGCTGCCATCCCGATATAAGGAAGGTAGTTCAGATGCAGCTTCATCATTTGTTGTTGAGTCATCGCCGGTGGATTTCTGTCATCTCCAAAGGTATCTCCCAGATCCATCACAAAATCAGTTGTGTCGTTCTTTATGTTCTGGAGAGTCACTTTCATTGCGGAAGAATTCCCTTTTTTATCATAAAGGTGGGAATCCGACATCAAATCAAACTTAAAACTGCTCCCTTTGGCTCTCTGTGTGTGGAAAGTACACTCCGGACCGCTTAAAAACTGGGTGTTGCCGCTCTCCTTGTATCTTATTCTGTAAAACCAGCGGCTGTTTGGGGTTAGTCCCGAGATTTCATACCGCACAGGTGTATTGGGCACCGATGACCGGGTTACAGTCTGATATGAATAAACAGAAGGAGCAGTCCCGTATTCAAAATAAATCTGCATCACTTTTTTTGGCACTATTGAGACAGTAACCGAAGTGGCAGTTGGACGACTCAACACTTGTTCACTAACGAACAACGAGGTGTCCAGACCTGCCGGAGAAGCGAACAGGTTCGCAAGATTAAAAAGTGTTAAAGCGATTAAATATTTGAATAATAGTCTCAAAGGGTCTGGTTCCTTCTTTTTTGCAACATTTTCTGAAATTCAATTTTCTGATCAGAATCCAGAATTTCCATTACTGCTGCATCTTCCTCGTTTCTAATCTTTTGTTTCTCTGCTTCTCTTGTCTCGCGATCATTCATCTTCTGATTTCTTAACTGTTCTCCCTTTTGATTGGAGCGGATAAATATCTGACGGATTTTCTCAGTCTGATCGGGAGTCAGATTAAGCCTGTTGACATATTTGGCAACTTTCTCATCGATGGACGGAGGTGCGGGTCGAACCTTTTTTGGTGAATCCTGTTTTGCATCGGGCCTTTCCTCCTCAATTTTCTTCTCCGGCGGTTCCTTCCTCTGCTTGTCAGGTTTCACATCTTTCCCCTCCTTGGGTATATCCTTTGGAGGTTTTTTACCAAAGAATTCCACCAAAACAGGTTTCAGTTTCTCTTTTTGCTCCGGTGAGCAAATCGAAATCAGATCATTAAAATGTTCGAACCTGAGCAATTCGACTTCAGTCTGCAGTCTGCCAATCTCGAGCGCAAATATCTTTGCGGCAGAAGTGTCCGGTTTATCTTTAAACAACTCTTCAGCCAGCAGTTTTTTCAGTGTGGTAAGCGAGTCGTTCCTCAATTTAATCTGTTCAACTTTGTTCGTCTGCATTTTTTCCAATCGATCGGTTTGATCGCTGTTAAGATCAAGGACTTTTTTCATTAGATTAATCGACTCGCTGCCCCCTTTCGATTGCTGTTTGGGTGGAGTCTCCCTGTCTTTTGAAGTGTAGATCCAAAAGAGTGAAAGTGTTACCAGATTTACCACAACAAGAAAGGCTATCAACCAACTCTTAAATTTGTTCTGATTTATCCAATCCATGTCTGTCTCATCTAATAATTAATCCGGTCTTGTTCAACCTGAAAAACTTCCTTTAAGTCTCTTACAAGTTCTTTTTGGGTTTCATTTTGCGAGTTTACCTTAAAAAACCAGATAAGCGTTGCACAATTAATGAGAATGATCAGGATCATCAGCAACTGGCCAAAACCCGGGACCAGTCTGTACGCAGGTCTCCTTATCTCCAACTTTCGTGCCCGGTTCTCCATTACTCTGGTATATAAAAACGGGTTCCCGTCAAGTTTCTTCATATGGTCCAGGGAATTCAGCGTCTTCTCAACCAGATCGAAAATTTGTTCATTTTTTGTCATTATCAGCCGTATTTCTAAAGATTTTTTTTGTAATAGTTGAATAGAATCCTTCTCAGGTTTACCTTTGCTCTGTGGAGCAGTGACTCAACTGCCGAAATGCTCAGATTCATTACTTCCGAAATCTCTTCATAACTCATCTCATCATTCTTGGAAAGGAGAAATGCCACCTTTTGGTTTTCAGGCAACCGGTCCAGGGCAAGATTCAAAACCGCTATCATTTCTTTTTTTTCGAGTTCACCCGCAGGAGTATCAGATTCTTTGCCCGTTACCCGATCCTCCACATTTTCTTTACCGAACAACCTTATCGTAATCGCAAACCTTTTCTTCCTTTTTGCGCTTTTCAGGAAATTCAACGATTTTGAGATTGTAATTCTGTATATCCAGGTCGAAAGTTTTGATTCCACGCGGAATGAGCCAATCGATTCGAAAACCTCGATAAATACATCCTGGGTGATATCTTCTGCTGATTCTTCATTCTGCAAAAACTTGTACGCACAATTCATCACCATATTCTGGTAGCGATCAACAACAAAACGGAATGCTTCACTATCACCGGCTTTAAGTCTGCTTACTATCTCGAGGTCATTCATTCAGGGAATTGTTGTTTTGTACATTCATTTGACAATTAAATTATTCAAAACTTGCGGTGACAACTTGAAAAAATTTCAGGTTATTGTTTCTTATCCATGGGTAAGTGAAATCAACGGTATGAGAAGAAAGAATCCTGTTCTTCAGAACGAAAGAATTTGCCTGGGAACTGCTCGGAGGAACTGTTGACTGTTCTAAATTAAATTCGATTAAATTGTTAGATAGTTGAAATTACCAACAGGTTTAAAATAAAAAACGGAATTCTCTTTGGGAAAGAAAAATCCGTGTCATATGTGCTGAATCAGTGGGATCCGAGAGTAATCAGCTTCCTAAAAGATAATTACATCTTCACAATCTCCTCTGTGTGCTTTGTGTTTATTTTACTCTTTGCGTTCTTTGTGTTCTCTGCGGTTGAAGATATCTCCCTAATCGCACACCTTTATGGGGAAGTCATTCAAATATTCCCAACTCACTGGACGCTGGGGAGTAATATTAAATTTCTGTGCCGTTTCCTTAACTTTTTTGTTGACGAACATGTTCAGTTCCTTCACATTTATGACACCGTCTTTATCAAAGAAATCAGCGGCACATTTTAACCCTTCGATGAGGGAGAAGGTAAAAACCCCGTGCCCGAGGTCCTTTATCTCTTTTGCGGTCTGGTCAGCTTCGGAAGCTGCCATGATATACAAACCTCTGCTTTTTGAAAGGTCAATAATTGCCTTTTCAGATTGAGCACCTCGCATGGCAAAATTCTCGAGAGCCTGCCCTGATTGACAGGCATCAATAAGTATCAACTGTTTCTGCGCTTTTATCTTCAGCGAATATTCTTTCATTTCCTTTCCTGAAAGTGCGTAGGGATTTCTGGCAGAAGGATTTCCGTAAATTTGTTGCACTTCATGAAGAATAAAATAAAACTCCTGCATGTTTTGATCGGGATCATCATCCGAGGCACCATGTCCTGAGAAATAAAAGACAAATGTATCCTCGGGTTTTGCGTTCGCCACAATGGTGTCGAGAGCGGCTCTTACATTTTTAATCGTAGCTTCCGTGTCATACAAGGTTTTTACAACAACGGACTTGAAAATATTGTTCTTTACTCCGGAGATTTCTTTGCTGATCAGTTCAGCATCAGCACCGGCAAAATTCAGATTATATTTACTGTTCTCATACTCGTTAACTCCAATAGCAAGGATGTAAAGGTTGGAAACGGGTTTTGGTGCATCATACTTGATTAAAATTGTGTTCGATTTTCCCTCAAGCCTACCCTTGCTGAAGGCACTTGCTTTAAAGATATTGTTGCCAACCGTCAATTGTGCAGGAAACACTTCTTTTATTTTGTTACCGGCCTTCGGTTTGTTGTCTTTGTAATATTTTACATCGACCAGTTTACCATTCTGATAAAGCCTCAGTTCGTCGATGCCTCCACCCTCATCCGAGATGGTTATATTTACTGTTTCTTCGGGATTTTTCGAAATTTTTGATTCGTTTGTGGAAGTGAGCTTTACTGACGGGGGAACCATCACATTGGTAAAAATTTCCTTTTTTGTTGGTATATAACTTTTGGAATCGCCTCCCGCTCTGACCGATCTAAAGAGGGAGGGGATGTATGACTGCTCAAAATATGCCTCAAGAGGAATGATATCCAGTTCCTGAACATAATACAAGAGTCCCATAGCCCCCTGTGATGCATCAAAATAGCCATCAGGTGTTACCACTGCCCAGTCGGTTGAATCGAATGCAAAAAGAGTCATCACCTCTTTGCCGGTCTGTGTTTCGAAAAACTTTACACTTCCGTCCATCTCCCCCGTGAGGAAATACTTCCCCTTCGGATCAACGGCAAGCGGTTGAAAATCATTGGGTGAGAGAGTAATTGAATCAGTAATTTTCATCGACACCCTGTCGAGAAGTTTCAACGCTTTCCCGCCTCTAAGTGCCACCTTTTTGCCGTCTTTTGTTGCCGTTGCACGGTAGGGTGTGAATTTCAAAGGAACAAATTTCTCCTGAACCTCTGTTGCCAGGTCCCACTGCGTTATCATGTTTGCATGAAAGGCAATCACTTTTCCTGCCTCATGCAAGACAATATTTCCAATGGAATAGTCACGAACAGCCATCATCATCAGGCTGTCTTCAGACATCCCGGGTTTATAATCATCACTTGTTGTCCGGGTCCCGTTTATTTTCTTAACTTCTTTTCCTGATGCAAGCTCGATTACCGGGATGGTCCCTTCCATTTGTCCGATAATGATTTCTTTCCCCGAAGGTGAAAAATCGACAGAGTGCACCAAAGCCGAGGCAGGCTCAAACTCCCTTAGAGCCTTCCCTTTATTAATGTCCCACAGAATAATTTTGTTTTTATAGTCGAGCGAGACAAAATATTTTCCGTTTTTTGCGACCTTCAACTCCTTTACCATGTAGGAGTGCCCAAAATATGTCGTGGTTTTTGTCAGGGTTTCCAAATCCCAAAGTTCGACATTGTTGTTTCCCATCGCCATCAGAAGTGATTTCGAGTCGGTCGTAAATCCCATCGAATAAACCGGATAAATCAGGTTTTTAATGCAGTTTATCAGTCTTCCCTCTTCCAAATCCCAAATGAACACCTTTCCGATCGAGCCCGTCGCCAGGAATTTCCCGTCATCTGATACGGCAAGGCAATAGACCTGAGATGTGTTTTTTAGCTCTACTTTAAGTTCAGGTGCCTGAGCAAAAAGCGTAAATGCAAAGAGGAGGAAGAAGAAAATTCTGACCATTCGATCACCTTAAAAGAATCATTTTTCGTGACATTGAAAAACCGTTTACTGAAAGCCTCAGGAAATAAACCCCCGATGGCAGATTTTGTGCATTAAACTCTGTTTGATAACTGCCGGCAGGTTTGAAATCGCCACCCAGTTCGGCTATTTCCTCTCCGAGAGAGGAGTATACTTTCAGCGAGACCATCCCGCCTTCCTTCAATGAATAGCGAATTACAGTTGAAGGATTAAAAGGATTAGGGAAATTTTGCATCAGACCGTATCCTGCAGGAGCAACTTCATCCTCAACCGAGACGGGTACATTGGAATATCCGGGTGTTGGCGCCATCTGCATCCAGACACCGGCTCCGTCTATGGTTCTTGCAAGGGACATATTTGTTGTTTGAGGTCCAAACGAAATTGAATCAATGATATCAACCCCGTTGGTATCGGTCAGAAAGACAAGTTCACCCGACTTGCTTAATTTGAAATTTGTGTGAATACCCGGTTCTGTTTCCTCCTCATCACACCAGATGACCAGAAACTGCTTCGGAACCATCTTGAGTCCCGGTTGTGTAAATCTCCACTTTACCAGATTATCACTCTTGTCGGTAAGATATTTCCCGGTCAAAAGAATTGTATCATTAGAGGAATTGTAGAGCTCTATCCAGTCGTCGAAATCACCTGAACTGTCGGGGATTGTCGTGTTATCCGCCAGCACTTCATTTATTTTTAAGCCCGCCGTTACAACACCGGGAGTTGAAACAACCATTTTCCTTGCTTTTGGATAAACAGCCACTTTGCCCGACATGTCTCTCGTCCTGAATGTTAATTTCCCTCTGAAATTTGCACCCAAAGGAGGTATAACTGCTGTGTACCGGTCGCTCTCCTCCACTTTTTTCGTTCCCAAAACGGGAGAAAACACCATCGGTATTTTTGAGATACTTCCTGTACCCAAATTTTCAAACTGAAGTGAAACGCTGTCGAGACCGGCATTGGAGAATGCCGACACTTCCACCCTGATGGAATCGGTGCCGGAAGGATTTTTGGGTGAATAGTCAATCTTGTAAACAATGGGATCGGAGGAAACATAATTCAATTGACTGCCGATGGAATTCGTCCTCGCAAGAATATACTGTTTAATCCCCATTTTCACATGCTGAAGGGAAAAGGAAGATGCCGAGAAGGAATTCAGAAACTGGTTGAACGAAAAACCGTAATCGAGCACACGAAAAGTATCCAAAAGTGCCGATGGAGTAATCATATCCCGCAGTGAGTCTATCCTCTGATTTAACACCGGCAGAGTGAAAACATTTGTTTTATAATATGTTAGCAGATGGGTATAAAGATTTCTGATCTCGGGAACCACAAGCATCTTTTCTATGAGTGGTCGCTCACCGGCACCAATTTTCGGAAATGTATATGGATTTGCGGACGACCAGTTGGTGTTAAACCAGTCGATACCGAATGTGTTGTCATAATCATATGGAATGACATGCATCAGATTTTCTGCCGGCTCATGATAGAGATAGTAGTTGTTCATGTTCGACCAGTAGTCGTCCCACTGACCAACCAGAACATTCATCGAAAAATACTTTAATGCATCGAGAACATCCAAGGTTGTTTCCAACGAATCCAATAGCTTTGTGGATGGAGTGTTTTTGAGAATTCTCGTAAGCCTGATCAATTTCGAGAAATCCATCCCCGCTTCATTTGTCGAAAGTTCATAAGCCGGCCTGCCACCACCAAGAGTGATATAGGGCTGTGGATTTTCACCAAGATACACGAGGTCTGCCGGATAAAGACACTTCCAAAGATTCCCTGAGTCATCGGCGTATTGTCGAGACAAAAATTCCTCGTCAATATGTTCGGTATTCAAATACAAACCATAATACTTGTTGTTTATGTAGACTTCCATGTGGTTTGACCGTGAGCCCCTCAAACCTGCACTTCGGAAAAGGTCAAAACAAAGTTTGCTCCTCACAATCGAAGGATCGTTGTGCTCTCCGTTCAGATTCAGTTTCTCGAGTCCATGAAAATTCCTCCCCTTAAAAAAACTGTTTATCGACACTTTAAACGATTTTTTCTGTGCATTCCGGGAAGTGTTGCCCCTTAATCTGAACCCGATGGAATCGAGTGTCTCATCAAAATGATTGTTTCTGAAACGCACTTTTGCCACAAATTCACTGTCACTGGTCACATGCGAATATATCCACGCAAGATATGCCGGAGCTATCGTTATGTCAATCCGCCCGACATGGGTGTCATCAAAAACTTTTTCCCAATCCTGCACCACCGTCTGACTTAAAACAGAAATGGCAAAAAACCACAAAAATATAAATGTCTTTTTCATATAATTTTCTTTTAATCAAGCATGAAATATAACGATAAGTCAGAATAAACGAAGAAAGAATAGCGAGGGCTGAGGGATGAATGACGAGGGATGAATGGCGAAGGATGAATGGCGAAGGATGAATAGCGAAATTTCAGCCTTCAATTATTCTGCCTTCTGCCTTCAATATTCAGCCCTCAGTTTTCAGCCTTCAGCCTTCGAATTTCTGCCATCAATTATTCTGCCCTCTATTTTCCGCCTTCTCATCTTTTTTCTTATTTTTGCAAGTCGCATTACTCAGATAACAATCAGCAGAATAACAAAGAGGAATTTATTTAATGGAATGGATTACCAACCCCGAAGCCTTGATAGCTCTCGCCACCCTTGTCGCACTCGAAGTCGTACTTGGAATAGATAACATAATCTTCATCTCAATTCTGGCAGGTAAACTGCCCAAAGAGATGCAGGCAAAAGCAAGGAATGTGGGTCTCGTTCTCGCAATGGTGACCAGAATACTCCTCCTTCTCTCCATCACCTGGATAATGAAACTGACATCCCCCATTTTCACGATGTTTGGAAACGAAATCAGCGGTCGCGACCTGATTCTGATAATTGGCGGTCTGTTTCTTTTGGGGAAAAGCACTTTCGAGATTCATGACAAACTCGAAGGTGAGGAACACTCTGCAGGGGGACAGGTTGCTAAATCATTCGGAATGACAATAGTACAAATATTGATTCTCGATATTGTTTTTTCTCTCGATTCAATCATTACAGCGGTTGGAATCGTTTCACAGATTGAAATAATGATTACAGCAGTTGTGATATCAGTGATATTCATGTTGATATTTGCCTCTCCTGTCAGTAATTTTGTGGACAAACACCCGACGATAAAAATGCTTGCCCTTTCATTCCTCCTTATGATCGGTTTCACCCTCATAGCCGACGGTTTCGACTATCACATCCCAAAAGGATATATCTATTTCTCGATGGCATTCTCAATTTTTGTTGAGACTCTGAACCTGAAACTCAGAAGCAAATCCGTTAAACCGGTTAAACTGCATAAAAAGATGTAATGCGATTGTAAAGTAAATCCTGATTTTGTACTTTTGCAGATATTCATTAACTAAATTGCTTAATCGGAATGTTAAGTATATTTAAGAAAATAACTTGCTCCGAGGAATTTGATTATTTGATGATCATTTTCGGTGTAATTGCATTCGGAGTGATATTCCTTTCTTTTTTTGATGAGACAGCTCTCAGGCTCTCCCCGGTCTGCATTTCCGTGGCCGAATACGGAACGGAATGCTCCCTCTGTGGAATGACCCGCTCCTTTGTAGCAATTTCAAACTTTGATATTTCCAAATCCCTCGGCTACAACCGAGCCGGAACAGCACTTTACTCTATATTTGTGATCAATTGTGTATTCGCAATAAAGCGACTCTACATCATCTACAACAAAAAGAAAAAATGAGGTAAAAAATGGCAGTCCTCTCTTTGGTTTGGGGTATCCTTGCTCTAGTCGGAATGATCGTGGCATTTTTCCCCTGTCTTGGCAGTCTCAACTGGTTAAATATCCCGTTTGCTGCTTTTGGTTTGTTAATCAGTATTATTGCTCTAAGTTCAGCTCCGCAAAGTGATAGGGGAAAAGCAATAGCGGGAGTCGTGTTGTGCGGTCTCGCTGTAATCCTGGGAACTTTTAGATTAATTGCAGGAGGTGGAGTAGTTTAGAAATCTACTTTTTAAGCCGGAACAATCATTTTGAGGCTGTCTAAGTTCAGGCAGCCTTTTTTTGTAAGCCCTCAACGAACATGGCACACCGCTGACCACCCCCCTTGCCCCCCTCCTTCTAAAGGATGGGGGAAATTTAATTGTGAATTGTCGCCGTTTCTACGAACATGTAACCCCGCTCCGGGGGTATTGAATGTATTATATTTCTTCATCTACGAACATGTAACCCCGCTTCGGGGGTAAATATGGATTATCCTTCCTTTTTCTACGAACATGTAACCCCACTCCGGGGGTAATTATGGATTATCCTTCCTTTTTCTTCGAACATGTAACCCCGCTTCGGGGGAAATATCCTTCGCATCCTTATTCATCTTGATTATCGTGTTCAAAAATCATGTCACCACAAGGGTATCGCTGGTCGGTTGGACAATCGAGACGATTGTCGCTCCTTTTCCGAAATCAGAGTTTTTTCCCTTTCGTGAAATCCGTGTTAAATCCGTGAAATCTGTGTTACCATCCCCTCTGCGAAACTCCGTATAATCTGCGTGTATCTGCGTCCCCAAAAAACAGCTCATAGTTCATAGATCATAGTTCATAGCTCATTAATCACACTTTCTTCTTATTTTTGGTGATTTAAATTTTTATTTTTGATGACCAAAGACATAAACAGCCCCGAACATAACGACAACCGAAAGTATGACTATACCGGCATTGAGAGCGAAGTGCGGAAGGAGTATGAAGTAATCGAAGGCTTCATTGATTCCCCCTCCTCGATTATTGATCTCGGCTGTGGAAATGGTTCGTTGCTGCATTCCCTGATGCAAAAGAGGAAGTGTACCCGGGCAGTTGGTCTCGAAATTTCAGAGTCAGGCGTTGAGATATCAAAGAAAAAAGGAATTGATGCCCGTTTGGGACGAATCGACGAACCTCTTCCTTTTGCCGATGACGAGTTTGATATTTCGGTTTGCAATGTGACAATACAAATGGTAATGTATCCCGAGGTGCTGCTAAAAGAGATGAAACGCATCTCCAAGAAGCAGATTGTATCATTTCCCAACTTTGGATTTTACAGAAACCGTCTCGATATGCTGTTACACGGGAGAATGCCCAAACCCTGCCTGTTTGGATATTCGTGGTATTCAACAGGTCATATCCATCAACTTTCGATAAGTGATTTCAAGGAACTCGTTGGAAGTGTCGGCGGACTTGAAATCGAAAAATTTTCCACTGTTTTTTCGAATAACAGTTTCAAGGACTCTCTCACGGGGATGTTTCCAAACCTTTTCTCTCTTTTGCCACTCTTTTTACTGAGAAAAACCGTATGAATCTTATAGACAGAATTTTCCTTTCCAAAGAGTTGACCAAAGACCCACCTGTTCTGGTGGATATCGGTGCCTCTGGAAGCATCCACAAAGAGTGGAAGCCTTTCGCAAAACACGCGGTATGCCTCGCTTTTGATGCTGACGACAGGGAGTTCGGCTACATTTCCGATGAATCAAAAGGTTTTAAAAAACTCTATATCTACAATTCCCTCGTTTCTGCCTCTGAAGGGGACAAGACGGATTTCTATCTGACCGCTTCTCCCTATTGTTCGAGTACTCTCGAGCCCGATAATAAAGCACTCGAGGAATGGGCTTTTGCCTCAAAATTTGGAGTGGATAAAAAGGTGTCGGTTAAAAACACAACGCTTCCAAAAGTTTTGAGCGATCTAAAGATAAAAAAAATTGACTGGTTAAAGACCGACACACAAGGGATCGACCTTAGTATTTTCAAGTCGCTCCCGGAGGATGTTCAGAAAAAGGCTCTCGTGGTTGAGCTTGAGCCTGGCATCATCGATTCATATAAAGGTGAAGACAAGCTTTACAAGGTTTTTGAATATTTCGATGCGCTCCCCTTCTGGCTTGGGGCCATGACCGTAAAGGGTTCGCAACGGCTCAGGGAAGACGATGTTGAGAGCCTGCATCTTCCAAATAAATTGAAAAAGTTTATTTTCTATTCTCATAAAAATTCACCCGGCTGGGCTGAGTTAAAATATTTCAACGACTTCAGCGAAAAGCTCTCTTTGAGGGATCACCTTCTCGGTTGGGTATTTGCCGTTCTTGAAAAACAGTACGGACACTCGCTATCTATTGCCCATCACGGTCGGGAGAGGTTTTCGAATCCCCTTTTTAATGAAATGATCAAATTTTCAGAGGGGAAACTGAAAAAAGAACTTCTCAAACTGAAATTCCTTCCTGCCGTGAAGGAGAAATTCGCGAAACTGTTCAACCAATGACATATAATTTCTGCACCCTTTTCGATTCCAACTACCTGACCCGCGGACTGGCACTGCATCAGTCGATGATGAAGTTTATCCCCGATTTCAGGCTTTTTATATTTGCTTTCGACGACAGGTCCTATAAAATCCTGACGGCTATGAAACTTAAAAATACCGAGGTAATCAGTCTAAAGGAATTTGAAGACCCCGAACTTATGAAGGTCAAACCGACCAGATCAATCGCAGAGTATTGCTGGACGGCTACATCTTCAACCGTTCTCTATGTACTGGATAAATTCGGAGTTGACCACTGCACTTACATAGATGCAGACATCTGTTTTTACTCGTCACCTGAACCAATCTTTAATGAGCTTGGCGACAAATCGATACTGCTGACAGAGCACAGGTATTCCCCTCAGTACAACAAGGAAGTGAAAAGCGGAAAATACTGCGTTCAGTTTGTCACTTTCAAAAATGATGAAAAAGGAAGAAAAGCCCTGACATGGTGGCGGGAAAGATGCCTCGAGTGGTGCTACGACCGTTATGAGGACGGAAAATTTGGAGATCAGCTCTACCTGGATGACTGGACAGAAAGATTCGAAGGTGTGCATGTGATGCAACACCACGGGGGTGGTCTCGCAGCCTGGAATGTGCAGCAATACGAATTTGAAAAAAAATCAGATAAAATTACAGGAACGGTGGGTTCATCCGGTGAAAAATTCGATGTAATTTTTTATCACTACCACTACTTGAGGTTCTTCAAGGACGGCAAAATCGAGCTTGGAAGAAGAATCCTGACAGATGATGTTTTAAATATCTTCTATAAACCGTATATTCACAAGCTAAATCAAATAAAAAAAGATATTTTAGTCGATTATCCCGGTTTCGACCCCCACGGTGCAAGAGAAAACAAAATTCTACCCAAAACACCGTTGATTTATCTTTACAGGAAACTAACCGGTGTCTACAATGTGTTTGAAGAGAAAACATTCTTGAGGAGTTAATGGCATATTTTATTGATCTGCAAACCAAAGATGACGAAAGAGGCAGCCTGACTGTTATTGAAAAGGTGCTCCCTTTCGAAATTAAACGGGTTTATTATATCTACAATAACAGCAAGGACCTCCCAAGAGCCAAACACCGCCACAAAAAGACCGTTCAGGCAACTATCTGCCTCAAAGGGAGTGTGGAAGTTTACAACAACAACGGCACAACCAAAGAGAATTTCCTTCTTGACAGTCCTTCTAGATGTCTTATACTCGAGCCTCAGGACTGGCACATCATGCACAAATTCAGTGATGACGCAATTCTTCTTGTACTTGCATCATCCGAATATGATATCGACGATTATATACACGAGGAGTACAAGTGATCGAGTACGAAAATCTGGGGAAACTGAATCAGCCGTTTTTTGAAGAATACCAAAAATCATTCGCCGAAACCCTCAAATCAGGCTGGTATATACTCGGGAATAATGTTAAAAAATTCGAAGAGGAATTTGCGGACTACCATCGTGTCGCCTACTGTCTCGGTGTAGCTTCTGGTCTCGACGCTCTTCTTCTTGCACTGAAGGCATTTGAATTCCCCCCGAATTCCGAAGTGATAGTGCCTTCAAATACTTATATTGCAACTATTCTCGCCATTCTTCATGCGGGACTGAAACCCGTACTCGTTGAGCCCGACATTAAAACTTACAACATCGACTCACGAAAGATTGAAGAAAAAATCACAAACAGAACCCGGGCAATAATGGTTGTCCATCTCTACGGTAAGCCGTGCGAAATGGGCTTTATCACAAGAATAGCGAAGAAATTTGATCTCAGACTGATCGAAGATGCCGCCCAAAGCCATGGTGCCAAGTGGAGAGACCGACTCACCGGAACATTCGGTGACTACGGAGCGTTCAGTTTCTATCCGACAAAAAATCTCGGGGCTCTCGGTGATGCAGGAGCCATGCTCATGCAGAATGAAGACCTCTACAAAAAGATTTTACGACTCCGGAATTACGGTTCCGACATTAAATACTATAATGAGGTAGTCGGCTACAACTCCCGCCTCGATGAGATGCAGGCAGGTTTTCTCTCGATTAAGTTGCGAAAGCTCGACGAAATAAACGAGCACAAAAGGGAGCTTGCCGAGATCTATCACAACGGTTTAAAATCTGATTTTATAAAGCCATACCGCTCTGATGACCATTACGATGTCTATCACATCTACAATGTCAGACACAAGAAAAGAGACAAACTCCGCGAATATCTCCTGAAAAATGAGATTAAAACAGACATCCACTACCCTGTTGCTCCTCACAAACAAAAAGCGATGCAGGGCATAATCGAAGGTGAGTACCCCATATCCGAGGAGATACACAACACAACTCTCAGTCTTCCGATCTCATATTTCCACACTAAGGATGATATCTACAAAGTCGTGGAAGTAATGAACAGGTTTTAGGGATGGAAAAGGAAAAAATTGACCACATTTTTACCTATAACCCTTTACTGAAGACTGTTTACAGATTCGGGAATATTCCTGTCTCGATGGTGCTGGCTCTGTACATAATTCCCTTTTTGCTCAATCCATCTTCAAGAACTGTTGACATCCTCTTTTTTTCTTCCGTTGTCGTTATATTTCTTATCATCAATTCTTTTTTCTTCAAAATATGGCGAATCGTTCCCTTCAGGATTCACGCACTTGAGGACCGGCTCGTCTGTTCAGAGTTTTTTCTCTCATCCGGAGAAAAGGAGCTGCTCTACTCCGATATCGAGAATTTGAAGGGTGGAACATTTTCGGGGAAATTTAACGGTATAATGATCGCAGAAAGTATAGCGAAAAATATCCAAATCGGCTTTTTTGCAAAAATCAATAATGCCCGTCTGCTCGAAGCAATACTGATAAACAGGTCACCTCAACCCGTATATGACAAGGTGACTACACTTCTGAAAGAAAGACGGGAAGAACTAAAAAAGTAGTTAACCTAACCGGAGGCTTCTCCATGAAGTTTTCAAAAGTTCTCACAAATGTTATTGTTGCAGCTTTTTTCATCCTCTTTTACACCGGTTGTGACACCGTAAAAGTGCAGGAAACCATCTATCTCGGCGATGTGGATGTGCAGGCTCCGATCAACACACCCCCTGTAAGAACCATCCACAGAAACAACGGCAATTCAGAAATAAAAGTTTCTCCGAAACTGGTAATAAACCAAAACAAAAGCATTACGACATCAACCTCGGGGAGTTTCTATTCCAGCCTGAGCCCGAGGGATTCACTAAAGCCATTTTTCAGAGAACAAAATCTCGAGTGGTCTTTCCCTGACATCGTTGCCGGAGTGGATATCGACATTCCACTCACAAAAAGCATCTTCTTCACCGGAGGTTTTCATTTCTCGAATATCGGGAATCAAAGTGCAATTGGTGGTGCTGCCGGGTTTGGTGTGGGTGGTTTGAATGGATCAACTGCATTCAGAATTGATGCGGGGGTGCTGGTTCAAAAACATCTCTACAACGCCGAAACTGTGGTAAAACGGGTGGAAACCTACAATGATGGCTCAAAGAAGGAGTTCATTTCAATCTACAGCGACAACGCCGCCACTACAAATCTGAATCCATATGTGACACTCAGCTTCAATTCAGCTTATGAAAGTCCTGTCAATTTTTACATCGGGGCAGGATACTTTACACAGAGCCTCCTTGGTTTCGTTCCCTCCAATTATGTGGGTGACCGTCCATGGTGGCTGCCTGTTTGGAACACAGGGATTGAGTACATTAAAACTGACAAAAGAAACGATGTGAATATCGGATTCTACTTCTTCAGTCCGGGTGTTATCTACAAATTTATGGATAATGCAAATGCACTGGTGGGAATAAAACTGTTGAAAACCGTGGGAAACGACACCAAAGCTGATGCGTGGATGCTTATGCCTTCAATTCAGGTGGATTTCTCTTTCTGAGTAAAAGCCTGATTTTGTCCCGGATTGGCTTTACACAAAGTGCTGATTAAAGCAGGAGTGACTGACTAAACCACAACCTTCACAACGACTTTCTTCACTAACTGCTTTTCAGAACCTGTCATAATGCCCGGTTTGTGACCATCCTGAGGGAAGAGCACCATAAAATATCCCTCGGGAAGTCTTAGTAGATCGCCATTCCCTTCGTAGAAGACAATGTCTTTTTCTGTATCAAAATCTGATTTTGGTTTGAGGTTTTCAAGCCCGGTTATCCCTATATTCTCCTCACCTTTCGGAATATATTGAACATCGAGATACTTCCTGTGAGATTCAAAGTCACCCTCGCTGTAAGCCTTTGTTTTATACGATGTCACGATTGCATACACATCCTTGCCATCTATCTCATAAATACCCTCCGGGGTATCAAGTGTGTAAGTGTCGGTGAGATATTCAAATCCCTTTTTCAGGTTTTCACTTATCGATGCGTAGGTTTTGTAATTTTCAAGCTTGTCGAATATCATTGATTTTCCTTCCAAAAAAATACCGGGAGCACGAAGTAATTTCTTCATGCCCCCGAAATTAATGTTATTTCAGATCCAAACTCTCGAGTTGAGGTTCAACTTCTTTTTTATCGCCAACAATAACAGTAGTGAATCTGTCAAGGTCGAGATATTTTTTAACCATGGCTGAAACATCTGCAGGTTTTGTATTGATTATCTTTTGAACATAATTTTTAAGATAATCATCCGACAATCCGTGGAAATTGATGAAACTCAACTGACCGATTACGCCGGCACGGCTTGAATTTCTAAGAACAAAAATTCCGGCTTCATAGTTTTTGATGCCGTCAAGTTCTTTTTCAGAGGGAGCTTCATCACGCAGTCTTTTGATTTCAAACTGAATCTCTTTAATAGCTGCACCCGTAACACTGCTCGTAACATCAGCTTCCTCACTCCAGAAACCGGAGCGGTATCTTGTCATAACGCTGCTTCCGGGTGAGTAGGTGTAGCCCTTGTTCTCACGAATGTTTGCGGTAATACGTGAGCCAAATGAGCCGCCAAGAAGTGAGTTCATCACCATAAATGGAACATAGTCGGGCATCGAAGGATCGACAGCGGGGATTCCATAAATGATTTTCGACTGTTTCGATCCCGGTCTGTCGACGAGGGAGAATTTCTTAACTCTCTGAGGCGTGGCAGGATTAGTTAAAATATCCGGTCCGGCTTTCCACTTCCCGAATGCCTGTTCAATTGCAGCCATCACAGATTTTTCATCGAAAACACCCGAAATGTAAAGGTGTGATCTCCATGCACCGAAATTGTCTTCGTGATATTTTTTTACCATGTCAACGGTGTAACCTTTCAAAGCTGCTTCCGTTGGCTCGGTAATACCGTATGGATGATCACCGTACACAAGTTTATAGAGTTCCTTGTCTGCCATTGCATCAGGTGATTTTTGTGATACTGCAAGATTTGTAAGATAATTTCCTTTGATTCTCTCAAAGTCTTTTTGATCGAATTTAGGGTTCATTACCACATCAGCCATCGTTTTCACGAGGTTCGGGGTGAATTCTGAAAGGACATCAGCTCCGAGCTGTGACTGGTCAGTACCTGCATTTGCAAAAAGTTCGCCACCATAGGCAGCTACTTCTTCGGCAATCGCCTGAGCTGATTTGGATTTTGTTCCTTCAAGCAAAAGATCTGCTGCGAAGTCCGATATCCAAACCTGTCCCGCTGGTTCATTCAAACTACCGGTTCTTACGATCAGTCTTACGGTTGCTTTCGGAGTCTGGCCATAGGGTACAAGAGTAACTTTCATCCCGTTTCTGAGAGTAACAGTTTTATATGAAGGAACGGTAAAATTCTTCGGAGTACCGCCGACAGGTGGCTGTTCTTTTTGTGCAAAAAGCGGACCTGAAAGAAGAAAAGCTGCCAAAACGAGTGATAATATTTTCATTTTCATATTGCTGTCTCCTTATTTCGCTGCTTTTGCATCAAGTTTGATAATAGTCCTGTTACTCGATCTCAAATATTCCTTTGCGGTTTTTTGGATCAGTTCAGGTGTCACCTTTTTGAAGGAGTCTTCAATGGTATTAATCTTTCCCGGATCATCATTGAAGAGTGCATAACAAGCGAGAAGGTCGGCAAGTCCGAAACCAAAAGTTCCTTCCACTACATCATAGAGGTTGGAACGCATCTTTACAAGTGCTCTGGAAATTTCATCTTTTGCCAAAGGTTTTTCGATGACCCCTTTCACAACTTCATCGACAGAAGCAATAATCTCTTCAGGAGTGACATTGCTTTCATGCAGGAGGTAGAAATCCCACAGCATTGGTCCGTTATAGTTGAACATGTTTCCGAGTCCGGAATTTATTCCACCATATACACCGGAGTAGTATCCCTTTTCGGAAATCAGTTTCTGATAAAGTCTGCTGTCCTGTCCCTGAAGAAGTACCTGATCGATGATTCCCATCGCAAAATATTCGGGTGTTCCGACTGCAGGCATTTTATAACCAAATGCTATCGCCGGTTTGTTGGCTAACGAATCAACTTTCACCGAGATTCTCTCTTTTTCCTGTCTCGGTTCTGAAATGTCTGGCAGTTTTTGTTGCTTCCCGGCAGGAATTTTTCCGAAATATTTCTTTACGAATTCCTTTGCTTCAGGTTTTTCAAAATCGCCGGTGATAACGAGGGCAGCATTATTTGGTATGTAATATTTGCTGAAGAAGTCTTTCACATCTGCAAGGGTGGCAGCATCGAGGTCTTTCAGATCACCGTAAAAGTTGTGGGCATTATACCAGTTTTCATTTGCGGCCTGGGGAAGATCGAGCCACGGAAAACCGCCATAAGGCTGATTCAGCACATTTACTTTCACTTCATTCGTTACCACACCCTGCTGATTCACGAGGTTTTCCTGTGTGATATCAAGTCCCGACATTCTGTCAGCTTCTGCCCAGAGAATCGTTTCAAGTTTATGTGACGGAACGATAGCGAAATAATTTGTGAAGTCAAATCTTGTGGAGCCGTTAAGGATTCCGCCGTTCGACTGAACAAGTTTGATAAATTCCATTTTACCCAGATTTTTCGAACCCTGAAACATCATGTGTTCAAAAAGATGCGCAAAACCTGTCCTGTCTCTCGGTTCAATTCTGAATCCGATGTTATAATAGACAGCCACTGTAACCACGGGTGCTGTTTTGTTCTGAGAGAGAACAACCTTTAGCCCGTTGTCAAGTTTGTAATATTCATAGTCAACCTTTAGCTGTGCGGACACACTTCCGGCAACCAGAAAGAGAAAGAGAAACAGATAACTTTTATATCTGTCCATTAAGACCTCCATTATTTTCTAGAATGTTTAGTACAAAGTTAAAATTTAGTGAAGAATAATTCCAGATTAAAATCAATAGTGACAAAAGGATTTATTTTGTGTGGAATGGTTTTCGTGCATCAAAAGCCTGAGTTATTGGAGGGGGCCCGTTGACTGGATTTGTTTATAAGAAAATATTTCGATATTATTCAGTTCATTCTCAAAATTTTTAATCATGACACAACGAACTGACTCAAACGCCGAATCCCTTTTCAAAGCCGCCCGGAAGGGTGACAAGTACGCCTTCTTTAAGCTGGTGCCAAATTTCTATAAGGAGATTTATCATCTTGTTTACAAGATAATTCCCTCTCCGGACCGGGCGGAAGAGACACTTAAAGAGATTTTTGTGCTTGCGGCAGACAATGTTGCTCATATTAAAGAGGGAAAGGATTTATTTGAATGGCTGCGCAAAATCTCTGCAATTGTCAGCCTTTATAATTTGCGGGAGCACCCCCTCTATAACGGCGGGGATCAGGAATTACCCCCCCTCTCGCCACAATTTTCGGAGGTTGAAGCAGTCTATGCCTCATTCACCGATCTCGAAAGAGTCGTCCTCACGCTCTATCTTCAATTTGATTATACCCCCGAAATCATTGCAGGTTTTATTACCGATCAAACAGAAGAGGGCGTGGTACAGATTCTGAACGACAAACTGGAGCGACTCTGTTATTTTACTCCCTTTAAAGAATGCATCGTTGACCATAAAAGTGATTTTATTAAACTTGTTTCCTCTTATAATATTCCCGGTGCATCACCTGAACAGTTGGTTGAAAACAAAAAACCTGAATTTCTGGATAAATTCGCCGATTTTATCGATCTTGTTCGAGATATCTTTGCATCGACACCGGTAAGAGCAGGAATTCTGGATGAGATTCAGGATGAACTGATCAATGAGAACAAAATAAAAGAGAGACGCTCCCGCAAGAAAGAGATTAGGAATCAGGAACTTCAATCACTTGCACGGTCAACTGCAAGTCAAACCTCCTCGGGTATCGGCGGCAAAGCGATCGGCAAAGCAAAATCTCTCGGTTACAAAGCATCTTTTATCGATGTTCAGAAACTTTTGGTTATACTTCTGATTCTTGTTCTAACTGGAGCAGGAGTATATGGATACCTGGAGTATTCGAAATTTAACACCCCCTGGAGCGTCAGGGCACTCGAAGGCGATGTTTCAATCAACGGGACAACGGAAACTGATCTTAATGAGAATGAGGTGGCAAGCACCGAAGAAGCCTCGACCGCTGAAATCATTATTCCCTCTGAGGCAACAATAAAACTCTACCCGAAAAGTACTCTCAAGTTGATTAAGGGACACAAGGAACAGAATATATTTGATGTCAACGGCACCGGATTCGAACTGATGACAAATCTGGACACAGGGAAATTTGTCGAATTTGCTGACCAGCCTCCATATTCCATCCGGTTCGGAGATGTGAGAATCACAACAGAAATGGCACAACTTCAATGCTCCCGGATTCTAAATCAGATCAAACTCAATTTTGGCTGGGCTGAGATCGTAATCGAGAACCACAGAATATCTCTTGCGTCAAACTACTCGGTTTCAATCGCTAAAGGAAATCTGCTCTATATTCCGGTTTATGCATTTACCGACTCCGCTCAGAAAAGCAGAATTAATATAATGAATGAGAAGGGGCTGGATCCTGAGACCCTCGCTTCATTTATCGTAAATTCCACAGAACTCGATGCGCTCTCTCTGCTTTATCTCCTGACCAAAACCACAACCGCAAACAGAGAAATGATCGTATCAAAACTCGAAAGTTTCTTCCCTGCGATCACAGACGAAGTAAAACAGGGTTTAATTAATGAAAAACCGGATTCTTTGGAGTATGTGAGGGGTTTCTTAAAATGGATTTTGCTTTTTCAATAGGAGTTTAAGGTATGGGACAACAACAATTATTACTTATCGTTCTGGGAGTAATCCTCGTGGGGCTGGCTGTCTTTTCCGGGTTAACGCTTTGGGAATACTTCTCTTTCCAATCGACTCTTGACCAGCTTGGTGTTCGGGGTGACTATCTGCTCAATGATGCGATGAAGCATTTTTATACTCCTGCAGCTTCCGGTGGCGGAGGCAACAAATCGTTCGCCAAATGGACGCCTCCAACCCAAATGCTTACGGACAAATACTTTATTAAAAGCTACAATAAAAGCAGAACTAGAGGAACCAGAACATCTGCAACTTTTTATATAACCACCACGCTGCTCGATGCTAAAAAAGCCAACATCCCCATCCAGGGAAGTGTAACCAACAAAGGCGTCAGAACCAGAACCTATTACGACAGCTCAAAAAGGAAATGGTATAAATTCTGATCGATTATTTGATCAGATTATAATATTTGCGTGTAAGATCCTCAAAATCTTTAGTAAACCCGCCTTGCAGGGCTTTATTGATGTTGTCAGAATAGCTTTTGTCCTTCTTTTGCCCGTCCAATTTAAGGGCACCGGGCGAATTGCCTTTCGAATTCGTTCCGGTAAATGATTCTCTTTCCTTCTCAAAATCCCGTTCATTTACAGATCTGGTCGCATCAAGCATCTTCGAGAGAATTTTATCCTGCTTCTTCACAAGTTCATCATTTACTCTGCCTGTTCTCATATCAGTGATAATCTCCTGCATCTCCTGTGAGATTTTGTCGAGATTGGCAGGGATGCTCTTTGACTTTCCTGCAGCCTTGGCTTCCTTGTTCATCTGATCGAGCGACTTTTTAATATTTTCCTGTTCCTGTCTCAATCTCTGAATCTGAGACATCTGCTCCTGTGTCAACTGTCCGCCACTCCCTTTCATCATCTCCTGCATCTGCTGATTTAGAGTCATCTGCTGTCCTGCCATTTGACCCATCTGCTGCATCATCGACATCATACCGCCTTGTCCGCCGTTACCCTGCTGCATCATCTGTGCGAGGGCATCCTGCATCATACCGGCAGCCTGATTGAGGAACGACATAGCTTCTCCCTGATTTCCTGCAGCCTGTTTGTTGTTCCTGTTTTGCATGTTGTCCAGAGACTTACCCATCTCTCTTCTGGCACCGCCGAGTGATTTTGCCATCTCGGGACTGACCGCAAATGACTTTTGGGCTAGTTCACCCAGACGGGCAAGCATCTTGTCAAGATTCCGCTGAATTTTGTCCTGCTCTCTCATCTCCTGATTGAGGAGTGCCGAAGGGCTGCTGCTTTGTGTCTTCTTTTTCAGATTCTCCTGCTGCTTCGAAAGATCGACAATGTCGCTGATAATCTTCATCATGTCAGCCATTGTTTGCATCTGATTTGCTTCATTTATAGAATTTTGAAGCTCCTGCAAGCCTTCTTCCATCTTTTTCATATTCTTCGACATCTTCTGCTGATTCTGCATTGCCTGCTGTTTCTGTCCCTTTTTCAGATTTTCCTTTGCCTCGTCAGAGAGTTCATCATTCTGTTGTTTTTCAAGTTCATCTTGAAGTTTTTCTGCCTGTTCATTAGGCATATCCTTCATATCCTTCATTTTTTCACGAAGCTCCTTCATCTCTTTCTCAAGAGCTTCCATCTGCTTTTTTATCTCATCCTGCTTTTTGGCGAGCTGATCCATCGTCTTCTGATCAGCATTTTTAGTCTCGTTTTGCATCTTGTCGAGCTGTTCATTGAGATTCTGCGACCTTTTTATAAGCTCGTCTATTTTCTGTTCAACCTGTACCCGCTTCAGCAGATTCATGGTTCTTTCAAGGCTCTTTTTGAAAGTCTCCTCGTCCATTTTCATGTTTTCGAGATTTTGCTGAGCATCCTTGCGGTTAAGGTTTTCAAGATTTTTGGACATCTTGTCCATCAATTTTTTCATCTCGTCGGTTGAAATCTCCTGAAGCATCTTCTGGAGTTCCATAAATTTTTCCATGGTCTGAGGCGAGAGAAGATTGTTTTCCTGCATGTTATTTTGGACATCTTCCATTTTTTGCGACAACTGTTCCACTTTATCCTGGAGTTTCTCGAAGTTATCGATCATCTTTTCAAGTTTTTCCTTCTCCTCGAAGCTCAGATCCTTTTTGTCGCTTTTCATCTCCTTGCTTGCCTTGTCCATCTCCTTTTGCAGTTTTTCTGCATCTTTCAGGACATCATTCAGCTCTTTCAGAATCTCTTCCTGTTTCTTGTCACCAGTCGCAAAGAGTTCTTCAAGTGTGGGGACTCTTACAATATATTCCCTTGATTTGGCAGTTTTTGGCCCGGATACTGCATCATTGTCAGCCACTTCAAGATAATAAGTTACCTCATCTCCCTGCGAGAGAAAGAGTTGTGCAAGGCTCCATGTATATTCAACTCCCGTCTCTTTCACCTGTCTGTTGAACGGAACAGGTATGGAGTTGAATTTCTGTTGAACTGTAGCCGCATCCTTGCTCTTTGAAATTCTGTAATGCAGGTTCAGACCGCTGAAACCAAAATCATCGGAAATGATGAGTGATATGTCCTGCCTCTGGCTTCTGGGAAGGGCGGTGTTCGAATCAGGACTTACGACCGTTATTTCGGGATCAGCATCAAAAAACGCCTTTATGCTGTACTTTACGGGTGAAGTGTTGGTATATCCCTTGGTGTCGGTAATCTTGATAAAGTACTCGTTGTCTCCTGTGATTCTGAATGCACCTGATGCAGAAGTACCGGAAACTTCCAATGGGATGTTCATTCCTTCAAGAAATTCGAGTGACGCTGATGCGAGTTCTTTGTTGGATTCGAGAGAAAATGAAATTGCTGTTCCCTTTATTCCGGAGACATTTCCATTGTCTGTTTGCTCAGAGGGTCTCTCACCTGTATATCCGGGTGGAGTGATGGAAAGCTTAAAAGTTCTTACGAGGGGTTTGTCGGTGACGGTAATCTTGTAAATCAGGCTTTTGGAGTCTTCAACCATTGCATAGTACTCTGTTGAATACTTGATTGCTGAAATCGTAAAGGAAAAGCTGCCGTCTTTGCCTGATTTTAAAATTTCTTTCACAAATGCGGGTTGTGATTCATCTTTAAAATAAAAATCGAGCGACCGTACTTCAGGACCGGAAACCTTCACAGATATTGTAATGCTGTCTCCCTTGGCAGCTTCAATATTCCCCGGCTTCACTTCGAAACTGTATTTTTGGGGTGGAAGGAATTCGGCATTATGATCGAGCAGTCTTCCTGCTGCATCTCTCATCCCGTTGCTGAAAATGAAGGAACCGCCGCTCAGGATGAGACTTGCCAAAGTCCACACAAACAATTTCTTAGCTGCATTAAACGAAACGGCACTTCCAAATTCAAGATCGCTTACTCTTTTATATACCTCTTCAAAAGCGGCAGAAACCAGTTTTTCTGAGAATCCCCGTCTGTCATCCACCTTTACAAGCTGCATCGCGTTCATCAGGTCATCTTTCACCTGGGGAAACAGACTGCCTGCAAGTGCAGCCGATCTGAACGGATCTGAAGGTACAATCATAAATCGTTTGTAGAGCGGGGTAAGAATGAAATGAACAAATGACCCGCCGGTGATACCCAGCCAGGTATAGAAAAGTACTGTTCTCACGACTGGTTCAAAAAAGAACAAATATTCCAGAAGTGAAAAAAGCGTGAAAAGCAACAGCGATGCAATCAACAAAACCTGACCGCCAAAAGCCAGATCTGCCATCATTCGCCTGTTCTCGAAGCGTGCAAGCTTTTTTAATATCTCTTCGTAATGTGCAGTTCCGTTCAAAATTCTTTCCTGTTGTGTAAGCGCAAATAAAACTCTTTGGATAACAATATTTATTTCAACTTCATTTATACTGTCTTATTCAATTTATTGTTTCTTACTAAAACGAACCCGTTTTGACTTCACCGGCGCGTTCATAATCTGCAAAGATAACTCCACTTGGCGAAAATTTACAATCAACCATTTTAAATGCTGCCGGAATCGTGCCTTCCGAAAACAGACGCTTGCCACTCCCCAAAGTGACGGGAAATATTTTGAGCTTCAAGATATCTACCAGATCATGCTTCAAAAGCGTTTGGACAAGATTTCCACTGCCCCAGACTTTCAGGTCGGGACCGTCCTCTTTCTTTAATTTTTGAATCCGTTCAACTACATTGTCATTGAGAAGGATGGTATTGTTCCACTCGGGTGAAAAGTCATTCCGAGAGACAACATATTTCCGGGCTTCATTCACACCCGGCCAGCCTTCGCCGTTCTGTGGCCAGTAGGAAGCGAAAATATCGTAGGTTTTCTTTCCCAATAGTAATTCGAATGGAAGTTTCATTTGTTCTTCCATTATCGTACCGGCAAATTCATCAAAATACGGCACTGTCCAGCCACCATACTTGAAACCGCCGGAAGTATCCTCCTCCGGTCCGCCCGGAGCCTGGTAAACGCCATCAAGGGTAATGAATTCCAAAACAACTATCTTTCTCATAATTTTCTCCTTATATTGGTGGTTTGCCTACTGTGTAAGTGCGAATAAAACTATATTTGTTCCGAATTGAAGGGCTTCAATCCTTTTTTCTTCGGGATCATTGTGTACATCTGCATCCGCCCATCCGTCACCGGGATTGCTTTCATAAGTATAAAAAAGAACCATCCTTTCGCCTATAAACAAACCAAAACCCTGAGGTGGTTTCTCATCGTGTTTGTGAGTTTTTGGAGGTCCATCGGGAAAGCGATACTTCATATTGTAAATTTTATGATTGAACGGAATCTCCTTTAATTCCTGACCGGGGAAAACCCTTTTTATTTCCCGTCTGAACCCTTTGTCAAATCCGTAATCGTCATCGACATACAAAAATCCGCCGTTTTCAAGATACTTCCTGAGATTGTTTATCTCCTGATCCGTCAATGCGATATTTCCGTGACCGGTCATAAAGAGAAACGGATAACTGAAAATATCCTCTGTCGCCAGATCGGCAAATCTGTATTCAGGATTCACCTTCAGATTCGTGTTTGCTTTTAGAAATTTCAACAGGTTGATATCCGCCGACTGGTCATTATACCAGTCGCTTCCACCTGAATACTTCACCCGCGCCATCCTGAAATCTCCCGGCTGGGCAAAAGCCGGCATTGCAAACAACATTAACAAACAGAAAAACAAGAATGATTTCACTATGGTATTACTTATTTAGAAGGTTTTTGTTTCACATTTGGCTGGTAAATTTTTACTTCCATTTTTGCAAATTACGGAAAACGGGGTCGCTCTGTAAGGGCAAAATCGGGGGATTTGCTTTTTATCCGGAAATTGTTTTTATATTTGTGTAAAATATTTTTATTTGGAGATATTATGAACGGGATATTGCAGATCAGACAGAAAAACTTGAAAGTGAATTTATCAGGAAAAGTTTTCAGAATAGCAAAAGCTTCTCTTTTCCTGGTTTTTCTATTGACATTTACATTAGATGCTCAATACATCAGACTGTTCTCAAAGTTTAAGAACTATTCAATCTTTACCACTGCATCTTGGGATACAACATTATATGTTGCCGCCGGATGGTCACCGGAATTGCTCGTTTCCCGCGATGGCTGGCAAACAATGTCTTATAAACGGTATAACTTTCCGGTCGGGGCACTATGGCAGGACATTAAAGAAATTCAACTGACCGGCCCTTCAACTATCTTCTTAAAAGGACAACAAAGCCACTATGTCTCCAGAGATACCGGGAACACTTGGAGCGTCCTGCCCGGATACAATACATCCCGTATGGTGTTCTCTTCCCTGCGGGAAGGGATGTACTGCTCACAGGGAAAGGTACATTTCACTCTTGATTCCGGAAACACCTGGATTGAAAAAAATATGCCGACTAATTCCAGCGGATATGTGGCAATTGCCATATTTCCAAACGGCAACATGATCGCGCGAAATGGCGTCAATCTGTTGACTTCTATTGATACAGGAGCAACCTGGTCGAGCCAGATTCTTCCTCGCAGCGATATTTATGATATCGCCTTCTTGTGGGGTAACGGTAATGCATTCTACTCACCCGGTAACGCTGTCTATCAAACTACAAATTCGGGTGTAACATGGTCGCAGATACACACTTCAACGGATGTGTTGAGGATTTTTCACATGACCTCCCCCGACTCGGTTTATGTTTATTGTCCCGCAAATTTGCAACTTCGTCTCTACAGAAACTACTTTGCGAGTTATGAATTGCTGCATCAATTTACTGCCGGTGCCCGCCTTGACGATCTCTCATTTGCATCCCGCTCGAAAGTGATTGCCGTTACTTACGGAGATTCGCTTGACAATTTATCGGTCTCAAATGATGGAGGACACACTTTTATCCCTGTTGAACCCAACTTTGTTGACCGGATTTACAGCCTTAAATTTTTTAACAGCCTTGAAGGGCAACTTATTTATAAAGCCCCTCTAAAAATTTATTTCACTTCCACTTCCGATGGAGGTTTAACCTGGAGTGCAAAGGTACCTATTGAACCTTTTAACGGCTTCTCAGGCAATATATATCCTGAGAGCCGCAACTCAGTACTGTTTATAGACCAGGGGACAAAAAAAGTATTGAGATTTACTCCTGAAACCGGATATACCACTATTTTCAAATCTAACTCAGGTTCACAATCACCCCGATATCTGTACAAGTATGGTGACTCAACAATATTTGTTGCCTCTGATTCCATCCAAGGCAGTTTTTCCGCTTCAAACCTTTGGAAGAGTACAAATAACGGGCGAACATGGGAAATAATCAATCGCTATGATAACGGTTATTATCTTGGCAGTATCTATATGCATAATGATTCCACCGGATTTGGGACATTAAAAGGGAATGTGATTAGAATTACCAAAGGAGGAAGATCATGGCAAGGAATTCCAATGTTCAACGAACCGGCACTCACTGAAGCACCAAGCACCTACCGTGTAATCAAAAGTTTTAATGACTCAACGGTTTTTGTCGAAGTGAATAGAACCATTTATAAAACTACCAACAGCGGGAAAAATTGGCAATCCCGTCTGTTTAACGACGCAAATGATATCATCGATGCCGACTTTATCTCAAAGGATACCGGTTATGTGATACTGTCGACCAACAATCCATACCCTTTTAGAGTGACAACAAACGGGGGTATAAACTGGTTGGGAGTTTACTGGTTGGATGATGTTTTTGAACCGCAATTTTTAAGTGTTACCGACTCGAATAAAATCTTTTTGGCGACCAGCTATGAAATATTCGTTACCGATAATCTGGGAGGACAACCCCTGGGAATGAAGGAGGATGGCCATCTCTCCAATATACCGGTTGAATTTGAGCTTTCTCAGAACTGGCCAAATCCTTTTAATCCTTCAACCAGTATCAGTTATTATCTGCCTGAATCCGGGATTGTGAAAGTTTCTGTTTACAACATTATGGGTGAACTCGTCAACTCACAGCAACCGGAGTTTGTTCCACAAGGACAACACATAATCAAATTTGACGGTTCTCACCTCCCTTCAGGTGTTTATATCTTAAGTGTCACTTTTGCCGGACAGAGAAGAAGTATCAAAATGCTGTTGTTGAAATAGAACTCTGTTGAGCTGCCGCAACAGAATAAAACAGAAATAATTTTTGGATTGCCGGATTTTTCTTATATTTCGTTAACTAACGAAATGAATTATGGAAGAAAAAGCAAAATTCTTTAAAATACTCTCCGATCCCAATCGGCTTCGTATTCTCAAAATGCTTCAGATTAAGCCTCTTTGCGTCTGCGAGATTACCGATGTTCTCAGCCTCGCCACTTCGACCGTCTCCCAGCACCTGAAAATATTAAAGGAATATGGCTTCATAATTGAAGAAAAGGATGGTAAATGGGTAAATTATGAAATTCACCCGAATCCGTCTGACAAAAGAATATCTGCCCTCCTCTCTTCTCTCGATTTTTGGATATCTGATGAATCCTCAATTTTAAGTGACAAGGAAAAGGTTTTGCAGACTGACAGAGTTACATCGTGTGCCAAATAAATATTTATCCATTATTTCGGTAATCAACGAAACAATATGAACATCTATCCAAAAATTGAGCTGACTCTTCGCACCGTTTCTGCCGCGGAACAGAATATTTCGTCAGAAAGAAAAGACCTTTTGAACAAATTTGCTGAATACATTGCAGACAAAAGAATCAAGGGCCAGCCCGTGAATCTGACTTTCATTTGTACACACAATTCAAGACGGAGTCACCTCTCTCAAATATGGGCGCAGTTTTTTGCAGTATATAACGGACTAAGGGAGATTAATTGTTTTTCGGGAGGAACTGAAGCAACTGCCTTTAATCCCAGAGCCGTCAGTTGTCTCAAGGAACAAGGATTCCTTATCGAAACCGGAGAAGGTGAGATTAACCCGGTATATTCTGTTTCTTATTCAGATGAAGCCTCTCCGATCAGATGTTTTTCAAAAGTATATGATCACCCTGAAAATCCGCAAAGGGATTTTGCTGCTGTAATGACCTGCTCTGATGCAGATGAAGCGTGTCCATTTATACCAGGAGCTGAAAAAAGATTTCCCGTAAGGTACGAAGATCCAAAAATGTTTGATGATACCCCTCTCGAATCAGAAAAGTACAGCGAGCGATCTATTCAAATTGCTTCGGAAATGAGTTATCTGTTTTCAAAATCAGCCACCCTGATAAGTGGTATTAACCAAGGAAAAAAATATGACAACGATTAAAGTTTACGGCAGCGGATGTGCAAACTGCAAAAAACTCGAACAGCTTTGTTACGATGCAGCCGCAGAAATGAATATAAATGCCAACATTGAAAAAGTTACCGACCTAATGGAGATAATGAAATCGGGAATTATGTCAACACCCGGTCTGGAGATCAATGGTAAAATAGTCTCCTCGGGCAAACTGCCAACCAAGGAAACACTTAAACAGTGGATAACCGAAAACAGCCACTAAAAATGAATAAAAAGCTGTATTCAATCCCCGTTGCAGTAATTTTATGGGGTTTGATCTATTTTAACCTGACCCTCATCACTGACTTCATTGTTTATGATATGGCAGGCCTGGAAAAAGGCACTCACCTTACTTCCGCCATTCATTTTTTTATTTATGAAGTGCCCAAAGTTCTTCTGCTCCTCACCATAGTTGTCTTTGTTGTGGGTATCATAAGGTCGTGGTTCTCACCCGAACGCACACGAAAACTTCTTGGCGGGAAAAAGCAATTTCTTGGGAATATATTGGCGGGCTTACTCGGAGTTGTTACCCCTTTCTGCTCATGTTCTGCGATTCCTCTTTTTTTGGGTTTTATTGAAAGTGGTGTCCCTCTCGGTGTAACATTCTCATTTTTGATATCCGCACCGATGGTGAACGAAGTGGCGGTAGTGCTTCTCTTTGGGCTGTTCGGCTGGAAAACCGCTCTGATCTATGTAACCACAGGGCTGTTCATTGCAATCTTTTCAGGTTTTATCATCGGGAAGCTTGGTCTGGAAAAGTATGTCGAGAGCTGGGTTTACCAGATAAAAACAAATAACGGTGAACTCGAGAATGAAAAGCTCTCTCTTACCGAAAGAATCGAAAAAGGTATCGAAGCTGTAAAGGAGATTGTTGCAAAGGTATGGGTTTATGTTGTTATCGGAATAGCTGTTGGTGCGGGAATACATGGATATGTACCTGAAGACTTCATGGCTTCCTTTATGGGAAAATCTGCATGGTGGTCAGTTCCACTTTCCGTACTGATTGGGATACCAATGTACTCAAACGCTGCCGGGATAATTCCAATTGTGCAGGCACTGCTCGAAAAAGGTGCTTCACTCGGTACCGTGCTCGCTTTTATGATGTCGGTAATTGCACTGTCATTACCTGAGATGATAATCCTTAAAAAAGTGCTGAAAATACAATTGATTTTGACTTTTGTTGGTGTTGTCGGCACCGGAATAATGCTGACAGGATTTTTATTTAACTTTATTTTTTAACCAATTAGAACTTTAAATGAGCTCACTGACTAAAAAACTCTCATTTCTCGACCGTTTTCTGACATTATGGATTTTTCTTGCGATGGGTATAGGCGTCGCCTCCGGATATTTGTTCCCCTCTGTGGTCAACTTTTGGAATTCATATCAGAGTGGTACAACCAACATCCCTATCGCAATCGGTCTGATACTTATGATGTACCCTCCTCTGGCGAAAGTCAAGTACGAAGAGCTTCCTGATGTATTCAGAAATATTAGAGTGTTGGTACTCTCACTCGTTCAGAACTGGATAATCGGTCCCGTCCTGATGTTTGTTTTGGCAATACTTTTCCTGCCGGATCATCCCCACTACATGGCAGGTCTGATAATGATCGGACTTGCGAGATGCATCGCCATGGTTATAGTTTGGAATGAACTCGCAAAAGGCGACACCGAGTATGCGGCCGGACTAGTGGCCTTCAATTCCATTTTCCAAATCCTCTTCTTCTCACTCTATGCTTGGGTCTTTCTCACGGTCCTTCCGGAGTGGTTTGGATTGCAGACCTTCAAGGTGGACATAACCATCGGTCAAATTGCGGAAAGTGTTCTGATTTATCTCGGAATCCCTTTTTTCGCAGGTATGATTACCAGGTTTGTAGGATTAAAAACATTCGGAAAAGAGTGGTATGAAAAAAAGTTCATCCCAAAAATCAGTCCAATCACACTTGTTGCACTTCTTTTTACAATCATGGTCATGTTTTCACTAAAAGGCGAATATATTGTAAAAATACCACTGGATGTTGTTAGAATTGCAATCCCGTTAATTATTTATTTTGTGATCATGTTTTTTGTATCTTTTTACCTGGGTAAAAAGATTGGTGCCGACTATTCAAAAACGGCAACCCTCTCATTTACAGCCGCAAGCAATAATTTTGAGCTCGCCATTGCAGTTGCCATTGCAGTTTTTGGAATCCATTCCGGGGAGGCTTTTGCAGCCGTGATTGGACCTTTGGTAGAGGTCCCCGTGCTGATTGGTCTGGTAAATGTCTCTCTGTGGCTGCAAAGGAGATATTTTGGCAAAGTGGATGAGGGAACCGTGAAATCACCTGATGTTTGTCCATAATTTTTTGTTGATGGAGATTACAGAATGTCGCATAATCACTCGCATAACCATTCCCACCACCACGGTTCGGCAGGTACCACATCCGAGAAAAATCTTTTCATTACCATCGGATTGAATTTCCTTATTACGATTGTACAGGTTGCCGGTGGTATTATTTCGGGAAGCCTTGCCCTCCTGTCTGATGCTCTGCATAATCTAAGCGATGGCATCGCCATTGTCATTACTCTTATTGCAATGAAACTGAGCAAGAGACCAAAATCGTTTAAATACACTTTTGGGATGAAAAGGGCGGAAGTGCTGGCTGCAATTTTCAATGCGAGTACTTTGATAATCATCAGTTTTTTCCTGATAAAGGAGGCAATTGAGAGGTTCGGAAATCCTGAACCGATAAAGGGCACCCTGATGCTGATCGTGGCTTCTGTCGGACTGGTTGCAAACTTCGTCGGTATTCTGCTTCTAAAAGCCGGTTCAAAGGATAATATAAACATCCGCTCTGCATACTTCCATCTTCTAAGCGATACAATTTCAAGTGTGGCTGTGATTATTGGCGCAGTATTTATCATCTTTTATCAGGTTTACTGGATCGACCCGGTATTAACCATACTTATTTCACTGTATATTCTGAATGAAACTTTCAAAATCGTGAAAGAAGCCGTGGACATGGTGATGATGTCGTCCCCTGCCGATATTAATATTACTGAAATTAAAAGTGTTCTAGAGGGATTGCCTTCCGTATCAAATATTCATCATGTCCATATCTGGAGACTTAACGATCATGATACACATTTTGAGGCTCACATCGAAGTAAATGATATGACGGTCAGTGAGTCCACGGAAATGCAGAAGGAAATCGAACACCTCCTGCACGAAAAGTTTGGAATAAACCACACTACGCTACAATTTGAATGCAACAAGTGTGAAAACAAATCAATGATCTGATATCTGAATATTCTGATTTGAATAAATTAATCTTCGATCCTCCCTTCGAAAAAAATAATTTACCGGACACCAAAGGAATCTACCTTCTTGAACTGGAGCTTTCGGCCGCCCGATATATTGAGGCGGGTAAACGGGGGAGTATCCTGTTCAAGAAGGGAATATATATTTATGTCGGAAGTGCCTACGGTCCCGGCGGTTTAAGAGGAAGGCTTAGTCACCATCTCAGGCCTGCTCCAAAACCACATTGGCATATTGATTACTTAAGACAACATGCTCCCGTGAAGAAAATAACGGTGTTTGTGGTACACAAAGAATATGAACACGAACTGGCATTAAAACTTTCCAAAGAATTTGATGTGCCTCTACCCGGATTTGGTTCCTCAGGTTGCGGCTGTCCTGCACACCTGTTTTACCGGGTAAAGGAAAACTGATACTTCGTTCCCTCGGAATCTCTTCTTACCAAGAGTCCCATCAACATTTCATCTTTCATGTAGGTAAAGTATGTAGTCCCCTCTGCGGGATTTTTCATCCCTGAAAAGATATAACCATTCTCTTTTGAGGCAGTAATATACGCCTCCCATCTGATGTGGTTCTTTGTGTACTCAATCACTGTGTACATGTCGTTTTTGAGATCCTGAAACACTCCTACAAAATAGTCATCGCTTTCGAGAGGTGACTCGAAAACAAGCCGGAATCCGTTTGAATCGCTGTCATCTGTATTCAAATAGAACCCTTTACCCGCCATCTCACTTTTGATAAGGGAAGTATCGCTTTTGAAATCGAGTAATTTCGTCATCTCTCCATACGACAAATATTGCCCGAACGATGGCATGGTAACTAAAAATAATATTATTGCGAGGTATCTCGGTATCATCGGCGCTCATAAATAGTTATTGTATCTTCACCCGCAAATTTAATTCAATCAGGATGTGTCTTTAATGTAAAATTTCATCACCTGTTGAAAATCAATTATTAGCAAATAATTTATTATATTTGAATTCCAATAATTGCTCGTATAAGGAAAAGACATGCAGAAGAGAAAATTAGGAAAAACCGGCATTGAAGTCCCGGTTTTTGGGTTTGGCGGGTACCGGATTGATAAAAGAGTCCGTTCACACGCAGAAGCCTTAAGAAAAGCTCTCGTCTCCGGTATCAATTTTATAGATACTTCGACAAATTATTCCGATGGAAACAGCGAACTTCTGATTGGCGAAGTCCTAAAGGACATGGAAGAGTCTTCCGATTCAAAAAGAGCCAATTTTGTAATTTCTTCCAAAGCAGGTTACATCCAGGGGAAAAATCTCGATAACCTCAAACGAAGGGAAGCAAAGGGCACACCTTATCCCGAGATAATCAATTGTTCTCCCGACCTGAAACATTGCATTCATCCTGAATTTCTAAAGGATCAGATCACGGAATCGCTTAAACGACTCGACTGTGGTTATCTCGACATCTTCTTTCTGCATAACCCTGAATACTTCCTGATGTACTCCACCGAGAGAGACCAAAGCAAACTCCGCAAAGAATATTACGGAAGACTAAGAGCAGCCTTTGAGCATCTTGAGGAAGAAATTAAAGCCGGCAGGATCAGAAGTTATGGCATCTCTTCCAACACCTTCGGACAACAGAGTTTCCATCGCCACTTCACTTCACTCGAAGAAATTCTAAAAATCTCTCCGGCCGGGAAAAATGATGCCGGCGTCTCTGTTATTCAGCTTCCCTTGAATCTGACTGAAAAAGATGGCCTGACTCTGGTAAATCAGGCAGAAAACGGGAAAAGCGTTATCAAACTCGCTGCAAAACATGAGCTCGGTGTGGTCATCAACAGACCCCTCAATGCAATTGTGAACAACAGGATTGAAAGACTAACAGACTTCAGCATGGACGGCAGTTACAATATTAAAGACCTTCAGAGTTGTTTCAGAAATGTGGATACACTCGCCGAAAACATTTACCATGAAGTTAAAAGGCTGACGCGCACAGGATACGACAAGTATCTTGATCTGAAGGACTCCTTCGGCATGGCAAAATTCCTGATGAAAAATTTCGATGACCTCGATAATCCCGTTTCATTGAACGACCTTATAGAGTTTTACATAAATCCCAGGGTTAGAATCATTAAATCAACCGTGATCGAAAATGAATCAATGCCTCCAATCGTCGCGGAACTCGCACAAAACTTCCTTTCCGAAATGAGGAAGTTTCTCCATATCCTTAATACAATAGTTATTGCAAAGTATAACATGAACAACATGAAACTTCATGGTATGTTGAATAACTACCTGCCACAGAATCTGAGAGGTATTTCGCTCGGCAGCAAGGCACTCGTCATGACTGCATCACTCCCGTATGTCTCTTCAGTTCTGGTTGGCATGAGGCAGCCGGCTTATGTGGATGAGGTTCTATCAATTTCAGATGAGATTCCGATCCCGGAACCCGAAGCATTTTGGTTTATGGAGAGGTGATCTTCGAAAGATCGATAATTTCAGATTAATGTCTGTGGCTGAGAATCTCTTCTTTTGAGAGTCCTTTTTCTCTTATTTTATAGAGTCTCCACCATGGTACTGCGGGATAACTGTGGTGCTCATAGTGATATCCAAAAAAATAGCAACTGAGCATAGCAAGAATATGGTTTTTAACCTGTGATCTTGCGTTGTGCGGTTTCATCTCTTCCGTATGTGGATATTTATGCGGAAGATAGGTACCAAAATAAAAAAGTTGAAGTGTCCCCAGAAATGCAGGCAATACCCAAAACAATATAATAGCAGCCTCTGAAAACCATAACTTGAGAATATTGTATCCGGCTGCCATCACGATTATTTGCCATATCGTAGTATATCTGATCATAAATGTAACCCACCACACCCAAAAATTCTGTGATTTCACATTAAAATCGGGATCCCGATCGGTCCCGGGAAACCGGTGATGGTCGAAATGGTGCGTTATCAAACGATTATACGACATCCCCGCAAAGAGAAATGTTGCCAGATAGCCGGTTATTTTGTTGATCAGTTTGTTGCTGCTCACCGTCCCGTGCATTGCGTCATGACCAGTTATGAACAATCCCGTATAGAGATACGACTGGATAATGATGTGTAGATAGAATAACGGAGATAATGGATCGGGAGTTGTGTAGTTCAGAATGTAAAAAAGATGTGATCCCCATAATGAAATAATGAGGAAGGCAACGGCAATTCCTTTATTCGACATTTATCTTACCAGAATCATTTCAAGCATCAGGAAGAAAAGAAACTGAATAAGAACAAGGAATATAGGTAGATCGTGCTTTGGCTTTTGTTTCAGGAAAAAAAATCCGAGAGCACTGACAGCCGCAATTACAAACCAGGCTATGTAATTTTGAAACGGTATCTTGTCGTTCATCCAATTCCAGTATCCAAGATGCATCGCGACCGGCTCCATTACAAAGTCAAACGCCACGGTTGCTGTTGCCGCCAAAAACACCAGTGCTGCAACATTTGCCGTCGCTTTTGTGAGTGCAGAAACTATCGCATAAATGATCATAACCCAGTTAATTCCAATGATAACAGGAACTCCAAAAAGTTTTGGTCCAAGTGTGTCACCGTAGGTGTAGTTGCCAAATACGGCTCCTGTTGATACACCAATAACTTCAAGAGAAAATGTGAGAACAAATGTTGCAACCGCCCATATTATTACTTTTTTATTCCAGTCACTCCTGGTCAAATATATGACAAAAGCGACGGAAAGAAAAAGTGTAATGGGGGTAAGGTCTTTCATCAATGGCAGAAAATTCTCGAGGGAGTGCCCGAGAATTCCAACAGAATAGAAAAGGGCGAGCAATATCGCTCCGCCGTATTTCTTTATAAAGTTCTGCCTTTCCATTCAATAATGCCTGTTTTCGTGAAATAAAGAGAACGCCAACCCGTAAAATACATAATAATCATTTGAATCGGGTGACATAAAACTTCGACAACCGGATTTGAATTGCTTATTCGACCGGTAAACCATCTTGAGAACAAAGTTAATAAAACGGGTGCCACCCAGATTGTATTGAAGAACACAAACACGAACGGCACAAGGTACACAAGTACAAAAAATGTGATCATGATAACAAAAAGTACCGCCGGAATATCGAAACCCGCATAAAAATTCTTTGTAAATCCCCTGATTGAGGATAAAAATCCTGAGTACATCCTGCACCTTATAACCTCGCCTCCCAGTGCTGTCATCATCCTCATTCCCGAGCGTTTTATCAGACGCGAAAGCTCCATATCCTCCACCACTTTGTCGCGGACTGCGGAGTGACCACCTGTTGCTGCGTAGGCGATCCGTGTCATCATAATAAACTGGCCGTTTGCAGCCACAAACTTTGGCGATTTCGATTTGTAAACTTGCTTCAAAGGTAAGAAATTCAGAAGGAGCCAGTTCATTAAAGGTATAACAAGAGCGGAACCAAAGCTGTTCAATAACTGAGTCGGGAAAACCGAAAACATCGACAGGTTAAACTTTTTCAGCGTATTCAATGCAATTGCTGCTGCATCTTCCCTCAGAATGACATCAGCATCGATAAACAACAGATATTCCCCTTTGGCTTCCTCTGAAAGCTGATGACAAGCCCAATTTTTACCAAGCCATCCCTTCGGTAAAGGCTCCCCTCGAAGAAGTTTCACCCTGTCGTCTTCCGCAGCAATTTCTTCAACAATTTCACCAGTCCTGTCTTCAGAATTGTCATCGAGCACTATGACCTCAATGTTTCGATGATTTTGGTTCAGGCAGTTTCTTACGCATGTTGCAATATTCTCCTCTTCATTCCGGGCAGGAATCAAAATCGAGAGAAACGGGAGCGACTCATTATTTTCCGGACTACCAAGATTTTTGCCGGGAACAGGTGCCGTCAGCAAATTATATAAACTCACACAGAAGGTGATGAAAGCAAAACCGGTGATGACTGAGAAAAGTATCAATTCAATCATCACTTGAAGATATCCCTTACAAATGATTTGGACGCTGCCTTGGCATTAAGTTCTCCAAGATTTTCCATAAATGCCGTTTCAAAAAATGTAAAATCCTTTTCAACTTTCGAGGCAGGAACCGGATTTCCAAACGAACAATATAGTGCAGGAAGTTTATCCTCCTCATACTGCACCTTGAAGGCAACGGGAATAACCACGGAGCGGTCGCCAGTCCCCCCCACAAATTTCGATATCCCCGCTTTCAGATTCAATGGACGCAAATCATACGGTTGAATTTCTCCCTGAGGATAGATTACTGTCAGATTTTTACTGTCCGAAAGAAGCTCTCTGGTATATTTAACTGTTTTAATGATGCTTTTTGTATCGTTAAGATCGATTCCATACGCCCCCATCCAGTTAAAAAACCGGTAAACCCTCAACTGCTCCGAGAGCATTAAAATATGGAAATTCCTGTTCGGGAGAAATTCTCTCTGTATCTTCTGAATGAAAAAACCGTCCCACCATGAAAAATGATTAGGTGCGAAGGTTACTGATACATCATCTTTGACTTCGGGAAATTCATTCGTGACATAAAAGTGAGAGAAGTGCTTCTTCATCAATCGTTCGAGATAGAAAGTGAAAAGAAGGTCGAACCACGGTTTTTTGTCAGCCTTTATCATCTGATTACACCCTCTCACTTTTCATATTTTGCCACAAGTTCCGACACTATTTTACCCGAGAGAATGACCAAAGGAATACCCCCACCGGGATGAGCACTCCCTCCGCAAAAATAAAGCCCGCTATACTCTTTCGACTTGTTATCCTGCCTCAAAAAAGCAGCGTACTTGTTGTTTGAGGAGATGCCATACAAACTGCCGTAAACCGATGAGGTCTTTTCCTCTATCATTTCAGGCGTGAGAACTCTCTCAAAAACTATTTGTTCATTCAAATCAATCTTCAGCATCTTTTTAATTTTGTTGATTATGCTCTCTTTGATTGAGTTAATGTCGTAGTAATCTTTTGAAGTGGCGGGGGGCATGTTAATCATTACAAACCAGTTCTCGAATCCTTCAGGTGCGTCATCTTCATTCACTCTGGATGAAATGTAGATATATATAGTCGGGTCTTCAGGAGCCTTTCCGGATTCAAAAATCTCGTCAAACTCTTTTTTATAATCATCCGAAAAGAGAATGTTGTGCATTTTCAGTTCAGCATGTTCCCCTTTCACACCCCAGTAAAAAACCAGAGCAGAGGAGGATGGTTCGGTTTTGTAATATTTCCTTGCAGCGCGTACCTGCGAATCGTTCAACAGTTTTTTATAAGTGTTCGTCACATCGGAGTTTGATACAACAATATCAGCCTCGAATACCTCATCACCACATCTTACTCCAACCACCCTGTTGGGGTCGTCTATCACTTTACCCCTGCAACATACACCCTTTACATCATTTTTTGCCAGTACAATTTCATCAACTGCTCGATTTGTTTCTATCTTTACACCCGATTTCAAAGCAACTTCCGTAAGTGCCTTGCTGAGTGAGTATATCCCTCCTTTAAGTGTGTAACCGCCAATTCCATATTCAACATGCTGGATAATGTTCAGTGTTGCCGGTGCAAGATAGGGATTTGATCCGTTGTAGGTTGCGTACCTGTCGAAAAGCTGTACTGTTTCAGGGTTGCTGAAAAAGGAAGCGTTTGCCTGATGCATGGTACGGAAGGAGCCAATTTTTGGCAGATTCAACAGAGTAAGAGCAGCTTTTTTGTTAAAGAATGTCGTCCACTCCCTGAAACTGTTAAAAAGGAAAAGTTCGGCGGTAAGATCATATATCCTTTTTGAATAATCAAAATAGGATTCGACAACTTCCCTTTTTAAATCAAATTTCTCTGCAAGCTCTGAAATAAATCTGTCGAGATCGCTGAAGGCATCAATCACTTTCCCGGAGGGATAAAAATAGCGGCACAACACATCGGGCTGAATGAACTCAAGGTAATCATTTGCATCAAGTTCTGCTTCCTGAAACAATTGCTCAATCACAAAAGGCATCGTCAGGAGGGAGGGACCCGTATCAAATCTAAAACCGGATTCAGCTATCTCGTTGGCTTTCCCCCCTGCCTTCTTATTCTGTTCAAGAATTGTTACCTGATGCCCCGCCTTCTGAAGCCGGATTGCAGCAGAGAGACCGCCCAATCCCGCCCCGACTACCACCACCCGCTTCACTATATCTCCTTCTTAAACAAGAGATAAAAGAAAAACCACCATGAGATCATCGAAAAAGAATAAAAGAAATCTTCAACGGGAATTGTTGTGAACCGCATCCCCCAGATTGCCTCAGGTGAATACCACACTATAGGTGGGGCTGTAAGGAAGTAATTCACAAGGAGAAAAGGGAGATAGGTAATCAATATTGATAACCAGTAAACACGGGATTGAAGGATTGCCGGCTTGAAAGTTGCTGCTACCATCAGAAATGCCGCTGAAAAAATCATAACCGTGGAAGTATAATATTGCGAACTGTAGTTTCCCGCTGCCACTATCAGAACCGCTCCCGCGAGGTAATAATAATTTTTGTTGAAGGGAAGAGGTTTTTCAGGAATGTACAGCTTTACTGTCTCATAAATAAAGAGACAGGAGTAAGGCACGGTGACAAAAAAGAGAATTTCTTCGAGAGGTAAACCGAAAAGGTAAACCCCCGCCAGGTATTCGGGAGAGAAACCCCAGTCACCCCTCGAGGTGGCTATTGCGTCCCAAACAAGATAGACGGGACTTACAACAAGTACTGAATACAGGTAAAAACGGAATTTCCTGTAGAATGAAATCTTCTTTTCGAAGGAAAGTATCACGGGGAAGATTACCGTTAGCAGGTTAATCAGCAGATATCTGCTCATCTGTTATGCCTTATTTAAGCAGTGCCCGCATTTTTGCAGTCTGATTTTTATCCAGTCTCTCAGATTCAAGCAGAAATTTTACAAGCCCTGTTTGTGTTTTTTTATCAAGTTCAGAATAATCCTTTTTCAGAAGCAGATCGTAAACAATTGCAAGATCTTCATCTCTCTCTTTTGCGTGCCCAAGGATAGCAGGAATAAAGTGAAGGATGGAAAAACGCATAAAACGAATCTCCAATGACCTCGGCTGCTTTTTAAGGGCATAGGCAAGTTTATCAAGACCTGAATTTAGAAGGTCAAGTTTTGTAAACGGGTTTATTGCGTGCTTGGCAAGAAGTGTCTCTGCACCTCCGAGATATGCAACAACAAAGGGATCCATTGACTTCAGTTTTTTACCAAATTTTTTATCGATATATTCCTTAAGTTCTTCTGCCTTTGCTTCGTTCTCAACTCCGGCATAAAATGTCTTGCGGATATATTCTTTTGTCGAGGGGTCGAGATCAGCTTTCTCAGCATTCACCCCGGTAAAAAGAACAGCGAACAACAAAAAAAGAATGCTCTTTAACAAGTCTTTAAAACCTTTACTTCTATTATCGATTTTGTAAGTAACAACAATTTAACCGGATCAGGCACTCTCGTTCTTTCTTTCATAAGGTGTTGCACCTTCTTGGAACAGATTTTATCAAACAGTTTTATGTAATAAAGATACGCCGAGTAAACGCCCAATCTGACTCCGGGAGGCAGTTTTCTGATACCTTCGAGAGAAAGCTTGAATTCTGCTCTTATTGAATCTTCCAGAAGCTTTTTATTTTCATCATCTATTCCGTGCTCTGAATCAACATTCGGAAGATAGATTCTACCCCTCTCGTCGATATCAGATTTAATATCTCTCAGGAAGTTAACCTTCTGAAATGCTGAACCAAGCGCCATTGCGGGTTCGAGTAACTGATTAAACAGTTCATTGTCACCCTCTGTGAAAACCCTTAGGCACATCAGTCCCACTACCTCCGCAGATCCGTAAATATATTCGTCGTACTTTTTCTCTTCGTAGTAGTTGTTGTAGAGGTCCATCTCCATACTGTCAAGAAATGCATCAATATATTCTCGATCAATTTTGTATTTATTCACCACTTCCTGAAAAGCGTGCAAAATCGGATTTGTGGAAACTCCCCGCTCAATCGCCCTGTAAGTCTCTTCTCTGAATTCTTTGAGCAGGGTTTGTTTATCATGACCATGAAAAGTGTCAACTATTTCATCAGCAAGCCTGACATAACCATAGACCGAGTAGATTGGCTCACGGAATCTCTTTTCAAAAGCAAGTATCCCCAAACTGAATGAGGTGGAATACTCCTTTGTGAAAAGGGAAGATGTTCTTGCGCAAATGCTGCTATAAAATTCCATAATCTTTCTCTAATCTTTCCATTACAAGTTTTGAGCTTATCACAACCATCGGTAATCCGGTGCCGGGTGTAGTCGAAGCACCAACATAATACAAATTATCAAATTTTTCATCTTTGTTTTTTGGTCTGAACGCACCCACCTGATCCATGTCGTGAGCAAGCCCAAGTCCCGAACCTTTGTAGAGATTGAAAGCTTTTTCCCATTCTACAGGGTCCATTATTTTTTTGGTGATTATGTTACCCGAAATATCATACCCTACTCTCTGTGAGAGATCATCGATAATATTCTGAGCAAGTTCTTCCCTGTCGTCCCAGTTTTTCTTATACCTGAGATCTGGTACAGGACAAAGAATAAATATATTCTCACAACCCTCAGGTGCACAATCAGGAAATGACTTTGAGGAAACATTCACATAATAATACGGTTTCTGCGGCGATATGGAGGATGTGAAGATCGTGTCTGCATATCCTCTGAAATTACTGCCGAGGAAATAGTTATGATGCTCCAGATTTGGTATCTGTCCCTTAACCCCAAGATAAATAGTGAAAGGTGCAAGAGTCCAGTGCATCTTGTCGAGTTTTTCATCGGAGAATTTGGGTCTTCCAAGCACTCTCCCTCTGAATGATGCCGCATCGGCATTTGCAATGAAGATGTCAGCTTCCCATTTCTTCCCCGTCGAATCAACCATTTTGGTTACGGAACCGTTGTTTTCCTCCACTCCGGTTATCTCTGTGTTGTAAACAATTTCAACTCCTCTTTCTTCAAGAAGTTTTAAAAGTTCATCAACTAATTTATACATTCCACCCTTAACTTTCCAATATCCATTGTGCCTCATCTCAGTATAATTCAGGAGTGAATATACTGAGGGGGTTTGAAATGGTGTCGAACCAAGAAAAAAAGCCACCAGTGAAAAGATTACCCTTACTTCCTCCGACTCAAAAGTCTTCTCAACCTCGCTCCACATTGTCTTGAAGAGATAAGGAAGATGTTTCATCGGAACACCTGTCAGCTTAAGAACATATTCGAGTTTGCTGTCAAAGTTGGATTTTACAACTTTCCCCTCGGTATCATGGAAAAATTCACCGGCTCTTTTTAAATATTTGTCGGCCTTCTCTGCCAGATTCGGCTCAAGCCCTTCGAACTCTTTTTCGAGTTTCTTAAGACCCTTAAATATTCTGTAAGGTTTGGGATTCCCCTCGAAGTAAACCGTGTAGAGGGGATCGAGCTCCTGCATTGTGACCGGATTTTTTATGCCGCATGATTCGAAAAGTTCATCCAGTTCATATGTCATACTCATGAATGATGGTCCCACATCAAATGTGAATCCGTCCATTTTCAACTGGTTTAGTCTGCCACCCGCTTTGTTGAATTTCTCGATTATCGTAACTTTATGACCTTTTGATGAAAGCCTCAAAGCAGCGGATAATCCACCGAGTCCTGATCCAATAATAACTACATTCTTCTTTTGCATCTTCTGTGTATTTCTTTATCTTTTAACAATTTAACCTTGTAAAAAAAAATTAAGTTCAAAACTTCGACAAAAAAATTTTTGTCTAAGCTTTGTCTAAAATACGGTTTACCATGTTCATCGCACCGACCGTCACGGCGACAGTTCCCTGCCCCGGGAAAACAGTGTCTCCGGTGTTGTAGAAACCCTTGAATGGTGTCACACCTGAGTGCATCTTAAGGAGATTGTTCTTTACCGAATGAGGAACCCCGCCGACAAGTCCTTTAAATCTGAAGGTATATCTCTCAAAAGTGGATGGTGTGCCGAACTCAACAAATTGTTTATTATTCGCCATTCCGGTGAAAGCCTGATCAAATTTCTCCAGTATGAACTTTCCGGTTTCATTTTTCCTTCTCTCATACTCCTGTCGATCAATCCCCGCCCAGTTTTCGGGCTTTGTATGCAGCGATATCGTTACGCTTTTCATCCCTTTGGGTGCTTTTTGTTCATCGTCGGCAAGTGAAAATGTCACAAAAAAGGATTTTGATTCACAGTGCGGCACCCCCTCAGGTACATGTATCTGCCAGTAGGCAGTTTTTACATCCTCTTCAAAAGGATAGTCAATTGCAAAATTAACCATAAATGCACCCCACGCATCCGAACTGTCGGGGAGGGATTTCACAAAATATTCTTTTATCTCACCAGAAGTAATCTCAGGGATATTCCAAAGAGGGATGTTTGTAATCACACCGGCTGAGCGGTACTCTGAGCCGTCTCCGGTTTTTACCAGATATCCGTTTGCATTTTTCTGTATGGCGGTAACCCGTTTTTTATATTTGGCATCACCTCCGAATACTTTGAACTTTTTTTCAATCTCTTTTGCAGGGAAGAAAAGTCCTCCATAAGGGTAGTATGTTTCAGCCGGATAGGCCAGCCCCAAAGCTGCAGTCAGAAATGGAGAATCGCTCGCGGTATTCTGGGTTGTGATCAATAGTTGCTCATCAATAAAGCTTCTGAACAGAGGGTCTTTGTCCAATCCGAACTTTTTCATCACCTTTTCAACTGGTTTAAAAAGGTACGGGAGTAACGGCAAGCCCTTCAGATTTGACGGCTTCGCAAGAGAAAGCATATCACCCAAGGACACAGGGGGAATTCGACCGTTGTTTCCGATGAGTGAATAGCCGGTCCTGTCAACCCAATGAACAAGCTCCCAGAATTCCCTTAAACGGGGAAGTTTGAAAAAGCGCTCAGTCTCATCAATCCACTTGTCCAAATTAGCGTATCTGACTAATTCCCTGTCTCCAAGTTTTATGATCATACCGGGATCGAGTCTTTTTACTTTCGGTTCAATACCGAGTTCATTGAACATCCTTTGCATCGGCTGTGCTGCAGCCATTCCACTCAAGGTGGTGGCGCCCGCATCAAACAGAATTCCTTTTCTCGAATAGAAAGAGGCACACCCACCGGGTACTGTGTGAGCCTCGAGGAGCAACACTTTCCTACCCGCCTTCGCCAGAAGTGCCGCTGCAACAAGCCCCCCGTACCCTGCACCGATTACTATCTGATCATAATTTCCACTCATAAGTCGAGATAACCTGCAGGGATCTCTTTTCTTCCCCTGAAGCCGTCATTCAGTCCGTGATAAAATTTGATATCCTCCTCATCGCTTCTCCAGCAAAGCAACACTTCCTCACCGTCGATAACTGAAGGAAAATCGACAAGCCCAAACTCAAAATTCCAGTCTTTAAAGAAACAACCAATTTCTGAAAGTTCTTCTATGTAAAGGAGAATTTTATCTTTTTTCAGTTCGATTTTTTCTTCGATTTCTTCGGTTCTTGATTCAATTTGAAGCAACAATTTTAATTCTCTACCTTCCACCAAAATGTCATCCACAATTTTTCTGACGAGCGGAAGTGTTTTTTTCGCCTCAAGAGGGGTAAAATATTTAATTTCTGTTTCCATTCTCTTTACCTAATTTTGATTCAGCAATTTTACATATTACTGTAACAACAGAAACCGGAAAAATATTCAACTTATGAGATATGATGTACTGATCATTGGTGCGGGTCCAATAGGGCTCGCATGTGCTATTGAAGCAAAACGAAACGGACTCACATATAAAGTGATTGAAAAAGGTTGTCTTGTAAACTCCATTTTCAACTATCCTGTCAATATGACATTCTTTTCAACATCGGAAAGACTCGAAATAGGAGAAGTACCTTTCATATCACACGGCACAAAGCCCACCAGAAGTGAAGCCCTCGAATATTACAGAAGGGTGGCTGAATCATGGAAACTCGATATCAATCTTTACGAGAGGGTATCAGGTGTATCGGGAACAATCGGGAATTTTACCGTCAGTTCTGATAGAGGTGTTTACGCTTCCAAAATCGTAATCGTTTCAACCGGTTTCTTCGATTTCCCGAACCTGATGAATATCCCCGGTGAGGAACTTCCAAAGGTAAAGCATTACTACGATGATCCCCATCTCTACGCAAACATGGATATTGTGGTAATTGGTGGTGGAAATTCCGCAGTCGATGTGGCGCTCGAAACTTTTCGGAAAGGTGCCCGGGTAACAATGGTGGTCAAAAATCCGGAAATTGATAAAGGTGTGAAATACTGGGTAAGACCCGACATCGAAAACAGAATAAAAGACGGAAGTATCATCTCATATTTCAACTCAAGCGTGGTAGAAATCAAACCCGAAAGCGTTATAATCTCAACCCCTGATGGTGAAAAGGAAATCAAAAACGATTTCGTCCTTGCAATGACAGGTTACAGACCTGACTATGATTTCCTTACACAAATCGGCATCGCAACTCTCGATCCCGTTACAATGGAGCCACAGTATGACAACACAACTTTCCAGACCAATATTCCGGGGATTTTCCTCGCGGGTGTAGTCTGCTGCGGTCAGGAAACCAGAAAATGGTTCATTGAAAATTCAAGATATCATGCAACAAATATTTTTGAATACATCAAAGGGATATTGTGACGATTATTCCGGAGTACCTGATCCGCCTTTATACTCTATTATGACGAACTCCTTTAATTTAGTGGACTATTTTAATTTTCTTCCTCTTCCGGAAACTCCTCATCACCAACCCGTAATTTTTTTGTATCAAACCCCCCAAGTCGGGCTATTTCCGCACCCCGTGAAGTCAGGTTCCCCCGTCCGTCCTTCAGAAGGTTGTTTGCATCTGTAAAATGCCTTTGCGCCCTGTCCAGCGACTTCCCGATGTCTTCGAATTTTTCGACAAAACCCTCCAGTTTTTTTAGGAAATCCTGGGCTCTCTTTGCTATTTGTATCGCGTTCTGATTCCTTTTTTCTGTCTTCCAGATATTTTGGATCGTTTTCAGAGTTACGAACAGGGTAGTCTGGGTAACGATGATAATTCCCTTGTCAAAAGCCTCGGTGTAAACCTCCTTTGCTTCCTTCATCAATATGTTAAAAGCCGGTTCTATCGGAATAAACATAAGGACATAATCCAGCGAATTGATTCCTTCAAGGTTGAAATAGCTTTTCTCACTCAATAATTTGATATGCTGTCTCACCGACCTGATATGCTCCTTGAGGAAGTACTCCCGACCGGCTTCATTGTCGGCGGCATGATACTGTTCGTAAGCCTTGAGTGAAGTCTTCACATCAACTACGATTTGCTTACCCCCCGGAAGGTATATTATTGCATCAGGACGAAATCCCGAACCTTCTGAATCTTTAGTCGAGAACTGAACATCGTACTCGCGCCCTTTCTCCAGACCTGAGGTCTCGAATATCCTTTCGAGTACCACCTCGCCCCAGTCCCCAAGGGTTTTGTTGTCCCCTTTTAATGCATCTGTAAGGTTTTGTGCCCCCTCACTCAATTGTCTGTTCAGCTCCTGCAAAGCCTTCAACTCGGTTCTCAAAGAAGATCTTTCACGGGTTTCCTCGGTGTAGATATTCTCCACCCGTGTTTTGAACTCGGTTATATTTTCTTTGAAAGGTTTCAGTAGCGATTCGAGGTTCTGTCTGCTCTGCTCGGTGAATGTCTGGGTTTTTGACTCAAATATCTTGTTGGCGATGTTTTCAAATTCTTTGGTAAGGGCTTCCTTGGCTTCTTTTAACTCCTTAAGACGGAGTTCCAGACTCTCTTTCTCTGAAATGTAGCGTTCATTCAAAGCCGCATTTTGGGCTTTCAAGTTTTTGAATGCCTCCTGAAGCGACCTTACCTCTTCTTCAAGCACGGGTACCCGGGAGGCACTCACTTCAAATCTCCCTTTTTCCGATTCCAGTCTGCGAAGCTGTTCATTGTAAATGCTTCTCTCCTTGTCAAGCTGTGTCTTTAGAGTTGCAGCCTCATTTTCATACCTGCTGCTCTTCTCCACAAGCACCGCCATCTCACTCTGAACACCCGATTTTTTCATATTCGCAACAAAGTATCCGATGATCAGTCCCAGTATCAACCCAATTACTAAAAAAACTATTGTTTCCATCTGTCTCTCATTGTTATTTTAATGCTTTTTCTACCCATATTCCGCCACAAGGGCTCATTTTTAGGTATTAGGTATTAGGTATTATTTTTTGTTGGTTTATAAGCATTTCGATGAATATTTACCCGCGCTTATACCTTATAATTCATAATTCATAACTAACCACCCCCATCCGTGATATCCGTCTCATCCGTGTTCCATTCCCCCTCTGTGTCCTCTGTGCGCTCTGTGGTTTATTCCCCCTCCACCACCGCAAAATCACTTTTCCCGACAAAGATAATCGCGAATGCCTTACAAACAATTCCCTCTGCAGCGAGTTCGGCTTTGTATTTTGAAACCTGTTCCATGGCTTTGATCTTTTCGGTTTCAAGGGTCTCTTTGCTGCTTTTTTTCAGGTATTTTAATTCAAGCAGAAAGTTATCTTTACCGGGGTTAAGTTTGGTTGGAAGCAGCAACAGGTCGGAGTAGCCTTCCTTGTTTTCATATTCGCTTTTTACGATATAAGCATTATTGTCCATCAGCAGGGTCATGAAGATCATCTTGATACTTTTCTCACTAAACTTTTGAAGGTCACGGTTCGACAGGTTTTTCAATACTCTATGAACATATTCAACGAATTTGGTGACCTTTCCTGATTCCGACATCTCTATAAGGGCATCTCTCACAGGTATGCTTTCATATTGTATCTTGTGCCGTGCCTCAAATAGATGTCTGAAGTAATCCCAGTACATCACTTTTATTACATAATTGGGAATCACAAAATCATATACCTGGAACCTCTCTCCCTGTATTGTGAGAAGTCCGTTATAAAAAAGAATTGATATCGCCTCAATCCTGGTGTAGGGCAGTTCAAAATTAAACTGCATGATTAGTTTCTCACTTATGGATTCTCTATTCAGAATCTCCTGGGTTATGGAATCAGAGATTTCACCTGGAAGCAAATTAAGAATATTCGCAATCTTTTTGTAATCGGAAGTTACATTCTGATCCGCCATTTCGTTGGGATATTTAAAATTGCTGTTGAAGTGGGATAAAAATGTAATCACCATCTGAGGGTTATAGAGTCTTTCAGAAGCGTCAGGTGAAAATCTACTCCCGTTGTACCAGGATCGCATATCTGCAACGACAGTATCAATATCGAATTTACCTTCTTCATATATGGTATTTTCAATCATACTCCGAAGTTCTTCTTCAGTAAATCCTGCCATTTGGTGGAATTTATTGTCAAGCGTGATGTTCTGTGCGACATTAAATCCGCTCGTCATGCTGTCCAAAGTTACGGGGGTGACACCCGTTGCAAAGAACCTGTCGATTATCCCTTCTCCCATAAACTGCTTGATTACTTCATAAAACTTGCGAACCCAGCCGTTCCTCGCAACAATTTCCTTGAAGTGATCCGTATTAAATGAAAACAGTTCGTTTGTGAAGTGGTCGTATTCGTCGATAAGTACATACACCTTCCCGGCAGGAACATATTTTCGGAAGAGAGTAAAAAATTTCCTCATCAGATCCGGACTAGACAGATTACCCTCAAAAACCCGGAAATCGTCTTCGGAACCTATGGAATAAGTATTTAAAAATTTCATTATTTGAGATGATACTTCAGAATTAAACTCTTTCTCGATGCTGTCAGCATTGTCCGTCTTTATCCCGCTAAAACTAAAATTAAGAATGTAATAACTGTTCCTTAATGGCGTAACATTCTCAGGTTGCCCAATGAAGTATTGCCCGAATAATTCATCGAATCTTTCTCTGTGTTGGATTCCATAGTAATATTCAAGCATGGAAAGGAGAAGTGATTTACCGAATCTGCGGGGACGGAGAAAGAATAAATATTTATCATTGATTGATTCGAGAACCTTTATGTATTTGGTTTTATCCACATAAAAGGCATCTTCTTCAATCAAACTTGCATAATTTGATGATTTCGATGGTATATTCTTCTTCATTTCTTGGCTCATAAATTTAGCTTTGTTCTTATACGAATATAACAAATTTCTCTGCGAACCTGTAACCCCGCTACGAGGGTATTATCCTTTCCATCATTTTTCATCTTGATTATCGTGTTCAAAAATATGTCGACGAGGGGTATCACTTGTCGTTAGGACAATCGAGACGATTGTCGCTCCTTTTCCAAAATCAGGGTTTGTTCATCTTCCGTGGAATCCGTGTTAAATCTGTGGAATCCGTGTTACAATTCAACCCTCTCCGCGCAAATCTGTGAAATCTGCGTGTACCGGGTCCGCAGTGGCGGATCTGCATCCTAAAAAATTCAATCCTCTGTCTTCAAAAATTCAGCCTTCAGCCCTCAAGTATTCAACCCTCAAAATCCAGCCCTCTCAATTTCATCCCTTACTTACAAACCATATACCCGAGATGATAAGTATCAATCCTCCAATGTGCATTATTGAGATGGTCTCACCATCAAGCAAGCCCCACGCTACGGCAACAATCGGTATCAGGTAAGTAACGGTTGATGCAAAAACCGCTGAGGTTGTTTGAATCAGTTTGTTGAACAGAATGAGCGACATGGCGGTTCCGACGATTGCAAGGATAAAGATATATCCGAGGGATTGCATCGCCAAAGGATGCGTTGTAACTGTCCCGAAAAATCCTGCTAATACCAGGATTGTGAATGCGACGGGAAGAACGGTTAAAAAAGAAACTGCAGTCAAAGCAACGGGTGGAATTCCCATAAAGTGCTTCCTGAGAAAGTTGTTTCCCATACCATAAAACATGGTTGCCAATACGACAAATAGAGCGTAATAGTTAATATTACCGAGTCCGCCGCCACTGAAAAGAATCAACATCACAGAGCCTGCAATTCCCATTATCAGTCCTGCTGCCTGATTTACTTTGAATGGCGAAGCGAAAAAAATGATTCCAATTCCAAATGTGAAAATCGGAGTCATGCTGTTAAGAATTCCAGCGAGCGAACTGGATATCTGCGATTGTGCCTGTGCAAAAAGGATTGCCGGCAGGAGATTGGTCACACAAGCGAAAAAGAGGAAGTGCTTCCAGTATTTTCTGAGAAACTGGTGATGATGTTTCCAGGCAACAGGCAACAACACCAAAGCAGAGAGAACAACCCTCAGCGCTCCCACCTGAATGGGCGAATAAGCCTCAAGTCCCCTTTTCATCAAAATGAAAGAACTGCCCCAAATCACTGCCAAAACAATAAGGGAGAGAAACGGGAAAACTTTACTGTCGGAACGGAGATGTTTTTTCATTGCACTTCAATTATTCCAAATTGCAAAACTAACCATTTCACCTTTTATATAGTGTAGAAATTTAGTATTTATGCAGTCGATATTTTTTGAACCTTGGCACTAAAATGAAATCCTTAAAATTCCTTAAAATTCTCTTCCTGCTTTCACTTCTTTTTCTACCTGCAACACTCCGATCACAAACACCCGGAAACTGGTGGAACGATGCAGTGTTTTATGAAATTTTCGTAAGAAGTTTCTATGATGCAAACGGAGATGGCAAGGGAGATTTCCGGGGATTGATACAAAAACTGGATTATCTGAACGATGGCGACCCGAACACAAAAACCGATCTTGGAATCACGGGTATATGGCTTATGCCGATAAATCCATCTCCAAGTTATCACGGTTACGATGTGAATGACTACAGAGGAATTGCTTCAGACTACGGAACAATGAACGATTTCAAGGAATTTCTTGTAAAAGCACACCAACGGGGAATAAAAGTAATTATCGATCTGGTTATGAACCACACTTCAAGACAAAATCCATGGTTCGCCGCTTCAACCGATCCTTCCTCGCCTTATAGGAACTATTATATCTGGCGAAACACGAATCCCGGTTACACAGGAACCTGGGGACAGACCGTTTGGCATCCATTCAACAGCAACTACTATTTTGGGATGTTCTCCAGCGGAATGCCCGACCTCGACTACAGCTACGCGCCCGTTAAGAATGATATGTTTAACATCGTCCGTTACTGGCTCGATACTCTGAATGTTGACGGATTCAGACTTGACGCCATAAAACACCTTTTTGAAAACGGTCAGATAATGGAACATGTGCCGGCAACATTTTCGTTTCTGCAGGAGTTCAGGACTTACTATAAAAGTGTAGATCCGAATGCGTTTGTGGTAGGCGAAGTGTGGTCTTCAACTGCACAGGTGGTACCCTACTCAAACGGTACGCGACTTGACGCGTGCTTTGAATTTGATCTTGCATCTGCAATCATCAATGCCGTAAAAAATTCTGCCCCGGCCGGACTCGCAAACAAAGTGTCATCCGTGGTTTCATCGTATCAGCCGTTGCAGTACGCCACATTTCTTAGCAATCACGATCAGGACAGGGTTTACGGGATCCTCAATCAAAATGAGAAATGGATGAAACTTGCCGCATCAGTGTATCTTACACTTCCGGGAATTCCGTTTATTTATTACGGTGAAGAGATCGGCATGAATGGATATGGTCAGGATCAGAATAAAAGACGGCCCATGCCCTGGACACCGGGGACAAACGGCGGATTCACAACGGGCACTCCCTGGTATGCTCTTGGAACACCCTACACCACAAATAATATTCAGACCATGTCAGGCGATCCGGGTTCAATTCTGAGTCGCTACAGAAATCTGATTCATCTTCGCAACAAAGAGGAAGCCCTTCGCAGAGGTGGATACCGCGCCGGCACTTCATCAAATGCAAATATTTATTCATTCGGAAGAGACCTCGATAATGAGGTTGTGTATGTGATTCACAATTTCAGCGATTTCCCCGTCGCCAATTTTACTGTCTCAATGAACCAGTCTAACCTTGATCCGGGAAATTTCTTCGTTTATGATCTCGAGTCTGGAGCAAGTCTTGGTCAGGTTACAGTTAATTTTCAGGGAGGTTTTGCAGGTTTTGCGATTCCGGGTGAACTGGCGGGAAAGGGATCAATGATTATTAAACTTCAGACCAGTCCGTCAGGCATCGAAAATGAATCGGAAAATCCGGGTTCATTCAATTTGTATCAAAATTTCCCCAATCCATTTAATCCTTCGACAACAATCAACTACACTATAGCCAGACAGGCTTTTGTCGATGTGTCGGTTTACGACATCAGAGGAAATTTTGTAAAGCGACTGCTTTCCGATACCCAGGAACCGGGAAGCCATACAATCGAATTCGCACCAAATGGTATGGCTTCAGGCGTATATCTTGTAAGAGTAACGGCAGGAGCCGAAACGAAGACAATAAAAGCTACTCTTTTGAAATAAAGAGGATTTAGACTTCCTTATCTCTCATAAAAGCTTTTAACTGTTTTTCTTTGTTTTCCTGATTGCTCTCTGTGAATCTGATGATTACATAAGCTACAAGTCCAAAAAGAAATACAAATAGAAGCATCCAGGCGTTCGCCTCGAGAGTACCCATGATGGCTCTGTAAATCTCGAGTGCCCATCTCTCATCTGTCAACAAATAGGTGTACGCACCTGTTTTTTCGTTTGTGTTCAGGTATTTTTCCAGATCCCAGATTCGCACTCCGCCCGAGATTCCCACAACAAATATTGTGAAAAGAATGTACCTGCTCCATGCTATGTATATGTCTTCCTTCACCAAACGGTTGAAAATGGTATCCAATGGTTTCCTGAATGCATATGCAATGATAGCACAGGTTAGGAAGCTGACGAGAAAGTTAAAGATTAAAAGTGTGATGAACATTTTGTTCCTCAAAGGTTATTAAATTGTCTGTCGTATTTTACGGAAAAATCCTGAATTATGTTCCATTTTTTAATGCAGTAATGCAATAATGCAGTAATCCAATAATCCCCTGCCAAAAAATATTTAAAAAAATCCTTGACATTGGTTAGGAAAAACCCTATATTTGAATCAGACTTTTTTATCTGATTATAAATTCAACAGGAGATTCTTTGAAAACAGCTCAAAAAATGAGAAATCAATTTCAGATTTTGTCGATTTCCTTCTTTACCTGATCTGTTTGAAAAAATTTTGAAGTATAATCAGACTTTTTTATCCGTTTTCATAAAGGAGACAACATGTCTATCAAATCAATTTATTCAGTATTCTTTTTCGTAATGTTTATGGTAATAGTTGCAGGAATCGCCGGCTGTGGAGGCGGAGATTCGCAGGCTAAAAAGAAATCAAATGCTGCGGGAAGTGAAGAACAGGTTGCTGCAAACACCTCTGGCCTCTCGGATTTCGAACTCGAGAATGGGATTGGTCCCGTCAAAGAGAAGCTCACCCTGGGAGAAATCGACCTTGCAAAAGCTTCAAAAGGTGAAAAGATTTTCAATGAAAAGTGCTCTGCCTGCCACAAACTCGATGAAAAATACACAGGTCCTCCCCAGCGGGATGTGACGAGCAGAAGATCTCCCGAATACATCGTAAACATGATGTTGAATCCCGAAGAGATGTTGAAAAAACATCCTGAAGCTCAGAAGATGCTTGCACAATACATGACACAAATGCCTTCACAAAATCTTACAAAAGATGATGCCTTGGCAGTACTGGAATATTTCAGATCAGTAAACAAACCCAAATAAACTTAACCGAAGGCAATATCATGAAAAAGATGATCCAATTTTTGCTGGTTGCAGCATTTATCCTCCCGGTGATACTGATTACCGGATGCGGGAAATCCTCGTCAGCTCTCGATACAGGCGATGCCCCTCAGCGTGTTTATGTAAAGCCCGGAGAGTATGATGAATTTTATACTTTCATGTCGGGCGGGTTTAGCGGTCAGGTCTCAGTTTACGGAATCCCTTCGGGAAGATTGTTCAAAATCATTCCCGTTTTTTCCCAGAATCCCGAGACAGGTTATGGTTATTCGGAAGAAACCAAAGCAATGTTGAACACTTCTCATGGATTTATTCCATGGGATGATGCCCACCACCCATCGCTCTCACAAAAAGAGGGAATGGCTGACGGCAAGTGGCTCTTCATCAATGCAAACAACACCCCAAGAATAGCCAGACTCGACCTTAAAGACTTTGAAACTGCCGAAATAATTGAAATTCCGAACTCAGCAGGCAACCATGGTTCACCATTTACCACTGAAAATTCTGAATATGTGGTGGCATCAACACGATTTTCCCTCCCCATCCCAAATGAAGATGTGGACATAAAGTCCTACAAAGAAAACTTCAAAGGAACCATCTCATTTATTAAAGTGGCACCGGAAAACGGAAGAATGAATCTTGAATTTCAAATTCTTGCACCCGGATTCAACTACGATCTCGCCCGTGCGGGAAAAGGCCCTTCACACGGTTGGGCTTTCTTCACTTCCTACAATTCTGAACAGGCAAACACTCTGCTCGAAATCAATGCTTCAAAAAATGACAAGGATTTTATTGCAGCCGTAAACTGGAAAAAAGCAGAAGAGTATCTGAAAGCAGGAAAAGCCAAAGATATGCCCGCTGACTACTACCACAATTTTGTCGATGAAAAAACAAGAGTTGCCAAGTCGGAAAACATAAAGACAGTGAAAATTCTCGACCCAAAAGACTGTCCCGGAATGATCTACTTTCTGCCGACTCCAAAATCACCTCACGGAGTTGATGTCGATCCAACTGGTGAATATATCGTAGCGGGTGGTAAACTCGCCACAGTTCTCCCCGTTCATTCCTTCACCAAAATGATGGATGCCATCAACAATAAAAAGTTTGACGGTGACATCAACGGTATTCCTGTTCTGAAATATGCCGACATCAACGCAGGTGAAGTGAAAAACCCGGGTTTGGGACCTCTACACACCGAGTTTGATGACAAAGGATTTGCCTACACTTCCGCATTTATCTCCTCTGAAGTGGTGAAATGGAAACTTGGTACATGGGAAGTGGTTGATCGCATCCCCGTTTATTATTCAATAGGACATCTCCTTGTGATGGGTGGAGATACAAAAAAACCGTTCGGAAAATATCTTATTGCCCTCAATAAAATCACCAAGGACAGATATCTCCCCACGGGACCTTCGCTTACCCAGTCGGCTCAACTAATCGACATAAGTGGTGACAAGATGAAACTTTTGCTCGACTTCCCTACCACAGGTGAACCCCACTATGCACAGGGAATTGAAGCCTCGATCCTGAGAAAAGACTTCATGAAAATTTACAAAAACGAGGACAATGGCAACCCCTACGCTACAAAATCGGAAAAAAATGCCAAAGTCGTCAGGGAAGGAAATATTGTCAGAGTTTACATGACAGCTTCCAGAAGCCACTTCAATCCTGATAACATCGAGGGTATCAAAGTTGGCGACAAAGTTTATTTCCATGTAACGAACCTCGAACAGGACTGGGATGTCCCCCATGGTTTTGCCATCAAAGGGATGACAAATTCCGAACTCCTTGTGATGCCGGGAGAGACAAGAACCATACTGTGGGAGCCAAAACAACCGGGAATATATCCGTTCTACTGCTCTGATTTTTGCTCGGCTCTCCATCAGGAAATGTCGGGATATGCCAGGGTTTCGCCTCAGGGTTCGAATGTACCTCTGGCATTTGGAACAGGAAAATAAACTTCTCCGGGAGGAGTCACCTGACCTGATTATTTGACTCCTCCCAAACTATTTAAGACATAACAATGAAAACGAAATCAAAATATTTATCAGCCTTTGCCTCACTTCTTCTTCTTGGAACATTCCTTTTCCCAATCTGGAAGATAGATATTCAGGCACCTCAGTATCCTGAAGGAATGGGGCTATACATCTGGATAAATAAAATCACAGGCGAGGGACCAAACGATCTGAACACCCTGAACGGATTAAATCACTACATCGGGATGAAAACCATAGATGAAGAGTCTATCCCTGAACTCAGGATAATGCCTTACATAATAGTTATACTCACATTTTCAGGACTCCTGGTTGCATGGAAAGGCGGTTCGAAAGCACTTCTTTTTCTGTCGATAGCCATTATTCTGCTGGGTTTGGCAGGCATGTACGATTTTTATATGTGGGAATACGATTACGGACATGATTTGAATCCCAATGCACCCATTAAAGTGCCGGGTATGAGCTACCAGCCACCGTTACTTGGCAGCAAACAGCTACTCAACATCAACGCCACATCCCTTCCCTGGATTGGTTCTCTTTTTATCGCAATCCCTTTGATTATGTTTGCATTTGTTATTTATTCAGAAAGAAAAGGCAAACTAAAATGAAATACGCAACATTCCTCCTCGCTCTAATTTCACTCGTTGTTTCGGGCTGCTCGGGAAAAGATCCTGAACCAATCAACTACGGAAAAGACAACTGTGCTTTCTGCCAAATGTTGATTACCGATCACAGATTCGGAAGTGAACTTATCTCCCCAAAGGGAAAGGTATTCAAATTTGATTCCATTGAATGTCTTGTCGGATATTGTCAAATGCCGGGTAATTATGATGATAAAGAAAGTGCCGTTTTTGTCACATCAATGATCGAACCCGACAAACTCTTTGATGCAAGAACCGGAATGTTCATCGTCAGTAATGAAATAAAGAGTCCGATGGGTGCGCATCTCGCTGTCTTCAGATCCCATGAAAAAGCAATCGGCACCGTCAAGGATAAAAATGCTGTTCACTACAACTGGACAAAACTCCTGAAAGAGCTGAAATAAAATGATCCGGTTACTCCTTTTTTTAACTGTTTCCGTTGTTATAAACGCTTCCTCGATTGTTGTATCGAAGGAGAATGGAATGAGTCTTGAGTCGGCTCTCTCCAAAACAAAAGCGGATACAATCGTGATAAAAAAAGGAGTATATCACTTGCGAAATGTAATTATATCCCGCAAAGTGGTGATAATTGGAGAGAATCTGCCGGTCATTGATGCGGGTGGCAAGGGTTCGATTTTCTTCGTCAGAGCCAACAATGTTACCATAAAAGGTCTAAAGCTGATCAATTCAGAAGTCAATTACAAATTCGAAAACGCTGCTATTCGTTTGGAAGAAGTGAGTGACTGCTCAATTGTCTCAAACGACCTTTACAACAACTTTTTTGGCATCTATTTACAAAAAACAGGCAGAATTACTCTATCCGGAAATAAAATTCTCTCATTTGCAAAGCAGGAGACCAATTCAGGGAACGGCATTCATTTGTGGAATTGTAACTTTACCACCATTTCCGGCAATACGATCTCGGGTCACAGGGATGGAATTTATCTCGAATTCAGTAAAAACAACCAAATCGAAGGCAACTCCGCAAAGAGAAACCTTCGATACGGGCTTCACTTCATGTTCTCTGACAGCAGCAGATACTATAAAAACAGGTTCTCTGAGAATGGTGCAGGAGTGGCAGTCATGTATTCCTCACGCATCGAAATGACAGAAAACATCTTTTTCGACAACAAGGGACCGGCTTCTTACGGTTTGTTACTCAAAGATATCAACTTTTCAACGATCCGTAAAAATACTTTTTCAGGAAATACAAAAGGTATCTATCTTGAGGCATCCGGCAGGTCAAAGATTGAGAACAACATCTTTGTAAACAACGGCTGGGCTATTGAGTTGATGGCAAATTCGATGGACAATGAATTCACAGGGAACAATTTCTATTCCAATAATTTTGATGTCGCCACAAATTCCCGACAAAATTTCAACAAATTTTCAGGCAATTACTGGGACAACTACAGCGGCTATGACATAAACAAGGATGGCTTTGGTGATGTCCCGTATCACCCTGTTTCTCTTTTTTCGGTGATTGTGACAGAGTATAAACCTGCACTTATTCTGATGAGGGGTCTCTTTACACGACTGCTCGATTTCGCGGAAAGGGTATTCCCATCACTTACACCGAAGCAGCTTATTGATGAAAAACCGCGGATGAGGAGTTTGACATGATAAAAACCATTGGACTTTCAAAGTTTTACAAAAAGCAGACCGCTCTTTCCGATGTCACACTCGAGATCGAAAAAAGAAGTGTAACTGCCATTGTTGGTCCAAACGGTTCGGGGAAAACCACCCTTCTGAAATCGATTCTCGGACTTGTCATCCCGAATGGTGGTTCCATTCTTTTTGAGGGCACCTCTGTTAAGAACAACACAGACTACAGAAAAAAGATCGGTTATCTTCCGCAGAATCACGGTTTTCCTGCAAATCTTATGGTAAAAGAGTCAATCAGACTGTTGAAAGATCTTAGAAGCGATATTGAAGATTACGACCTTGAACTCTACGAAAAGTTCGGACTGGAAGAGCATCAAAACAAACAGATAAAGCAGCTTTCAGGTGGTACGCTTCAGAAACTTTCCGCAGCCATTGCATTCATGTTCAAACCGGAACTGTTGATTCTCGACGAACCTACTTCATCCCTTGATCCGGTAGCATCAGGTATACTGAAAGATAAAATCCGGCAGGTTCACCGGTCAGGAACAACTGTAATACTCACTTCACACATTATGCCCGAGGTGGATGAACTGGCAGATCAGGTAATTTTTCTTCTCGAGGGGAAGGTCAGGTACAGCGGCAGCATCGACAATCTGAAAATTTTGAACGATACACCCAGCCTTGAGAGAGCCGTGGCAAGTATCATGACAAAGGGATTTGTACCATGCACGATATGATTAAGATTTTTAAATATCAGATAAGAGATGTACTCAGATCGAGACTGGTGATTTTCTATTTCCTCTTTTTCCTCCTTTTCACATCTTTGATTTTTCACTTCACAAGTGAACCGTCCGGAGTAATAGCCAATATCCTGAGCATTAATGTTTCGTTTGTTCCCTTGCTTACACTCCTGCATGGCACCACTTTCTACTACAACAGCAAGGGATATATTCTCTTTATGCTTACACAACCCGTTCGCAGGATCAACCTCGTGACAGGAATATGGTTCGGTGTTTCCATTCCACTTGTTCTGGCTCAGTTTCTCGGAATACTGATTCCATTTCTCCTGTTTTCTGATATTACGATGGCATTGGCGGCACCACTCGGTTCACTTCTTGTTACGGGAGCATTTATCACATTCATTTTTCTTGCGATAGCTTTCTTAATCGCAATTTTTCAGGACGACAAGGCAAAGGGTTTTGGACTCTCTCTTTCCCTCTGGTTTTTGCTTGCCCTTCTCTATGACGGGATCATTCTTGCAATCTCGATCTACTTTGCCGACTGGCCTCTCGAACTCCCTCTGCTGATAATCAGTTCTTTCAACCCGATTGATCTCGCAAGAATTTTCTGCCTGATTCACCTCGATTCTGCTGCACTCATGGGCTACACAGGTGCAATTTTTCAGGAGTATTTCCAGTCGGCAACAGGAACCATCATCTCTGCCTTTGCTCTCTGTTTGTGGACTGTGTTGCCTCTTTCAGCCGCACTTCTGAAATTCAACAGGAAGGATTTTTAGGACCAATATGATTTTCTCAAAGAAATGTGAATACGGACTTCAGACCGTTCTGCTTCTCTCTACGCTTCCCTCGGGAACGACAATATCTGCAGGAGAAATTTCGGGTATCCTGAACATCCCTAAAGATTTCACGGGAAAAATCTTACAACAGCTTACCACATCGGAGCTGATTGATTCAAAAAGGGGAAATGGAGGTGGCTTCAATCTTGCCCTTCCCGCTTCACAGATCAAAATGATCGATATCATCAATGCCCTCGACGGACTCGAGGTTTTCAACATGTGTGTCCTCGGATTCAATAAATGCAATCCGGATGACCCCTGTCCTGTTCATCACCAGTGGAGCAACCTTCGGGCGACAGCTTATGAACTTTTCTCGAACACCAACCTTGAGGAGGTGAAGGAAAAATCGATCACAAAAATCAAAAATATCTTTGATGACGAAATTAAGCTTGCGATGGTCAGGAAATCCAATAATCCAATAATGTAGTAATCCAATAATCCAATAATTTTGAGGTTTAGAATGTCAGGAAATGAAATAAATGGGAATTTAGTGGAATTTATCGCAAATTCTCCGAAGCTTAAACTGGATGTAAGAGAGACTCTCGCAGGTGGGGTTGATCCTTTTCATCTGATAATGGACCATATTTCCATTTTGAAAGAAGGAGAAGTCTTTCACCTCGTCAATTCCTTTGAACCAATGCCTTTGTACACAGTACTTGCAAAAAGGGGTTACGACCACCATACCGAAGTTGTTGATTCCGTCTTCAACATCTATTTTTTCAGGTCTGGCGATACGCTAAGTGCATCGCAAGATGAGCACAAAACAACATCAAAAGAACCAGAGCGACCCGATGTGATCGAGATGGATGTAAGAGACCTTGAGCCCCCTGAGCCAATGATTAAAATACTCGGCAAAGTAAGAGAACTTGACGAAAAAACAATCCTTCTCGTTCACCACCACAGAGAACCAATGATGCTTTATGAGAAACTTGATGAGATCGGTTTTCAGGCTATTACGACTAAAATAAATGACAATTATTACAAAGTAGTTATCTCAAAGAAAGATTAGCATGGTTCCGGGATTCGCAACAAAACTTTCACCCTCGTTCAGGCTTGTTTCGACTTATTTTATTTCAGCGATTGTCTCTCTTATAGCGGTTTGTATTATGCTGCTTTTGAGTTATGATGAGATCACAGGACACCATTTCTCTCCAAAATTGCTTGCGATCACTCACATGACCGTTCTTGGCTGGATAGCCCTGACTATTTTTGGTGCAATATTCCAGTTGATTTCCATAATTCTAAAGGTGAAACTCTTTTCGGAAAAACTTGCTTTCGCGCAGTATGCTTTCCATATATCGGGGATGATTTTGCTCGTTTATTCATTTTGGGTGTTTTCATTCGGTGCCCTGATGATATCGGGAGGATCACTGATTGTGATATCGGTGGTTCTTTTTCTCATTAACATGGCAGTCACCCTTAGCAAGCGAAAGAAAAACAACCTTACCGGACTTTTTCTGATGGCATCAAATATCCATCTGTTCCTCGTGGTGGTGCTTGGCCTGCTTCTCGCCATCAATCTAGGTATCCCCTTCATTCCGGGTGATCATCTGAGTCTCCTTACCGTTCATGCCCATATCGGAATAGCAGGGTGGATTGGGATGGTAATAGCCGGTGTCTCATTGAAACTCATTCCTATGTTTACACTGTCCCACGGCTTTTCTGTAAAACCGGCATGGGGAGTTTTTATCCTCGTCAATTCGGGCGTTCTTGGTTTTTCACTTTTTAGAATTGCAGGTTTCGGAAGTGCGGGTGACTATGTGTTTGTCCCCTTCCTTGCTGCGGGATTCATTCTTTTCTTTGTTCAGATTATTTTGATAATCAAAAAGCGGATGAAGAAGAATCTCGACCTCGGGATAAAATTTTCTATGTTTGCCTATTCAGCCCTGCTTGTTGCTGTTCTGCTTAGTGCGACATTCTTTTTCGGACATTACGATAGTGTTCAGAAGTTGAATTTTCCCGTTCTTTATGGTTTTATTCTGATTTTCGGTTTCATCACTCAACTGATTCTTGGACAGATGTACAAAATTATCCCGTTCCTGATCTGGTTCCACTATTACAGTTCTCAAGTCGGTTTGAAGGATGTCCCTTTGCTGAAAGACCTTTATAACAGGAATCTCTCAAAAACGCAGTACTACATCACAAATTTTTCGATTCTTCTGATTGTCATCGCAATTCTGATTAACTTACCATCCTTGATTTTGGCGGGATTTTCCTTCTACTTCACGGGGATTATCCTTTTTTCATACAATATTCTTTCAATCTATAAAAGGTGATGACTTGATACCATCCAATGAAGCCGTTCTAAAATCTTTGGAAAATGTAATTGACCCTGAACTCAACTTGAACATAGTTGAACTGGGTCTGATCTACGATGTGATCATCAGGGAAGATGTAATCCTTGTCAGAATGACCCTCACCACTCCCGGCTGCCCCATGCACGACAGTATTCTTCAGTGGGTCGAGAGAAATCTCCAAACAGGTTTCCCCGAATACAGAATATTTATCGATCTTGTCTGGGAGCCACAATGGAATCCCGAAAAGATGTCACCGGAGGCAAAAAACAAACTCGACATGATGTTTGAGTGAATGCAGTAATCCAATAATGCAATAATGCAGTAATCCAATAATCCAGTAATTTGAGGCATAAAATGTTAAATATAGATATAAATGGAAATCTTTCCGAATTAATCAATTATTCAGAAAAATCGATTGTAAGCAGACAACTGTTAAAAAACACATCGGGAAATGTCACCCTGTTCGCTTTCGACAAAGATGAAAATCTGACCGAGCACACTTCCCCATTTGATGCTCTTGTTAATGTAGTCGAAGGGAAAATGGAAATCAAAATTGGTGGTGAACCCTTCGTTGTCGAAACAGGATCGATCATAAAACTCCCTGCAAATGTACCTCACGGGTTAATCGCTCTCGAAAAAACCAAAATGATGCTCATTATGATTAAAGGATAATATTATTTCTACAAAAAAATATCTGCCAATTCCTTAATATTAGAGAAATAATTTGTCTTTTTATTGAATAACCGGTTGCCTTCCAAAGAGCGCAACCGGTTTACCGTTTCTCACAGAGGAGTTTTCCGTTTGAAATTTTTTCCTGTTCTGTTTCTGTTCTCTTCATTTCTTATTTTTTCACAAGCAAACCCCGAACCATACAAAGCCACTCTAAGAGGATTTGTCTCCGATTCCACAAACGGTGAGGCAGTGATCTACGCCAATGTGGTAATCAAGGGTACAACGACAGGTGCCACTACCAACACTTCGGGATATTACATCATCACTTCAGTACCCGATGGCAAGCAGACCATTATCTATTCTATGGTCGGATACAAAACAAAGGAAATTTCGGTCGATTTGCCCGCCGGTAAAATCACACAAATAGATGTGAAGCTGGTTCCATCCTCATACACAACCCAAACCCTTACCATTTACGGCGAAAAAACTGTCGAAGCCAATGCTACTGATCTTGGGCTCGAGAAAATTACCGCCCAGGAAATAAAACTTCTTCCAAAGGGAGTGGAAGCCGATATTCTCCGGACTCTGCAGTATACTGCAGGAGTCAGCACAACGGGTGATGTTTCGGCCCGTTATTTCGTAAGAGGAAGTGACAATGAACAGAATATTGTTCTCCTGAATGGTGCCACCATTTACAATCCGTTCCACGCTCTTGGCATCTTTTCCGTTGTCGATCCCGAAATCGCTTCTGCACTCGAATTTCACAAAGGGGGCTTCTCTGCCGAACACGGGGGAAGACTCTCGTCGGTGCTCGATATTATCACAAAAGACGGCAACAAGAACCACTTCAGCGCCGGCCTGAATGCATCTCTCCTCTCAGGAAAAGCTTTCGTGGAGGGACCAATACCGGGCGGAAGTTTTATTTTGACCGGAAGAAAAAGCTATTTTACTGAAACTCTGAAAAAATTCCTGAACAACAAAACTTCCCCTTTCGATTTTTACGATTATTCCTTCAAGGTAAACTACAGCAATCCTGAAATACTTGAAAACTCAAAATTTGTCTTCCATCTCTTTGGGAGTCAGGATGATCTTAAAAACAACAACCCTGTTAAAGAAGATTATTCCCTAAAAAACAATGTCTTCGGTTTGAACTGGTACCAGGTTTGGGCTGCTCCGATTTTTTCCGAAATGACTTTTTCCCTTTCATCTTTTGATGCAGCAGTCACTCCAAATCTTAGTAATGTGAAAGACAGGAAAAATTCGGTTACAGATTTCTCTTCGAAATGGAATTTTACTTATATCTTCGATTCGAGAGATGAGCTCGGAGTCGGACTTCACACCACGGTGTTCAATTCAACTCTCGATCAGGAAAACCTGCGCGGCTCAAGAACCAAACTCGAGTCGAGTGGTGTCTCGATGAATATCTATTTGAAATATAAATTCCTGACATTTGAAAATTTTGGGCTTGATGTCGGCGCACGAATTCTGATGACTACCCTGACAAAAAACCGCGCGGGATTTATCGAACCCAGAATTAAATCCACTTACAAACTGACTGACTGGCTCACTGTAAAAGCCTCTTTTGGCAAATATTCACAGGAAGTAACCACTCTGGTTGATGAAAACGACCTCCTTTCCATTTTTGAGCCCTGGATTGTTGTGCCCGATTATCTCACGACTCCTGAGGCTTATCATTACATTGCAGGAGTGAAAATCGCTCCACTTCCCGGTATTGTTCTCGAACTCGAAGGATACTACAAAGATATAAGGAACCTGACCGATTTTAATGACCGTAAATTTACCGCAGGAGACCCTGATCTGATTCAGTTGAACGGGGAGTCGTACGGTTTTGAAGCAGACCTGATAATGCAGTCAGATATGTTTTACTTCAAAGCCGGTTACTCACTCGGATGGGCTTATAAATTCAAGGATGGTGCCAGATACTCACCAAGGTATGATACACGACATTCCCTCAATTCCATTCTCGGATTTAATCCGGGAGACGGCTGGAATATTTACCTCACCTGGAATTTCTCGACAGGAAGACCCTACACTCCACTTGCAGGATACCTCGACCGGTTCAGAATAGATGATTTTTGGACACAGTGGCTCGCTCTCGGGCAGTATGACCCTAAAAGCCTCTACGGTCTTGTAAATTCCGAGCGATTCCCTGTTTATCACAGGATGGATATCGGAGTCTCAAAAACACTTTTTATTTATTTTATGGCTTGCACACTCGATTTCAGCATTATAAATGTTTATGACAGAAGAAATATCTTCTATTTTGACGACAAAACGGGTGAACGGGTTGATATGCTCCCCTTCCTTCCATCCCTTTCCCTGAAGGTGCAAATATGAAAAATCTCGCTTTTAGTTTAACTCTGCTGGCTGCAATTCTTTGCTTTACGGGATGTGATTCATCTTTCGATCCCAAAAAGAATTACGAGGAAAAGTACATACTCAATCTGGTAATCAAAGGTGACTCTGTCAAACAGATCGCGATTGCCGCCAAAACCTATGATGTACCGGGATTTAATCCCAACGAAAATTCCGTTTCTCCGTTTATCCAGGGTGCAACCATTTCCATCTATTCAAAATTCTACGATAACACCTACACTTTTAAGGATTCGACCTCCACAGCAATCGGACAAAAGTTTGGGGCTCCCGCACCAATTTATGTCCTGAACCAGATGAAAGCCCGTGTGAATGATACCCTCACTCTGACTGCTGTTATGCCCGACGGTAAGGTTCTTAAATCGAAGTGTGCTGTTCCCCGTGATCTGGATTTTAAGCTGTCGAAGAATTTTATCTCCACAATTACCCAAAATCCATCGGAGAAAGCTCTTACCATTCAGTGGTCGGGTTCACCGGATAATATTTATGTTCCAAAGCTTGTCCTCTACTACGCTACTGATAAAAACGGTGTGGTGAAGGGATATAAAAAAGAGATACCTCTCAAGTTTGCCGATGTGTCAGGTACACAAAAACCTCTATACCCGGGAGTAACAAGAGACAAGATTTTAATCTACGAGTATGCTGCAATTAACAAAATAATGTCGGAGATTTCGGCAGGTGATCAGGACAAGTATTCCTATGTAATTCAGGATGCCGTTCTTGAAGTGCTGGTTATGGATAAAAATCTCGGGAATTATTACGGCTCGACCGAGGGATATCTCGATGACTTTTCTGTAAGGCTCGATGAGGTCATTTTCTCCAATATAGAAGGAGGTCTCGGTGTCTTTGGAGCATACCTTGTCTCCTCCCGAAAAATAAATATCGAAGAGAATTTTGTTCAGTCGTTTGGTTACAGAAGCAGATTGTAAATTTTATATGTTGTAATATATAAAATTTACAAAGTGATCGTAAGATATTTTTTAGTAAGAAGTTATGAATGTCGAATAAGAGAGGTTCCTCTATCCACATGTCGCCACAAGGGCTTTTTTGGTGATGGTCGGCATTCTTCTATCCATATGTCGCCCGGAGGGCTTTCTCGAGGTTGAGTGCCGTATTTCTACCCATATGTCGCCCGAAGGGCTCTGACAAAAAATCCGTTTAATCCGTGGAAAATCCGTTTAATCCGTGTAACCATTTTCCCATCTGCGTTAATCTGTCAAATCTGCGTGCATCTGCGTCCTTTAAAATAAAAAACCGCCCTTTTTTAGGGGGCGGCACCGGGCTTTGCATTATTGAGGTAATGCGAAGGGGTAATGATTTATGCGAAATATCTTCTTTTTACTCTGCGGGCACTGAATATGTTCTGTCCATTTTGATTTGCTCTGTGATGGCATACATCATTCTGCGTGCCTCGTCATCCTTCTCCATTTTTGCCATTGTCTCGATGGTTCCAAAGAAATTTTCATCACCTGTTTTAAAGAGAGAAAGGGCTATCAGGATTTTAGTTGAGGGATCAAGTTCCTTTTTCATCTCTTCTGCAAGAAGTGGAGCGACTTCCTTTACTTCGTAGAGACCGGCCATATAAATCGAGCTTTTTCTCAAGCCTGCGTTATTTGATGTGATACCGTTCTTTAACGATGTGATCGAATTCAAATTGATTCGATCTGTACTCTGAGATTTAATCTCAGGTGTTGCTGCAATGAGCATTAAAACTACAACGATGGTGCTGGTTAAAGTTTTCATTGCTGTCTCCCGGTCGTTTGTGATTGAAATTATTGTTAAACTCTGAGTTCAAGTTACTCCTCAAAATTGTAACATGTGCCACCGTCAGGTAAACCTTTGTAAAATAATGTAACCGTTTACTTTCTTTTGTCTATATTGAAGGAACTCTTTTATAAAATTACATGTTATAACATATAATTCACATAACTTCAATACAGGAATAAAAAATGAACGATCTCGGAATACTTATTCTCAGAATTTTTGCTGGCGGCTTCATGGCATTCGGTCATGGCTATGGTAAATTTTTAAACTACTTTTCAGGGGAGGAAATAAAATTTCTCGATTTCCTTGGAATTGGCATGAAAGCGAGCTTCTTCCTCGCAATGTCAGCAGAATTCTTTATGGCAATTTTTATCGTACTTGGGCTTTTTACGAGAACAGTTGCAATTCCACTCATAATCACGATGGCTGTCGCTGCATTTATTGCGCATGGGGCTGATCCTTTTCAGAAAAAAGAGATGGCGCTGCTCTACCTGACAGTCTTTGGCACCCTCTTCTTTACCGGCGGTGGTAAATACTCCCTGTCTGCACTTCTCGCAAACAAAATTCCTTCAGGCAATAATACGGTATCATTTTTGGTAAAATAACAGCCTGATAGCAGTTATAAAACAAGATATCCCATAGTGGCGGAGAGTTGGCAAACCATTTCAACCTCCGCTTTCTTTATTACACATCCCTCTCAGCCTGATTCTTTAATCAACAGCTAAATGTTTTGTAGTCTCCCTTCTAATGATTAATTTTAGATGCTGTTTATCTAATCATTGGATACAAACAAAAATGGAGAAACCATGAAACATATCATCACAAAATTGTCGTTATTTCTGTTGTTCCTTGGGCTTGGTGCACTAAATGCACAGGCACTTTCGGGAACATATTATATCCCTCAGGGTGCAAATCCACAAGGTTACGCATCCCTTTCTGCTGCATGCGCCGCTATTTCAACAAATGGTGCCAACGGCGTGGTAACCTTTATCATCGACGGTAACCTCACCGAAACCGCTCATTGCTTCATAAACAACACCACCTTTACTGCAACAAACAGACTGGTAATCAAACCTGCTGCCACAAAACAGCCGGTTGTTACTCTTACAGGTGTAAATGCTTCGAATGAGTTTTTTACAATACTCAACTCAAGCTATGTAACCATTGACGGTTCGAATGGAAACAACGCTGACGGTACAAGAGACCTTACATTCGAGGCAAACCTCGCAACAGGAAGATGGGCTCTCGAAGTTCAGGACAATTCAGACTTTATAACCATTCAGAATGTTAAGATTCTTAATGTAAACAGCTCGAGAACCTTAAACACTGCAGGTATCGCGGTTGACGGTTCAATCGGTACAGTCGGTCAGTGCCCTGACAACATTCTTATCTCCAACTGCCAGATAGGAAGTGACGCTTCTTCATTCGAATCAGGTATTGGAATGTGGGGAAATGATCCTACTTCACCCGTAACCGGAACCATTCAGGGATGCGACATATATGCAGGCAGAAGAGCCATAACAACCTTCTACATCGCAAAGAATTACTATGTTGGTAACACCATCATAATCTCTGATCCAAGAGACCGTACTTTCTATGCAGGTGTTTATCTTACAGGAAGTGTAACCAACGATACTACTGTTATAGCAAACAACAAATTCCCCAAAATTGCCGTGAATACCGCTGCAAACAGATTCGCCGGTGCAATTGTTGTTTACGGTAATACCGGTGTTATAAATGTTGCAAACAACTTTATTGCTCCAAACTTCACAAATTCAGGTGTTTCCACAGCCAACAGATATTACGGAATCGTTTTTGGCTCCGCAACATGGAACGGAATCATCAATATCGGTCACAACTCTTTCAGAATTGATGCTCCTGCAACCACAGGTATCAATGCATGCATCGGTTACGAACTAAACTCAGATGCCACAATGAATGTTGGAAACAACATTTTCCATCAGGGAAACAGTACCCCAACTTCATATTTGATCCACTTCCCGATGACCGCAAGCGCCACCAATATTATCAATTTTAACTGGAATGCCTATTACCTCGCAGGTATCGGTTCATCATTCGGTTATTATGGAAGTGCAGCCGTTGCCACTTTGAACGACTGGAAAACCACAACTTCACAGGATCCCCAATCGATCTACAAAATGGTCAATTTTGTATCCAACACCGACCTACACCTGACAGGTGCTTCAAATGGTGACTGGGATTTAAGAGGAATGCCGATGCCTGAGGTAAAGTTTGATATCGACGGCAATCCAAGAAACGCAATGTTCCCTTACAAAGGTGCTCACGAAGCTTCGATTTCACTTCCTGTGGAACTGACTTCATTTACAGCTCTTCAGACAGGTGAAGCCGTAGTTCTTGACTGGACAACAGCCACCGAAACCAACAACCTCGGTTTCGAAGTTGAAAGATCAACAGACGGACTTACATTCAACAAGATTGGCTTTGTAAAAGGTGCCGGTTCAACAACTGACAAACAGGTTTACAAATTTGTTGACAACCCGGCTCTAACCGGAACTGTCTACTACAGACTCCGTCAGATTGACCTGAATGGTGAATTTGCTTATTCAAACATTATCGAAGTGGATGTTGCCGGCGTGAATTCTTTTGCTTTACAGCAGAACTATCCAAACCCGTTCAACCCTTCAACAACAATTAAATTCTCTCTCCCCGCAGCTTCCAGAGTTAACATCACAGTTTATGACATGATGGGTTCTGAAGTTACAAAGATTGCTGACAAAGATTTCGCAGCCGGTTCACATCAGTTGAATTTCAATGCATCAAATCTTTCGAGCGGAAGCTATATTTATACAATCACTGCTACTTCTGTTGATGGCAAATTGTATAAAGAAACAAGAAAAATGCAGCTTCTGAAATAGTAATATTTCTTTTCACGGGACGCGGACGCACTCAGGTGTATCCGCGTCCTTTATTATTTTAATTCATACATGAACCGATGACAGCAATTATTGATTACGGCGAGAGACCCGAATATCTTCTCTGGCAACTGGAGAAGCTTGGGGTAAACCTCAAATTTACATCTGTTGAAAGCGAAATACTTTCAGCTGAAAAAATCATCCTCCCCGATTGTCACGACCTGAAGAAAGCAATCAAAAGGCTCCATCTACTGAATCTGTTTTCAATGCTTCGCATGATAAAGAAGCCGGTTTTGGGGATCGGCAACGGATTCTCGATAATGTGTGAAAACACTCACGAGACAGGCAAAGCCGGACTTGGGTTTTTTCCGCTGTCACTTGCTGTTCCTTCTGTAGTTCCATCACTTCCAGCAAAACTAAGTGCGGATATTTGCGATAATGTGATCTTTATGGATGCTGTGACTCTGGACGGGTTGTATTTCGAAAAGCTGTTTCTCCCCTCATCGAATGAATTTAACGCAGCAGTTCTCACTGATCACAATGAGATTCCTGCTGCATTCAAAAAGGGGAATTATATGGGTGTGGTTTTCAATCCTGCCTTTTCAGGCCCGGCGGGTAACCTGTTTCTCAATAAATTTATTGAGATCTGACCGGAAAATCAAAGTCTGCTTACAAAGTATGGCAGCATTTTTCTCCATGTAGGCCAGTCGTGTGGCATGTCGTGTCCCCAAATCTCAAGTTCATGCGGTATCCCTTTACTCCGAAGAATGTTGGAAAGATTGATTGACCCCTGAGGAGCCTCATATTCTCCTTGACCTGTAGCAATTATTATCCTCTTGTTGTGACGCATCTGATTTAACAGATTCTCGTCATTCAGGTTTGAGAGATAATCGACCGGGGAATTGAAATAAACATTCTCATCGTAGTGCCCTTTTGTGTAAGCTTTCAAATCATAATAACCACTCATCGGAATCGTACCGGCAAACAGGTCAGGTCTTCTGAAAAAGATGTTTGCTGCATGAAGTGCTCCGAGTGAGGCACCCGTCAGCATGATGGGTTGCAGACCACCGCAGTTTGAGTGGATAAATGGCACCACTTCATCTGTCACATAGTAGTTGTATGTCATGTGCCTGAGGGCTTTATGGTGTGGCATCATCGAATTGTTCAACCAGCTCTCGTTGTTAATGCTGTTTATCGAGAATACCTTGATTTTTCCCGATTCGATGTAGGGTGAAATAGCATTTATCAGTTGAAATCTTTCATACTCAAGGAAATCCGCACCGGCTGTAGGGAACATCAGCAACGGAATGCCCCAGTGCCCGTATACAACAATTTCCATGTTCTTCTCCAGTCGCGGGCTCCACCATCCGTGTATTTCTCTTTTCATCTCTCTCTTTTTCCTTTTTATAATATGTTAAGTTTCTTTAAAAGATCATTTTTATACATCGCCCCAATCGGAATGATGTTTTTATCAACCATAAGATTGTTTTCCGTAATGTCGGCGATTCTGTCGATCCTGACAATAAATGATCTGTGGACTCTTACGAATTCTTTCTTCGGAAGTTTAGCCTCTATGTGCTTCATCGTTGAATAAATCAGATGCTTTCCTGTTTGTGTGTGCAACTGGATGTAATCACCTTTGGCTTCTATAAAATTTATGTCAGCCAGATTGAGTCGCAAAAGTCTTGAATCAACCTTTACAAAAATGTAGCCGGGCGCCGTCCCCTCGGCATATTTGTTGTATATTTCAATGGCTTTATCGACCGATTTCAAAAATCTTGCATAACTTATCGGCTTCAGAAGATAGTCAGTTACATTGTGCTCAAAAGCTTCGACAGCATAATTCTCTTTTGCGGTAACAAATATTATCTGGGGACTCTCTTTCAGGGTTTCTATCATTTCAATGCCGGTCATCTCGGGCATTTCAATGTCAAGAAAAACCAGATCAATTTCCTGATCTTTTAATACTTTTACAGCATCTATGGCATTGGAGAAGGAACCCGCAAGTTCGAGATTCTCAGTCTGAGCAACGAACTTCTCAAGAATCTTCCGCGAAATTTCCTCGTCATCAACTATTAAACAATTCATTTGTCTACCGGGTTTTGCATGCCTGTATGGTTGTTCAATTTTCTGAATAAATAATCAGGGTTAAAGGGCGAATTTAGCTATTTTTTCAAAAATATTTAACAATTATTTACTAATGTTTCGGGATTCTTTATCCCATATCGGGTTATTTTTCTTTTTTCTTGAAATTTGCCCGATTCAGGCGTACCAAAAGTTGTTTTTTGCATCCCGTTTTAATATATATCAGATGTATTTTTGATTTATTTAGTGAAGCCCGGATGAAAATAATTGTAGTCTTTCTGCTGCTTACTACTTCAATGTTTGCACAGAATATAAAGATCTCAGGAAAAATAACAGACGAAAAAACATTGAATCCCCTGGATAATGTCCTCGTTTATTCTGTAAGTTTCCAAAAAAGCACTTATTCCGACAAGACAGGCTATTTCGAATTAAACCTGCCAAAAACTGAAACGGTGACACTTCGATTTCTGCTTGCCGGTTATTCCCCTTTGTATATGGATGTGTCGGTCAACAACTCCGGTTCGGTGACCGCCGATATTTTGATGACACCTGTTGCAATACATCTCGGTGAAGTTACGGTAACCAGTCCACGGTATGTTTCCTCCCTGCAGGAGTCACCATATCCACTCGGCATCATCGAAAAAAGTGAAATCGACAACAACAGCAAATTGAGTCTTGCCGAGTTCCTTAAGGAGGAGCCCGGTGTCGCTCTCACCCGTGATGGAGTCTGGGCTACCGATATCTCCGTTAGAGGAATCAGGGGGACAGGTATCGTGCTGATGGTTGACGGAAACCGACTTGAAACAGCTACTGAACTGAGCGCACGAATGTCAATGATTGACCAGTTCGATATCGAGAGAGTGGAGATAATAAAAGGTGCTGCATCATCGATGTATGGTACAGGAGCCCTGGGAGGTATCGTAAATGTAATCACCCAAAACCGGAAATTCAGGGACAACTTTTATTATACCGGTTCCATCGGTGGTTTTTTCAACAGTGTGAACAAGGGTTCGGGAACGAGCCTTTCCTTCAACACCGGGGCAAACAACTGGTTTGCGAAGATCCGGGGTTCATTCAGGGGGGCTTCTGCTACTGAAACACCAGATGGAGTCATCTCCAACAGTCACTATCACGATAACAGCCTTAGTGCATCGTTCGGTTTTAAACCTCTTCTGAACCATGAATTTGAATTGAATTATCAGAGATATGGTGGCGACGACATCGGACTTCCGGGTGGCTCCGCTTTCCCAGCAGCAGCGATTGCCCGCTATCCCACTGCAAAACGGGAGATGTACTCAGCCGAATACAAATTCTCCGAAATATCATCCATTCTTTCAAATGTCAGCGTTAAATACTGGCATCAACTGATAGTTAGAGACGCCGAGGTTGTACTTCCAACCGCCAGGTTGCTCCCGTATGCTGACCATGTGAGCGATGGCATTCAGGCAGTCTCAAACTGGCTCTTCAACAGCAACTACAGATTTGTACTTGGTGTCGATGCCTGGCAAAGGGAAATGGACAGCAGAAGACAACGCATCACCCAAAACAGAACAAAGGACACCACAACCATTACCGGTGAAAGACCTGTCCCGATCTCCAAATTCAGAAGTGGTGGTATCTTCTTTCAAAATGAAATAGACAATATCGCTCAGAATTTGAATATTGCCATTGGCGGCAGATTTGATTTAATCAATATCAAAAGCGAAAGATCCTACAATCCCGAGTATGTTTCGGTGAACGGAGTGGTGAACAACAATCCTCCGTCTAAAAAGATTTTGTGGGAAGCAAAAGATGAAAACAATTTTTCCTGGAGCTTGAACATCGCCTCCCTCTACAAAATAACGAGAGAGCAACAGGTGAGTTTCAACTTTGGGAAGTCTTTCCGCTCCCCTTCGCTCGAGGAGAGGTTTCAGTTTCTCGACCTTGGCGGTCTGGTTAAACTCGGCAATCCTGCCCTCGATCCGGAAGAAGGCTGGTTTTACGATCTCGGATACCGGTTTTATTCATCGGGAGCGATGTTTAAAGCAAACTTTTACCTTAACACACTCACAAACCTCGTTGTGGAACAACCCGGATACACATTTCAGGGAAGACCTGCCACGCAAATGGTTAATTTCGGAGCGGCAAAAATCTTTGGTTTCGACCTTGCATTCGAATTGAAACTGTTGAAGGAAGTGATTCTTTACGGAAATGCTTCCGCAGTAAGAGGTGAGGATTCAAAGAAAACCGAGGACCTCCCTTTCATCCCGGCAGATAATGCCACGATTGGTCTTAGGATAAAAGCAGTGGAATTTGCGGACGCATCAGTCGAGTTGACGGGTGTTGCAGACCAGAATAAAATTGCGGCTGCTGAAAAGCGGACACCCGGTTATGGTCTGGTCAATCTAAACATTTCTTCCAAACCGTTCAAACTCCCCTATGGCGAAATCAGATTGACCGTCGGTGTGGATAATCTCCTCGATCGCTCATATTTCAATCACCTAGCCACCAACCGTGGCCTGATCAAAGGAGAACCGGGGAGAAACCTCTTTATTAAAGCGAACATAACTTTTTAGCTATGAACTATGATCTATGAGCTATGAGCTGAAATAATATAGCCCTTGTGGCGACATATGGGTAGAGAAAATCTCCGAGTCCCAAGAGAGCCCTTGTGGCGACATATGGGTAAATATTCATACTTCAATCAGATATTTTCTTTTGAAATTACCCCACTTTTTCCGAAATAATATATTTTTCTTCAACAAATGTTTTCTTACCATTTGGTAAAATTGGGGTTGGTTACCTGGATTTCATCCATATGTCGCCCAGAGGGCTTTCTTGGGGTTTGCCGCCCGATTCTATCCATATGTCGCCCGGAGGGCTTACTTGGGGTTCGTCACCCGATTCTATCCATATGTCGCCCGGAGGGCTTACTTGGGGTTTGCCGCCCGATTCTATCCATATATTGCCCGGAGGGCTTACTTGGGGTTTGCCGCCCGATTCTATCCATATGTCGCCCGGAGGGCTTACTTGGGGTTTGCCGCCCGATTCTATCCATATATTGCCACGCGGACCAGGATAAAAAGCATCGTTGAGAGCATGAAAACAGAAAAGGCCGCCTCTTTTGAGACAGCCTCTTTTTTTCAATTTAGCTCATAGCTCATACTTCATAGTTCACAGCTAAAAAACTATTTGTTTCCTCGTAAAAACTCTATTCTTTCCTGAAGTTCTGAGATAGGGGTGAGGAGTTTGTCTTTACCGTAGATGGCGTCTTCACGGCTGGTAAAGGCTATTTCATATTCCTTGCTCATTACGATGGCTTCTTCCGGGCAAACCTCTTCGCACAGACCGCAGAAGATACAGCGGAGCATGTTTATTTCAAATTTTTCGGGGTATCTTTCCTTTTCCCTGTCAGTTTCGGCTGCCTGCACTTCGATAGCAAGAGCGGGGCATACGCGTGAACAGAGTCCGCAGGCTACACATCTTTCTGTTTTGTCCTCTTCTTCCACCAGAACGGGGCGTCCTCTGTAGTGACCGGAAGGCATAAACTTAACTTCGGGATACTCCATTGTATATTTTGGTTTGAACATGTTTTTGAGTGTGATTGCCAAACCAGCCGCTATTGATGGAAGATATATCTTCTCCATCAATGTAAAATCTTTCATTCGTTTCTTAACTGCCATATCGATATCCTAATTGAGAATCATTGCTAAAACTGCTGCCCAAAGCACATTCAGAAGTGAAAGCGGGAACATAACTTTCCAACCGATATTCATGAGTTGATCATAACGGAAGCGGGGAAGACTCCACCTGACCCAGATGAAAAAGAAGAGAAGTGCTCCCATTTTTATGAAGAATGCACCTACCTGCAACAATGCCTGAACTCCTGCCGACAGACCGAGTTTTTCAATATACGGAACCTGCCATCCACCGAGGTACAGGGTAACGATAAGTGCTGATGCAATTATCATGTTTGCATACTCTGCAAGGAAAAATGCCGCAAACTTCATGCTGGAATATTCGGTATGGAAACCGCCAACCAGTTCAGGTTCAGCTTCGGGAAGATCGAAGGGAAGTCTGTTCGTCTCAGCAAAAGCCGATGTAACGAATGTGATAAAGCCAATCGGTTGAATAAATGCATTCCACATCAATCCTGCCTGTGATTCCACGATCTTCTGAGGCAAAAGTGATTCCGAAAAAATCAGAACACCCGCAATTGAGAATCCCATCGATATTTCATACGAAATCATCTGTGCGGAAGATCTGATTCCACCAATAAGTGAATATTTTGATCCTGAAGACCAACCTGACATAGTGATTGCATACACACCGATTGATGTGAGTGCAAGTACATAAAGAATCCCGGCGTTGATGTTCGAGACTACCGAAAGGTTTATCGTCCTGCCGAACATCTCCACATCAGGCCCGATCGGAATGACCGCGTATGTGGCAAATGCTACAAAAAGTGCGAGAAATGGTGCCAGTGTGTGTATCGGTTTATTTGCCTGATCGGGAACAATATCCTCTTTCAGAAGGAGTTTGAACACATCGGCAAATGGCTGGAGAAGCCCTGCGGGTCCTACTCTGTTGGGACCAACCCTGCTCTGTGCCCAGGCAGATATTTTCCGTTCAAAATAAACCAAATAAGAAACCGTTAGCAGCATGATATTTGCTATTATAAGCACTTTTACCAATGCAATGCCGGCAATTATCCAAGATTCCATTTAATCTGTCTCTTCTTTAAACTTTAAGTAATTCTTTATCAACTGTAATTCCCGTTTCTCCAAGGTCATCATATGTGATGCCGTGGAACCCGGGGTGATGCTTTGTAAATTCTTCCCAGACATCCTCTGCCATTTCGAATTTGCCTTTTAATCCGAGCAAATGACCGAGATCAAGAAGTATCTTCCACGACGGTTTGGCATCATATTTTTTGTAGTTGCCCCAACGGTCATATTTCGTTCCAAACTTATCGAGTCGGCTCATTGCAAGACCGTCAAGACTGCGATCCATTTGTTCAGTGGTAACCGCAGGACGGATTCGCTGTGCTCTGTTTTGGAAATTAACGAATACACCATTCTTTTCTGTCCAGGTGGCTGCAGGGAAAACAACATCGGCATGTGCCGTGGTTGCATTAAAATTGGAAGCTATCACAATCAAAAGTTCGAGTTTCTTCAATGCCTCTGCCCATGCAGAATCGAAGGATGCGAGATCCTCTTCAACCACAACCAGAGCTTTTACTTTTTTCTCGTTGATGGCCTTCAGAATACCTTCCAGATTCAATCCATCTTTAACAGGTTTTACACCAGCCTTCAGGGCACCAATATCATTCGGTGATTTTTCATCGCGTATCAGGATGTCGTCACCGCTGCCGGGAATTATATGTCTCGGGAAATCAAGATTATTGCAATGGAGGTGATTTGCCACTTTGGAAAGAATAAAATTATCCTCTACCGTAATTCTCCCTGAGCCGATAAGAGCCATTTCGCCCGGTTTGTAGCTGTGAAGATCGGATGCCGCCTTCGACAGTGCCTCATCCCAGGTTGCTTTACTCAAGCCGGCTTCCCTCTTGATGTGGCAACCGTCGACTCTGTCTTCAGCGTTCACATTTTTCCAGGTATTCAAACGACCGTTGTCGCACATCCAATAGCTGTTTACATCATCATTCTGACGAGGGGTAAGTCTTAATATTTCATTACTTCTGACCCACACATCAACATTACATCCTCTCGAACACCCCGGACAGACCGAGGAAGTATTCGACATATCCCAGACTCTCGATTTGAATCTGAAGTCCCTGTTTGTAAGGGCACCTACAGGACAGATATCTGTAACATTCAATGAATACGGATTATCAAGTTCTTTTCCGGGGTAGGTTTGAATTGTAACCCTGTCACCCCTGTTTACAAAGGTGAGCTGGGTTTCCCCGGCAATTTCATCACAGAATCTGATGCAACGCGAGCATGAGATACAACGGTCACCATCAAACATCACATAAGGTCCCAAAGGAACCCTTTTTTCTTTGTGCTGTTTTTCTTCCGTGAACCGGCTTTCACCGATGCTGTGACTGTAGGTGTAGTCCTGCAACTTACACTCACCGGCTTCGTCACAAATAGGACAATCAAGCGGGTGATTTATAAGCAGGAACTCCATAACAGCCTGACGGGCGGAGAGGGCTTTCGTGGATTCTGTATGTACAACCATACCTTCAGCAGCTTGTGTTGCACATGCAATCGCGAGCTTTGGCATTCTTTCAACTTCGACTAAACAAACACGACAGTTGCCGGATACGGTAAGTGAAGGGTGCCAGCAGAAGTGGGGTATATCCACTCCGACTTCCTTGGCCGCCTCAATTATCGTTTGCCCCGGCTTAAAATCTATCTCCTGTCCGTCCAAAATAAACTTTCCCATTCAGGTCTTCTCCTATGCTGCGGTAGTTATCAGTTTGGTTTGCGGTTTAATAAACACTTTTGTAAAATTTTCGAATCTAAGCAGATCGTCGGCAAGAACTTTTATCTCTTCCGCCGTTACTGCATCAATTTTTTGTATCACTTCTTCAACAGGGATTATTCTCCCGTGATTCAGTAACAGATTGGCCATTCTGATCATTCTGTTGGAAGTGCTTTCGAGTGTCAGAAGGATGCTTCCTTTCAAATACTCTTTTGCTCTTTTTAGTTCACGGGGATCGATTTCTCTTTCCCTGAACTTGTTGAGCTCTTTTTCTATATTCTTCATCGCTTTGTCAAAATTCCCGGTATTTGTCGAGAAATAGATGCCAAACGAAGAGGCATCTTTGTAAAAATTGATAAAGCTGTTAATCTGATATGTAATTCCGAGTTTTTCTCTTATGTTCTGATAGAGTCTGCTGCTCGTTCCTTCCCCGAGAATCAGGGAAAGAATATTAAGAGGCAACCTCTGTCCGCTGTTGTAGCCGACACTTTTTGCTCCCATAATCGAATAAACCTGCTCGGTCTCTCTCAGCATCACATGCTCGATACCCGGATGAGTTCCTGCGTAATCCCTCTTTATTTCAGCACGAATTGTCGATTTGTGCAGATGCTTCTGAGCCAGCTTCACAAGCTGTTCATGGGTAATGTTACCCGAAGCGGAAATCAGCAGATTCCCCGGTGTATAGTGATGAGCGTGATGTGTACTCACCATATCATGACTAAACGACGAAATGGTCTGCTCTGAACCCAAAATTGAGTATCCAAGAGGCAGACCCGGGAAAACCAGCTCTTCGAATTTGTCGAAGATCAGTTCATCAGGATTGTCATTTAAATCGTTTAACTCGTCAAGAATAACACCAATCTCGTTCTTGATATCCTTCTCACGCATGAGTGGATATTGCACCATGTCAGCTATTACATCGAATGTCTTCCCGAGATTGGAAGCCATCCCTCTGGCATAATAGCATGTATGCTCTTTGGCTGTAAAAGCATTGATGTAACCACCGAGAGATTCGATATCGTCGGATATCTTCTTTGCAGTGCGCCGCTTTGTGCCTTTAAACAGCATATGTTCGAGGAAATGTGAGATGCCACTCGTTTCAATGGTCTCATCACATGAACCCGTATTGTACCAGAAGCCCAGCGAAAATGACTGCACATAAGGTACATGCTCGGTGACAATTGTAGTGCCACCGGGTAATATTGTGATGTTAATGTTATCCAAACTTGTCCGTGAAAGTACGATAAATCAAACTTTAAATATAGATATATTAAAGACTTTAAGCAAACTTGCCGTAGAAATCGCCAATCTTTTTATATGCTCTTCTCAATATATCATCCTCAGGTAAAAACACCACTCTGAAGTGTCTTGTTCCCGGAACCTGACCAAATCCGCTGCCATGTACCACAACAACACCTGTCTCTTTTATCAGGCCGGTAACAAATTCAAAGTCTGTCTTGTCCGTTTCGATCTTTGGGAAAGCGTAAAAAGCACCTTCAGGTTTAACGCAACTGATTCCTTCAACCTGATTCAACATTTCAAAAGTAATGTCCCTTCTCACCTGAAGTTTTTTCATTGCTTCAACGAGGTGTGACTGGTCACCTTCAAGAGCTATCTTGATTCCGTATTGTTCAGGGTGGTTTGCCGAAAGCCTGGATCTTAAAATTCTGTTTATGGCTCCAAGATAATCCTTCAGTTTGGCTTCATTTCCGCTTACAATTCCCCAGCCTATTCTGAAACCGGGAACCATGTAATTCTTGGAAAGCCCGCCGAATGTAATCATCGGAACTACCGAATTGAGCGATGCTATCGAAATGTGTTTCTGGCCATCGAAAAGGAGTTTATCGTAAATTTCGTCGGCAAAAATCACCAGATTGTTCTCTTCAGCCACCTTGATGATCTCTTCAAGAATCTCTTTTTTGTAAAGAGAGCCTGTCGGATTGTTTGGATTAATGAGGACAATCGCTTTTGTCTTGCTGTTTATTTTTTTCTTTATGTCATCAATATCGGGTTGCCATCCGTTTGATTCATCAAGGTAGTAAGGATTTTCGTAGGCGGAAAGTTTCGCGGAAATCGCTGTATAAAGGGGGTATCCCGGTGTCGGAGTGAGGACATTCTCGCCATCGTTTACAAGTGCCGTCAGACAAATATCTATGGCTTCACTTGCTCCGTGTGTAACGAAGACATCACGGATGTTTTTAATTCCTTTTTTTTCGCCTTCATCCCTGATTGCCTGAACGGCTTCCTTTATACCCGAAGAGGGGGCGTAACCATTTTTATTCATCAACATTGCCCTGTAAGAGGCCTCAACCAGGTGACGGGGCGGTTCAAAATCGTAAATATTGGGGTCACCAATATTCAAATAAAGCATCTCTTTACCTGTTTTTGCCACTTCATCTGCCACAAGTAAAATATCTCTGATCGCATAGGTGATATTGTCGGTTCTTACGGCGGGTTTTATTGCATCTGATATCATAATACTGTTCCTGATTTCAAAAAATTGTATCTTTAAACTTACGGAAATTTTACGAGAGAATGCACTTTTGACACGGTGGTCAGAGTTTTATGAACCGGTTGTTTTTGCGAAAAATTTTTTCCGGTTTTAAGACCGCTCTGATCCATTTTTAATGAATTGATGCTTAAATTAGAGTGGTAATTTTTAAGGAATCAGGATAGAATGAGAAAACTTGCAACAATTCAGATTATATCAGATGTGCAGCCGATTGAAGGTGCTGACAGAATCCAGGTCGCCTCGGTTCTCGGCTGGAAAGTCGTCATCAAAAAAGATGAATTCAAACCGGGAGACCCGGCAATCTATTGTGAAGTTGATTCCTTCCTCCCCGTAAAACCGGAATTCGAGTTCCTTCGCAAGTCATCTTATAAAAAGATGTCCGACGGTACCGAGGGATTCAGACTGAAAACCATAAAATTGCGAGGCGTAATAAGCCAGGGATTACTCATCCCCGTTTCATCACTCCCCGGTTATCCCGAAGTGCCGCCTCCGGGAACCGATGTCACTGATATTCTCGGCATCCTGAAGTATGAGCCCCCGATTCCCGCCCAGCTCGCCGGTGAGGTTAAAGGTCCATTCCCCGGTTTCATTAGCAAGACTGATGAAGAAAGAATTCAAAATCTCATCGATTCCCTTCCCAACTATAAAGATTCACTATTTTATGTCACCGAAAAAGTGGATGGTACTTCGATTACGATTTATCTTAAGGATGGTCAGTTTGGCATCTGTTCAAGGAATCTCGAGCTGGTCGAAAATCCCGAAAACACCTACTGGTGTGTCGTTAAAGAGCTGGACATCGAGAACAAACTTCGGAACCTTGGAAGAAATATTGCCCTGCAGGGTGAACTTATCGGTGAGGGGATACAAAAAAACATCTACAGACTTCGCGGGCAAACCATAAAATTCTTCGATGCCTTCGATATCGATAAATATGAATATTTCGACTACCCTTCGTTCAAATCGATAATCGATGAATTTGGTCTGGCAACCGTCCCAGTAATTGAGGAGGCGCTCCAACTCCCTCAATCTGTCGATGAAATACTGACAATGGCAAACGGAAAATCTGCCCTGAATCCCGATGCAAACCGCGAAGGTCTGGTTTTCAGAACCACTTCGGGGAAGAGATTCTCATTTAAGGCAATAAGCAATAATTTTTTACTGAGTGACGAAGAATAACTTTTTAGATCGGAAGAGAAATGAAAATCGGAATTATTATCGAAACAAAAGAATTTGAAAAAGCGTGGAATGCTTTCCGTTTTGCGGTTACCTCATTGAAGCAAGGACATGAAACAAAAGTTTTCCTGATGGGTGAGGCTGTAGAATGCGAGGGACTTACTCATGAAAAATACAATGTGGATGAACAACTTAAACTCTTTGTCTCTCTCGGCGGTGAACTTCTCGCATGTGGCACCTGCCTGAAATCACGACAACTTGAGGATACCACTTCATGCCCCGTTTCCACCATGGTGGATTGTCTGAATATGGTGGTTTGGGCGGATAAAACCGTTACTTTTTAGTTCCCCTCCTCAAGAGTGATCATTTTGCTTCTTTTTTCCTGCATATCAAGAACTTTAATAATCAAATTGCCACCTATTTGGTAACCTTTTGTCTGTTTTTTCTCTTTTCCCTTATCCGGAGATTTATTTTCAGGTTTATGGGCAAAGACCAGAACTATTTCCTCACTTTTCCCGGGTGCAACCACTACAGGCTCGGGTGTCGAGGAGGCAGAGACCCCTTTTTTGGACCCCGTGTTGAGAATCGGTTTTCCATCGAAAGATACGGTGACGGGATAGGGGAAAGGATTTTTAACGGTGATAGTGGATTTCACATTTCCCCCGGTTTCCTTAAATTTACCGGAGATATGCCGGCTTCCGTCAGCAAAGGCTTTGCCTGTCTCGCTCATTATTTTTCCGAGTATCGACTCGGGTGAAATTTTTCCGGAATAAGAGACATCCCAGCTCCTGTAAAAAATTCCTGTCTTCAGTGAAATTTCCAGCGGCAGCGGTTGATGCAGGGAGTCTTTTCCTTTAAATAAAAAAAGCAGAGGTATGTTGATGGTATCAGACTCGCCGGCTCCTATTGAAAAATCGGCTTTATCAGGAATTACACTCTTGCCACCGAATTTCACATCAAATTGCCCCGGAGTGATTGCGAGGGCAAGATTATTCTTTACTATCATGGGAATGGATATTTCAAGAGTATCTCCCGTAAACTGAACAACCTGCAAGTCGGCAGGGTTAAGAGCTGCCTCCACTCCCTTCTCTTTCGAGGAAAATGCCAGGTAATCGACAAGGAGAAAAAGCACTACAACTGTTGCAAAAACAATTGCTCCCAGTCTGATATGATTATAATATTTTCTGTCAACAGTTTCGAACATTGTCCACCTCAATTTTGAGTTGAGTCGGGGGGAATTGTCTCCTCATCGACTGCCGGTTTTTTCTTCTTCACGGTATCAGCCTTTGCGGCGTCAATCGAATCTTTTTTAGCTTTCGCTTCCTTGTCTCTTCTCATCTTCTCTTTTTCCCGTTGCAGTTTGTCAAACTCAACCTTGTCAATTGAGTCCTTGTTTACCGTAACGGTATCCTTCACTATTTTACCTCCTTTGATCATTTTGGTAAGATCGTTACCAAAAATAAAGAGGAGAACCACAACGGCTGTAAGGGCAAGCAAAAGGAGAAATGAAGCTGAACCGCTGGATACCTTCTGTGACGGGGTTTGTTTATCTTCGTTTGCATTTCGAAGATGAAAATCGATATACTCCTCACAATGACCAAATCTCGTTGATTTGTCCTTGGCAGTCATGTGATAAATCATTTTTACCACGCCGGGAGAGATATGAGGATAGTAGTCCAGGGGGTTTTTTATAGGTGTATTCACGATCTCGTTCATCAGATCATACTCTGAATCCAGACCCGTGTTGAAGGGGAGGTTCCCGGTCAACATTTCGTAGAGAGTCACACCAAGCGAATAGACATCCGTTCTTTGATCGACCGCCTTCGGGTTCTTTATTTGTTCGGGAGACATGTAGTAGACAGTTCCGAGTTTCGTGCCTGTCTGCGTCATCCCCTTGTCGCCAAGAATCTTGGCTATACCAAAATCGGTAATCTTCGGGTTACCGCTTTTACCATCAATGATGATATTTCCGGGCTTTATGTCACGGTGAATAATTCCTTGTGAGTGGGCATATGCAAGACCGCGAAGAATTTTATGAAATATCGGCAGCGCCCTGTCTTCCGGAAGCAGTCCCGTTTTCCGCAGCATCTCTTTAAGAGTCATGCCATCAACATATTCCATTACGATGAAATAGTCATCACCATACTGAACCAGCCGGGTAAGTTTGACGATATACGGATGTGTCAGTTTATACTGTGCCTTGGCTTCAGTTTTAAACCTTTCGACGATTTCCGGATCAGTGGTAAGTGCCGGATGCAGCAATTTTATCGCCACTTCCTGCTGCATATGGATATCCTCGGCAAGATATACCGTACCCATTCCGCCTTCACCGATTTTACGGATTATTCTGTATTCGTCTTTTATTATCTGGTTTTCTGTAAACATAAAATCTTTGTCGTTGGGTTAGTTTCCATTGCCTTGTTTGGTATCAGTTTTGTCCGTCTTTTTGTCTTCCCGTTTATTATCTGACTGACCGGAAGTGTCAGCGGGGTTTTTCGCTTGTGCTGTGTCTTGTGCCGTTTTTACAGTTTCCTTTGATTCGGGAATCTCAACTTTCTGATTAAAGTTGCTTAAGACATACCACAGAATCAGCACCAGCAGCGCAACACCTGCAACTATCCCTGCCTGTGTGATTTTTGCCTTGTCCTTCAGACTTGCAGCCTTCTTTTTCCCGTCAGCGACTTTGATAACCTGAACTGTAATGTTGTCCTTGCCACCACGCTCATTTGCAAGATTCACAAGTTTGTTACATGCTTCGATGGGAGGATTCTTCAGCACAATATCCCTGATCTCCCTGTCTTCCACATGACCCGTCAATCCATCCGAGCAGAGGACAATGAAATCATCCTTAAACAACACCTCATCCCTGGGATCGACCTGCGGTTCAGAGTTGCCGTTGGGACCAAGAGAGCGAAGAATTACATTTTTTTGTGGGTGATGTTCAGCCTGCTCCTCGGTGATAATTTTACTGTCAACCATCTCCTGCACAAGAGAATGATCCCGTGTCAGTCTCTCTATCTCATCATCACGGATGCGGTATATTCTGCTGTCTCCGATGTGCGCAAAATAGAGGTGATTGTTGTTAATAAGCACAACCACTGCAGTCGAGCCCATTCTTCCGAGTTCAGGGTCTTCTTCCGCTTTGACGGAAATCTCTCTGTCAGCAAGTTTCAGGGAATTGAAGAGCTCCATTCTGAGGTCGGCACCCGGTTTCACTCCCTCGAAGTGCTTCTTTATGGCTTCAACTGCGGTAGTGGAAGCAACCTTGCCTCCTTTGTACCCGCCCATGCCATCACAAACAATGAAGAGTTCGCCAAATACACCGCTGTAGTAGCCGAAATAGTCTTCATTCGCCTTTCTTACCTGACCGACATCAGATCTGTTCCCAAACTCGAGTTTAATTTTATCTGCCATTTCCTTTTCCCGGCTATTTTAGTCTGAAGTGACCTTCGCAGCCACCAATCTTAAATGAATTTCCGTCTGAAATCAGCACGGGTCCTGTTATCCTGTTCATATTCACAAAGACACCGTTCGATGAATTAAGGTCTTCTATTACGAAGCCGGCATTTGTCCAGGAAATTTTTGCATGTCTTTTTGATACAGTTGATACAGGCAGCACCAAAGTGGCATCAGCCTGCGATCTGCCGACAATGGCTCCTGATTTTGTGACTGTAAACTGTTGTCCGGCAAGTTCCCCAACTTTTACATCCATATAGAGTGTGGAAACGCCTGCCGATCCCTGACCGGGTCTTACTATCACAGTTCTGCCGGCGTCACCCTGTTCGGTTACAGTAGGTGCGAACGGTTCCTCCACCATGGTTCTCCCCGAAGTTGAAACGGGACGAACCGGAGTTTCGACGGGTGATTTTGCCTTCTCAAACTCCTCTTTTTCTCTCTGTAAAGCGAGTTTTGCTGCTTCAGCTTCCTCTTCCTGACGGCGGCGTCTTTCGGCTTCCTGTCGTTTTTTCTTGTTCGAACTAGTAACTATAAGCACTATTCCACCAACAAGAAGAAGCGCCCCTGCAGCAATCAATACATAAAGCAGAGGGAATTCGGTGCTGTCCTCCGGTTTTGCGGCGGCTTTTGAAGGGGGCAGGTTGACCTTTCCGGTCACTTCACTTTTGAGCGGGTCTTTTTTTACAGTATAGACTCCATTGGCATCCTGTCCTTTTCCCTCGAGATCATAGACCGCATAGGAAAGGATGTAGATATTCATGATGTTGTCACGCATCTTTTTAAAGTTTTCATCAAGCTGTTCCTTCCCCGGGGAATCATAATATCTGCCGCCTGTTTCATTTCCTATTTTCTCAAGGTTCTGGAGGGAAATTCTGTCAGCGGAAGTGTAACCAAAAGTAAAAACGGGCACACCAATTTCTTTTGCTTTGGAGATTACATCATCAATCGAGTAAGCACCATTGGGACTGTCGTTGTTGCCGTCACCAATGATTATAAGATTTACCGGTTCATCTGCTTTTGCTTTGTCACGGAGTTTCTCAAGTCCTTTGTTGGCTCCATAGAAGAGGGAGGTGTGTGGATCTCTTGCTGCAAGTTTCTTCACCTGATCAGAGAGATAACCTTTGTCGTTACTGAAATCTGCGACCAGATTGGCATCCTCGCCGTAACTGTAAATGGCGAGATAATCCTTGTCACCGAGTTCATTGATAAACCGCAATACCGCGGCTTTCGAATCCTCTATCGGCTTCCCCTTCATTGAACCCGATACATCGATGCATAGGACTGTGTATATTCCTTTACCCGTGGCTGCCAGGGTGGAAACCGAGTTGATCTTTCCTTCCTTGCCGTCGAGAAATGCAGTGAAGTTTCCCTTGTCGAGTCCCTTTACCGCAACTCCATAATTGTCGTACACGAGCAGCGAAGTGAGGGTGTTCCTCGGAAACTCCTTTGTGTTGCTCTTGATGTATCTTGCATTCAATCCCTGTCCATCTGCCTGAAATGGTGCTGAGAGAAGAAGAACGGCAAACAGCAGATTTGAAAACAATGCCCTTGCAAAAACAGAATGAATTACTTTTTTCATCTTAAGTTCTTTCTCAATTTATCGATAAAAAGTTTGAACTGCCTGTTCAGACTAAATAATGATGAATCTTGTTTTTATTTCTCCAAATTTTACCTCGTCACGGTCAGCGAGCTTCACTTTTTCTTCGATCATCTCACCATTAACAAAGGTACCGTTTGTCGAGAGTTCGTCCGCAAGATAAAATTTTTCGTCTCTGTAAAGTATCAGGGCGTGTTTGTCACTAACACTCGAGTTTGGAATGAGAACCGATGCCGGATGAATTCTGCCTATGAGATTTCTTCCTTCATACAAATTGTAAACCATTCCAAGGGGATCTATGTCGTAACTGACGAGAAAACCGACTATTTTTCTTCCTGCCGGATTCACTTTTTCGCTGCCGAGTGGTGCAAGCATTGGCTGCCCGGGCAATGGTTGCTTTGACGGGGTTACGATTTCGGTTCTGTCACCCAGTGAAGGAGATGATGAAGAGGATTGGTAGGCGGAGACGGAAGGACCACTTTTTTCGATAACGGTTCTGTCTTCTGACAAAGGTGCCGGTCTCTCTTCCACTACCGTGGGGATTCCGCTAAGCCGGTCTTCAGCCGGACAATAAGGACAGTAGTCACCTGAATATTGATGACCGTTTGCGCATGTTCTGAATTCTGTTTTCAATTTTGCTCCACATTCCTGACAGTGACTTTTATTTGACGGTGTTTCTTTTCCGCATTCGGGACATTTCATTTTTACATCTCAAATTTGTTAATTGATAAATGTAAGATTAACAGACATTTTTTTCGGGAAAATGTATAAACTCAACCTTAAATATAATATAATATTAAGTGGCTTCGGAAAATTAATCAATATTTACCAAAAAGCCTGACTATACCTCTGTGAAATTTGTGTAAACCACCGACGGGTTCGGTGTACATAAGAATACACTTCCCGGCAACCACTTCGAGCCCGGCTTTTTCTGCAGCAGCCTTCACTTCTTCAGTCCCGCAACCCTGCTGCAACCAGACCGATTTGAATCCTGCGGCAGCAGCTTCCTTTACCACGGAAACGGCATTTTCAGGTTTTACACACACGATCAACGACTGTGTGAATTCCACCACAAGATCGAGACTTCTGTAACATTTCACCCCTTCAACACTGTCAAGTGATGGATGAACAGGATAAACAGTAAAGCCTCTGCTGACAAGTTCCTTAAGTATGGCATTTCCAAATTTCCGGGAATCTTTCGACACTCCGGCAAGAACGAATGACTTTCCTGAAATAAATTTTTCTATCGTCTGATTCATATCTTTTTTCTCTTATTTTTAAATCAATCGAGTTGTAAACTTAATATAAGTTTATCTTTTTTCATTAATTTTAACAATCAGTATACAATTTTTTTTACAGATTCCGGATTTTCCTGTTCGATGCAATGGTACATTGACATAGTAACACTTCACCCGATCGTTTCAGCCATGATCCAGTTCGCCATTCTTGGTACCCTGGGTGACATGATCGCTTCCTGGATAATCAATAAAAAACCATTCATGCCATATAAGACTCATGAACTTCTGCTGAAGTTTGTTGAGTGGGCATTCCTTGCGGTTTTGATTAAATATGCGTTTACCGGCTACAAGTCATTTGTGGAAGGACTGGTTACAGCGGGACTGCTTCCTGAACTGAATAATTTCACGCACGCTTTCGCCGTCTCTTTTGCTATGAATGCGCAGTTTGGCGTTCTTCTCGTTCTTTTACACCGGTTGCTTGATAATCTCATCGCAGGAAAGATCAATTGGGCGAATATCGATAAAGGACTTTATTCTCTCATCTGGTTCTGGCTTCCGGCTCATACCGTCACTTTTATGCTGCCAAAACCGTATCAGATAGGACTCGCCGCCCTGTGGTCTGTGTGCCTCGGAGCAATTCTCGGATTTTTTAACAAACGAAAGAAGTAACATTATGATTTTCAAGACAACAATGAGGAGCCCCGTCGGGGAACTTCTCCTCGGTGCGAATGAAGAAGGCATCACTTTTGTGGAATTTGCCTCGGAAAAAGGAACCGTCCAACTCGAGAAGTTGAGGAAAAAACTGAAAGATGAAATGATAGAAGGTGAAAATGATCATCTGACCAGTCTAAAGCTTCAACTTGATGAATATTTTAAAGGAAAGAGGACTGCATTCGATCTGAATCTCGTTCTGACAGGCACCCCATTTCAAAAACAGGTTTGGAAAGCCCTGATGGATATCCCCTTTGGTAAAACCCGTTCTTACAAGGAACAGGCAACTGCAATCGGGAAACCTTCGGCTGTAAGAGCTGTCGCGAATGCCAACGGTGACAACCTGATAAGCATAGTAATTCCCTGCCACAGAGTTATCGGTTCCAACGGATCACTCACAGGTTATGGCGGTGGTTTGGACAAAAAGAAATGGCTGCTTGATTTGGAGAACAGGACTGTCTGATCTGCAACCGTATTATCCCGGGCGAATTCCGGCAAATAACATTGGCAAACAAAAATTCTAATTATTTCAAAAAACTCAACTAACAAAGGTTCAAAGAATGTTCAAAAGATCCCTTGCACTATTATTCACACTGGCATTTCTGTTCCAAAGCCTAAATGCACAATATTCGTTTAATCCTGATACCGTTAAGGCCGGGAAATATGACACCGGCAAAATGTGGACTTTTGAGTTCCCTCCGTACCAGTATCTAAAAGAAAAATATGGTTTCGAAGCAGCAAAGGAATGGTTTGATGATGTTCGCCTCTCTGCACTCAGAATTCCCGGGTGTACTGCATCCTTTGTCTCTGAAGACGGTCTTGTAATGACCAACAACCATTGTGCAAGAGGAGTACAAAGACAGGTTCAAAAAGAGGGGGAAGACCTCGCCAAAACAGGTTTCATCGCTGCAACTCTCGAAGAAGAGAGAAAAATCCCCAACTATGTGGCTGAACAACTGGTCTTCCTTCAGGATGTAACCGAACAGATCACCTCCGAAATCAACAAAGGAAAGGATCTGAAAGAGAAAATCTCGATCCGTGAAAAGATGATGAAAGAGACCAAGGCAAAATACGAGAAGGAAACAGGACTTAAATGCGATGTTACCACCTACTATAACGGCAGCCTCTTCTTTGTTCAGGGATTTAAGGTATTTAAAGATGTGCGGCTTGTCTTCCAACCCGAGGAAGGAATTGGCTACTTCGGAGGAGATCCCGACAATTTCACCTTTCCACGATACAACCTTGACTGCACTTTCTACAGAGTCTATGATGAAAACGGTAAACCTGTAAAGAGCAAAAACTTCTTCAAATGGAGTGAAAACGGTGCTGTCGAGGGCGAACTGGTTTTTACAGTTGGCAATCCCGGTTCAACCAACCGTCTCAGAACTGTTGCCCAGCTTGAATACCTGAGAGATATCCAGTACCGAAACAGCTCTTTCCTGATGAATACTCTCTATTTCAAACTCGACGAACTTAAGAAAACCAATCCTTCAAAAGCCGAAGAATATGAGAATCTCAGGCTTGCTTTCTCCAACGGCTGGAAAAGCATAACCCAAACCTACAAGGCTCTCTGCGATCCGTATCTGATTGCCAGAAAAAAGGATTTCGAGAAAAAAGCCCTTGAGTTTGTAAATTCCGACCCCTCACTAAAAGCCACATACGGTGATGTCTGGAAAAGCATTGCCACAACCCGGGCTGAAATGAAAGAAATTGATACAAAACTGGCGGCTTTCTCCGTCAACAACACCTATTCTGCCAGACACTGGGTGATTGCTTATGAACTCGTGAGATACGCCCGCGAAATGCAGCTCCCTGAAGAAAAAAGGGATACAAACCTGCAATCGAAACGGTATAAAGATATGATCAGCAATATCTTCCCGAAAAACTTCGATCCCGTGCTCGAGGCAGCAAAACTCGTAATAAATCTTGACTATATGGACCTGAATCTCGGTAAGAGCAACGATCTTGTTGCTAAAATATTCAACGGGAAAAATTCCGAAGAAGCCGCAAAAGCTCTTCTTGCAAAGACTCTCTTTAAAGACAAAGAAACAGTTAAGTCATTTTTCGCAATGAAACCCGAAGAAATTCTGGCTCTCGATGATCCTTTCATAAAACATTTTGCCGATAATTACGACCTGATTAAACAGTTACGCGAAAGACAGAAGGAAGTGAATGACACAGAAAACATAACCTTCGGCCTCGTCGGTCAGATTCTTTACAAAATGTACGGAACCTCCATCTCACCCGATGCCAACCGGACACTCAGAATAAGTGATGGATTGATGGAAGGATACAACTACAATGGAACTGTTGCTCCCGTGAAAACGACATTTTTCGGACTTTACGACCGCTTTTTCAGTTTCAACAAACAGTATCCATTTTCACTCCCCGAAAGATGGTCTGAAATTCCAAAAGATCTCGACCTCTCCACACCATTTAACTTTGTCTCAACGAATGACATAGTTGGCGGTAACTCAGGAAGTGCAATTATCAACAAAAATGCCGAGGTAATCGGACTCGCTTTCGACGGAAACATTGAAAGCCTCGTGGGTAATTTTATTTATCTCCCCGAAGAGAACAGAACTGTCGGTGTGGATTCAAAAGGGATGTATGAGGCAATCCGTAAAGTTTACAAAGCCAACAAACTGGCGGATGAACTTAAAAACGGAAAACTTGATTAGTTTTGAGTTGAGCTAACTAAAGTATACCAAAGCGAAATAAACCACAGAGCGCACCGAGCACACAGAGAATGGGATTAAAAGCCTCCCTCTGTGATCTCTGTGTGCTCAGTGGTTTTAAAAGGAAGAAGCAAGCAAAGCACCCAATAAACCAAGGATGAGCAAAATCGAAAGTTGCAGATGAACCATCACATTCATTCCGGCTCCGGGCTTTAAGCCGTTCGCATTCGAGTGCTCACGCATAATTATCTTCACGACTTTGGGAAACAGCATAATATATGGCAACAGGGAGATCAGAACAAAATACCCGGCCTTGGGGATAAAAAGCGGAATCATTATGATATTGGCAATCAGGAGAGATTGAATCACGATATAAACAAGCCGTGAATGACCTGTTCCGATTCTTGATACCGCACCAAGTTTTCCCGTTGCTTTGTCTGCGTCCAGATCGATCATTTGCCCCATCCACAAAATTGAGAGGGTACTGAGTCCGCTGATTGGCATGAGCAGTAGTATTAATGGTTCAAAAAGAACATTTTGACTCACCGCTGCCACAAGAACTGCCATCGGACCAAATGCAAACCAAACCGACACTTCACCCATTCCTCTGTATGCCAGTTTAACTGGAGCGGCAGTGTAATATTTCGCAAAGAATGCAGACAACAGATATAACCCCGCAAGCCATGGATAAAGATTTTTGTCAATAAAAAATGCGATCCCGATGGCACCAGCGAGGGCAATCACCAGTGATACACGGGCAATTTTGTACATTCGTGGCATCATGTCAGGAAAATCAACTAGAATGCCGCTGCCACCGCTAAATTCGTTCCGGTGAACATTCAGTTTGTCTGTTCTCTGAATAGTGTCATAGATGTCGTTGTAAACATTTGTTGCCGCATGAAGACCAATTCCCATGACAAGCACAAAGAAGAAGCCGGGAAAAGAAAATGCACCATCTTTGATAATTACCGCGGCAATTGTTCCGAAGAGAAGTGGCGCAAGAATGGATGACAGGAACGGTGCCCTTATCATTTTGAGTAAATTTGGTCTTTGTTTCATTTTGATTTTTCGCATATTGTATAAATGTTATGCTAAAATAACTGATTTTTTTCACTTTATTGTTCAATTATGCTTAAAGCAATCTACAACCACTACAGACTGGTCTTCAAACCGTGGGTTTATCACCGGGAAGGTTACAAAAATTTCTTTTTTGAGGGGTGGTTCTACAAACTTGTTAATTCCGAAAAAACAGAAGTGCTTGCAATAATCCCTGCGATTGTGAAAGGAGATGATGCAAAATGCTTCACTCAGATTCTCGATGGCACCTCACACCGGTCAAGTGTAATATTTAATGACATCAAGGATCTGGAATCAGACGATTCAGATTTTAAAGTTTATATTGGAAGCAATTACTTTTCACGCGAGAATATCATTCTTGATCTCAAAGGGGATATTACGGTAAAGGGCACTCTTTCGTTCCATGATCCGGTGATATTTCAAGCTGCTCTCCTCAGTCCCAATGTTATGGGATGGTACTCTTATGTCCCGATGATGGAATGCAACCATGCAATTCTTTCGATGTCTTCCGGAATTTCAGGCTCGCTCAATGTGGACGGAAGGTTAATCGACTTCACAGGCGGAAAGGCATATCTTGAAAAGGACTGGGGATCTTCATTTCCTGAAGGGTATGTCTGGTGTCAGTCGAACCACTTCGACAACAGTGACACTTCATTTATGTTTTCGGTCGCGAAAATACCCTGGCTCACAGGAAGTTTTACCGGATTCCTCTCGGTTTTTCACTATCAGGGGAGGCAGTTCACATTCGCAACATGGAACGGATCAAAAATGACCGGGTTTCAGGTGGATGAAAGCAAGGTATCTGCCACGATCTCAAAAGGAAGATTTTCACTGGAATTTACGATTGATAGAGGCAAGGCATCCGACCTGATCGCTCCTTATTTCATGAACGGACTGACCAAAGTAACCGAAAGTCTCAACTCAGCCGTCACTCTTACCCTGAAAGAGGGTACGGAAGTAATCTTCACAGGCACCGGCTCACACTGCGGACTCGATATAAACGGGATCAATCTTTCTTAAGAAATCTCTGCAATGTATCAACAAAAGTATCCAGTTTTACAGGCTTCGTAAGGAAATCATCCATTCCAATTGCAAGACATTTCTCTTTTTCTCCCTGGTGAGCACCTGCAGTGAGGGCTATAATCGGGATGTGTGTTCCATCGTCTTCTTCCATTTTCCTGATAATTCTTGTTGCCTGAAATCCGTCCATCTCCGGCATCTGCAGGTCCATTAAAATCATGTCAGGCTTTTCAGATTTGTATAGCTCGATTGCCTCGGTGCCGTTTCTCGCCTCAATAATTGAGAACCCGGGGAAGTTCCTGTGTATCAGAGATCTCGCGAGCACAAGATTAAATTCATTATCCTCAGCAATCAGCATTATGTTGGAACTGTGATCCTTTCGGTGAGGATGAGCATGTTCGTTCTTTCCAACCTCCTTCAGGTTTTCACCGGAATCACTGATCTTCGCCAACTCAGCATATAGCTCGTCCATCTTAAGAGGCTTCATTAAAATTGAGTGAATCCCCAAACCGGAAGCAGCCTCCCTGATTAAGGGATCATCCGAGGAAGACCCGAGAAGTATAACAGGAAGTTCGTCAGGTTGAAGATTCAATTTTTTTCTGATATTGCTAATTACCTCGATACCATCCATGAAGGGGAGGTTCATATCAACCAGAACGGCATCATAATCACCCTCTGTACGGATTCTTTTGAGGGCGTCAATCCCGTCTCCCGAAGTCTCCACCGCTATTCCTTTATAGGAAAGCATCCCCTTCAAAATTTTCAAATTCTGATCGTTGTCTTCAACAACCAGCACCTTCTTTATCGACTGAATGGAGATCGGATCCTCCTGATCTACAAGCGCGAGTGGGAGATCCAACATGAAACTAAAGGTGCTCCCTTTGCCCGGCTCGCTCGAAACATGAAGTTTTGAATCAAGTTTCTCGAGCAATTTCCCCGAGATTACAAGTCCGAGACCCGTTCCGCCAAACTTCCTTGTGGTCGAAGTGTCCGCTTGCTCAAAAGCCTTAAAAATCCTTGACATATCCGCATCACTGATTCCGATACCGGTATCCCTGACCTCAAAAAGATATTGGATCCTCTTCTCTGAATCATTAATGCCTGCATTTGTTACTTTGATCTCCACCTCGCCTTTGTTTGTAAATTTCACGGCATTATTAAGCAGATTTACAAGGATCTGACGCAGTCTTACCGGATCGGTTGTAACAAATCTGGGAATCCCCGGTTCAATGTTAACCATTAGTTCAATCCCTTTTATTGCTGCCTGAAGTTTAACCACATCAGCAGTTTGCTCAATTATCGAAACGATATCGGTTAAAACCTCGTCAAGTTCAAGTTTCCCCGCCTCTATTTTCGAAAAATCGAGAATATCATTAAGCAGCGATAGAAGAGTATGTGCTGAAGTTATCGCATTTTCGAGATACAATCTCTGGCTGTCGTCCAACTTTGAGCTAAGCAACAACTCAGTGAACCCGATTACACCGTTCAGAGGCGTCCTTATTTCATGGGACATGTTTGCAAGGAATTCCGATTTTGCCATGTTCGCCTTTTCAGCAGCTTTCTTGGCATTGATCAATTCAATATCGGTCTCTCTTCTGCTCACAGCAGAAGCTATATTGTTTGCCAGTATCCTTAAAAGGCTAATCTCCTCCTCCTGCCAGGATCTTTGATTTCTGACAGAGTCGAAGCCGTTGAAACCAATCACTTCCTTATTAAAAATTATCGGCACCACGATGAGAGATTGAATCCCCTGCGCTTCAAGTATCTCCCTGACTGATGACCATGACTCCGGAAGTTCCGAGACAAGTGGAATATGAATATTTCTGTCTTTTGAAAGTTCCTCCATCCACTCAGGCAGCATGTCGAAAGGAATATTTTGTAAATTTTCCTTTTCTGGAGAAATGCCCTCTGCACACCACTCATGAGTGTTGTTCATTATCTGCCGTTCACGGTCGAACAGAAAAATATAACTCCTGTCACATTGAAAAAACTCTCCTACATCCTTGAGGATACCATCAAGAAGTATGTCAAGGTCTTCAATCGACACATCGATAAACTTTTTGGTGGTATTAAGGAGCAAATCCCTGAATTCCTGCAGCTTGATAATCTCGTTAATCAATCTCTCCGGCATGACGGATCTCTCTTATTAAATATTAAATAAAAATTACTTTCTGTATTTTGAAATAAACTCCTCTACTTCAGGGATTCCACCCTGCAGGATGAGATACCCGTTGCTCGGTTCCCGTTCTGTGATTTCGCCGTTTACGGGAGTGAGCATTATCTTTTTCACCACCTCGAGGTCCTCAGTCTGACCGAGTGCCCAACCGAGTTTCATGTACGCCACTTCCGGAAGCATATTCGCACAAGGTACCACTCCGAGTTCCATCATATCTCTGCCTGTGTCATATACATACATCTGCACATAACCCCAAAGTGTCTGTACTGTCATGTAAACAGCGACATTTTTCTCCTTTGCTCTTTTTAACGCAGGATAAAGAGGTTTATTCACATGTCCCAGCCCCGTTCCCGCAATTACTATTCCCCGGTACCCGTTGTCGATCAAAGAATCGATAATATCGGGTTTCATATTGGGATAGTAATAGACGATTCCCACCTTCTCTTCAAACGCAGTATTAATTATCACATTTTTATCGTGTCTTCTTCTTTTATAATCCTGCCGAAGTGGTGTGATTGTTTCCCGGCTCACCATTGCAATGGGAATATCACCGATTGTTCTGAAAGTGGATCTGTAGCTCG